>VBHC01000174.1 GCA_005889535.1 Chloroflexota bacterium
CGGCAAGCGTCGAGCCGCCTACCGCCACCATGCCGGTTTCGACTCGATGTCCTCCGGAGCGGGCCAGTTCCGCGAACATCGCCGGGAGGTCGTTGACGTAGGTGTAGCTATTGCCAATGAACAGCACGCGGGTACAGCCGGATGCCTCGGTCTGGTTCCCGCAACCCTGCTGGCCCTCGATCGCGAGCGCGCTGACCGCGACCAGGCCGAGGAAGGCGGCGATGACGGCGATCCACTTCGTCCTCGTCATCCCCGCACCTGGCGCTCATCATGCGGCCGGTTGAGCTCAAGGAGGCACTCTTAACCGCTTTGTGATGAGGCATTCAAACGCGACCCGCGGGGTCTGCGATCCACCGCATGTAGCGTTCGGCAGAGCGCTCGACAGCGGCGGCGCCGTCGCGGTCGACGACCCGGTCCCACCAACCGCCGTACACGCGGTCAAAGCGGTAGGGACGCACCGTCGCCGCGATCCGTTTGACGGTCGCCGCCGAGAGCGGAATTTCATTGGGATAGCTCCGCATGAAGCTGACGAAGCGGCGGTCGGCCACCACCGTCATGGTGTCACCGGTGAGGAGAGCCCCGCGGCCCTCGGCCCCGCCGGGCCAGTGGAGGACGGCGCTCCCCTCGAAGTGGCCACCGCATTGGATCAGCGTGATTCCGGCGACCGGGGTGACGGTATCCCGCCAGTAGCGCACCGCCTGATCGGGCCGCATGACCCATCGCCGGTCTGCCTCGGGGATGAAGATCGGGGCGTTGCCGAAGGCCTGGCTCCACTCGACGCACACGCCGTAAAAATGCGGATGCGACATCGCGATGCCGCTCAGCCCACCCCGGTCCCGAACCGCGGCGACGCCCGCATCGTCGATAAAGCCCAGGCAGTCCCAGAGGACATTGCCGGCAGCCGTCTGCACCAGCAGCGCCCGCTGGCCGATTCCAATCGATGGATCCGCGCCGATCCCGGTCAGTCCCGGTTCGAGGTCGCGGACGTCAGCACGCCGGCCTTCCGCCCGAAGCTCCTCGAGCGTCGCCCAACGCTGCCCCTGCGGCGGCACGTATTGACGCTCGTCGTCGCAGATCGCGCAATGCGCCGGCGGTTCCGCGCTGGACGCCTGTTGCACCCCGCAGGTCCGGCAAATGTAAGCGGGCACGGGCTCAATGTAGACTCCCACCCCGACTTGCATCTCGAGCTCACCGGTACGAGGCCGCGCGCAAAAAGAACCGCAATCCCGCGGGCGGATCGCAACCTGTCGATTTCGGTAGCGCCCCGATCCGGGTCTAGAGTGAAAACGTGAGCGAACCGCGCGACATCATCGTGATCGGAGGGTCGGCGGGGGCCATCGAATCGCTGAGCAAGCTGGTTTCGCACCTCCCTCCTCAGCTCGATGCGGCGATCCTGGTCGTGATCCACACGTATCCCCTGGGCGACAGCCTGCTCCCCGCAATCCTGACCCGCCGGGGATCGCTGACGGCCGCGGTGGCGACTGATGGTGAGCCCATCCTTTGCGATCGGATTTACGTGGCGCCGCCCGATCGTCACCTGGTGGTGGAATACGGACGGGTGAGTGTCAGTAGTGGACCGAAAGAAGGCGGGCACCGCCCGGCAATCGATCCGCTGTTTCGGAGCGCGGCCTCGGCCTATCGACAGCGGGTCATCGGTGTGATCCTGTCCGGCACGCTCGACGACGGCAGCAGCGGATTGCGGTTCATCCGGCGGCAGGGAGGCACCGCCATCGTCCAGGAGCCCAAGGAGGCGCTCTTTCCGCAAATGCCGGAGAATGCGATCTGGAGCGCTCGCCCTCAGCACGTGGCACCGGTGGCCGAGATCGCCAACCTGATAGCGAGCCACGCCGGGAAAGCCGGCGACAGGGCTGAGGGGATGGCGGCCGGGGCCAGCAGTCCCAACGGAGGGCATGTCGTAGTTGGAGCCGGGGATGCGCCTGGGAGTCCGACGGGTATCGCCTGCCCTGAGTGCCATGGCGTGCTCTGGGCCGCCGACGAGGATGCGGCGCCGGACTTTCGCTGCCGGGTGGGTCACGCTTACTCGGACTTGAGTTTGCTGGAGGCGCATGCGTCGAGCCTCGAGGCCTCCCTCTGGGCCGGCGTCAGGGCCCTGGAAGAACAGGCCTCACTCTCGACGCATCTGGCGGGCAAGGCGGAGAAGCGCGGCGATCGGATCAGCGCCGCCCGCTTCCGCGATCGCGCCGGGAGGGCCGGTGGGCACGCCGCCAGGATGGAGGCGGTACTGCTGGCCCGCCTGGCGGAGCCGGCGTAGAAACTCAGGACGGAACGGCTTCGACGGGCTCCATCAAGAGGATCACGCTTCGGATGCCTTCAGAGCCGGCCATCGCCGAACACTGGACCCGGCAGGCGAACCGCTTGCCGCGACGGTTGGTGGCCGAGAGCGTGACCGACTGGTGCCCATCGCCATCCGCCAGGCACGCCTTGATCGGCCCGGCCAGCTCAGCCAGCGGCAAACCGATATCGAGAGTGAGTATCGGCTGACCAACCGTCTCGCCCGCGCGAACGCCCCACATATCTTCGGCACGGTGGTTCCAGAGCTGAATGCGCAGGTCCCTGTCGAGCACGGCGACCCCCACATCGAGGTTGGCCATGATCTGCTCCATGAAGCTGTTAACCCGATCGAGTTGGATGCTGCGTTGTTGCAACTCGGTGTTGATCGTCTGCAATTCCGTGTTGGTTGACTCGAGTTCCTCGTTCATGGTCTCGAGCTCCTCGTTACTGGACTGGAGCTCCTCGTTGGTCGTTTCCAGCTCTTCGACCGTGGATTGCAATTCTTCGTTGGTCGTCTCCAACTCTTCGTTGGTGGACTGCAGCTCTTCCGACGCCGTCTCCAGCTCCTGCTTCGAGCGCTCCAGCTCCCGGTACAGCCGATGGGCGCCCGTCACATCCATGAAGGTGACGCTCGCTCCCAGCAGCGTCGCGTCGTTGTCGAGCAGTGGGACAACCTCGACATCGAAATACTGAGCGTCGCCGTTGCCGCTCCGCCGCTCCACGTCGCGGGCTTCCAGCGGCCGGCGGTCTTTGTAGGCCTGGTCGATCATGGAGCGGAGCTCAGCCGGCCGGTAGGAGACTTCCAGGTCCTGCAATGGCCGGCCAATGTCGGCAGTCACCAGGCCGAACAGGGACCGGGCGCGCTGGTTGATCGACATCAAATAGCCACCGGCGTCGACGACCAGGTGCGCCAGCGGAAGCGTGTCAGCAACTACGTCGCGGAGTCGAGTCTGGCGTGTCACCTGATTGCCCATGTCGACGTTGCCGGCCTGCGCCAGCACGAGCAGCCGCTCGCGGAGGCTGACTTTCGGCACCTTGGTAAAGATGCGGTGTTTCAGTTCAACCGGGGTGAACAGCGCGTCTCTGCTGAGCAACATCTCCGCCTTGCCTAAGAACAGGTACCCGTTCTCGTTGAGGGCGTAGTGCAGACGCGCGAGGATCTTGGCCTGCGCCTCACTTTCGAAATACATCAAGGTATTGCGGCAGATCAGCAGATCGATGCGCGAGATCGGCGCGTCCTGTACCAGGTCGTGGCGCCCGAAGATGATGGAGCGGCGCAGGTCGCTTCGTAACAGGTAACGATCTCCCTCGCGCTCGAAGTATTTCTCCCGCAGCTCCGCCGGGACTTCCTCGAGGTCCTTGTCTTCAGCTCGGCCCTGCCGGGCTTGCGTCAGCGCGTCTTCATCGACGTCGGTCGCGTAAATCTTCGTCCGATCCCGGTACTCGGAGGCGCCGAGCGCCTCGGAGAGCAGCATCGCGACGCTGTAGGCCTCTTCACCCGAGGCGACGCCGGCGCTCCATACCCGGATCGGCTCATAACGTTCCTTGGCGGCGATCAGTCTGGGCAGGATCTCGCGTTGCAAGTATTCCCAGGCGGGCGCATCGCGGAAGTAGCCGGTGACATTGATCAGGATGGTGTTGAAAAGGGCGGCAAATTCCTCCTGGTTGGCCCGGAGGTAGTCGAGATAGGCCGTGTAATCAGCGACGCCCACCTGCGACATTCGCCTGGCAAGCCGGCGGTGCAGCGTGGTGCGCTTGTAGCCGCTGAAATCGAAGCCTCGATTCTCCAGCAGGTACTGAAGGAGGTGTTCGAAGGCGGGATCCTGCGGTTCGTCGGTCATTGCACCATTCCCTTCATGATCAGGGTGACGAGTGCGGACGGAATCTCCTCCAGCGCCAGGATGAAGTCCGCGTTCCCGGACTTGATGGCCGCCGCCGGCATGCCGTAGAACTCAGCTGAGTGTTCATCCTGGGCGATCACGGTGCCCCCCATCTTCTTGATCGCCCCGATGCCCATGGATCCATCGCTGCCCGTTCCGGTGAGGACGACGGCAATGGCTCGGTCTTTGTAGCTCGCCGCCACCGACTCGAAAAGCAGGTCCGCGCTGGGCCGGACGAAATGCACCAACTCGGATTGCGACAGGGACAGCGTCCCGTCGCGGTTGACAAGAAGGTGGCGGTCGGGCGGCGCTATATAGACCGTCCCGGGTACCACCCGGTCGCCTTCGCTGGCTTGCACTACCGCGAGCTCGGTCCGCCGGCGCAGGATGTCGGCCATCAGGCTGCGGTGGCGGGGATCAAGGTGCTGGACGACCACGATCGCCGCCGGAAAGTCGGCGGGCAGGTCGGCCAGGACCCGGCCGAGGGCGCCAATGCCCCCGGCCGAAGCGGCCATGGCGACCACATCGAAGGCCGCGCCCGGAAACGGCCGGGCGATTTTCGGCAGATCGAGATCGTCCGGGTCTCGAGTTCGCCGGGCATGCTGGACCAAAGGCTGCCCTCCTCCGGCCCATGCTACAACGCCTCAGCGTAGGCCGTGCCGGGCGCCCGAGGCGCAGTTCTGGCGGGTTGGCGCCAAACGGGTGAGGCCGTCGCTGGAGGCGTACTATCGAGCCATGGCACGAGCCTCCGTCACCAGCCCGCCCACCGGTGAGCTCTATCTCATCCAGGGCGAACAGCCCGACACCCGCGACGTCGAAGATGCCCGGCAATGGGTCACGATCTATCGGGAGCTGGCGACCTTCGCCGAACGGACGCTGAGCCGGCTTCGCAATGGCGAAAGCAATGGTCAGTCGGTGGCGCTGATGAGCCACGATGCCGACGAG
This sequence comes from Chloroflexota bacterium, assembly GCA_005889535.1. GTDB lineage: Bacteria > Chloroflexota > Dormibacteria > CF-121 > CF-121 > CF-13. The sequence continues at coordinate 5,118 of VBHC01000174.1, forward strand.
CGCTCAATGGAGGCGCATGCCCGCCGGCTGCAGTCGCGCCTCGACTTCTGGGAGCATCGCCTTTGGCAGCTGGCCGGCCTTGATCTCGATGTTCGCCGCCGGCTGCTCAGCTATGCCGGCCGGCACCTGACGCTGACCCGCCGGGAAGCCGAGCTGCTGGCGTTCCTGGCCCGCCGGCCCGGTCAGTTCTATTCCGCGACACAGCTGGTCAGCCTCGCATGGGGCGCACCCGAGCTATCCGCCGAGCAGCTCCGAACCTATGTGGTCCGCCTGCGGCGCCATCTGGCCAGCGCCAGGGTGCCCGCCCGGCTTGTCAGCGAGCCGCGCCGTGGCTACGGGCTGGTCTTTACCGCATGAGCGCCCTCGAGCCGCAACGCGGCAACGTCGTTCCGCTGCGGCGGACGCCTTCCGCGGCCGAGGAGCGGGCGTCCAGGGCCGCGAGAACGATCCGGACCAAGCTGTCCCTGCTCGAGGGGTATGCGGACATCATGGACGGACTCTCCACGGATCTGAAGGTGCAGATCCTTGGGGTGATGGCACAGAAGACACGAGAGCTGAGCGACGCCTTGCAGCCCTTCCTGGATCGCAGCGCGGAGGGCCGGCCGCCGATCTCGGACTACCGGCAAGTGCGTAATCGCACCCGGCAGCTGATCACCGATTATCGCGTGCTGCTCGCCCGTCTGCACCAGACGATGTCGCAAACGAGCGAGCTCGAGACCAAAGAAAAACTGAGCTAGCCAGCGCTCGCGCCTGCCAGACTGAAGCCTGGCCATTCTATGGGCGAAGCCGATGGCGTCAGACTGCGCGAGCTCCGAGTGCTCGACGGGCCAAACCTGTATTTCACGCGCCCCGCGATCAAGCTGACGCTCGACGTGGGTCCCTGGCTCGTCCTGACCGACGAGCGCGCCAGACGCCTCAGCCGGCGGGCGGGGATTCCATCAGCGGCTACCGCGGGTGCACCCGGGAGCGATCAACGCCGCCGCTTCATCGCCCGCCTCGCGGTCCACCTCACCCGTGAGCTCGCCGAGGCAACGGAGACCCACCTCGCCGTTCGTGGCCGGCCGGGCCCCAATCCCGACGAGGCGATCGTCGCCTTTCCCTGGCGTCGGCAGGAAGCGGCGGAGGCGTTCGGCCGGGAGCTGGCGCCCTTGCTGGAGCTGTGCCTCGACGGGCGCCGCTCGATCGCGCGCGCGATCGAAGAGGCCGCGGGCCGCGTCGCCGCGGCCGAGCCCGGGCCGCCGCCGCCCGGCCTGCGACCGGCGATCCCGGTCATCGCCGTGACCGGAACCAACGGAAAGACGACTACCGTTCGGCTGATCGCGCATCTGGCTCGGACCGCCGGCCAATCGGTCGCCTACACGACGACCGATGGCGTTTACCGCGATGACGAGCTGGTGGAAGCCGGAGACTATTCGGGATTCAGCGGTGCCGCGAAGGCGCTGGCGCAGCCGGGGATCGACGTCGCCGTCCTGGAAACGGCCCGTGGCGGCATCCTGCTGCGCGGGATCGGGACCGACCACAACGACGTCGCCGTCGTGACGAACGTGACGGCCGATCACCTCGACCAGTACGGGATCCGGACGCTCGATCAACTGGCCGAGGTGAAGGCGACGATCACAAGGATCACCCGGCCGGAGGGGTGGGATGTGCTGAACGCCGACGACCCGCGCGTGCTCGCGATGCGGCGGCAGGCGGCCGGCCACCCATGGCTGTTCTCCCTCGATGCCGATCACCCGGCGATCCGCGCCACGCTGGCGGAGGGTGGCCGGGCGATTTCCGTACTGGACGGCGCGGTCGTCGTGATGTCTCCGCGCCGTCCCGTCCACCGGCTGCTGCCGGTGGAGGATGTGCCGGTCACGCTTGCCGGGATTTCCGCCCACAACCTCAGCAACGCGATGGGAGCGGCGGCCGCCGCCCTGGGGGCGGACATTCCCGAGGAGGCGGTCATCGAAGGCCTGCGGTCGTTTGTGCTGGACCCTGACAGCAACCCAGGCCGCGCCAATGTTTTCGACGTCGACGGCCGAGTGGTCGTCATCGATTACGCGCACAACGAAGACGGCATGCGTGGACTGGTGGAAATCTGCCAGGGCCTGCGACTGCGGGGCGGGCGCGTCTTTCTCAGCTTCGGCGCAGCCGGCGACCGCACCAACGCCATCCTCCATCGGCTCGGATACACCGCGGCTCGAGGCGCCGACCGGCTGGCGGTGGCGGAGCTCCATCGCTATCTGCGTGGCCGCGATCCGCAGGACCTGGTCCGCCGGCTGCAGGCCGGCATCCTGGATGGCGGCAAGCCAGAGGCGTCCGTTTTTCCGGACGAGGTGTCGGCACTGGATTGGATGTTGCGGGAGTCCGAAGCCAACGACGTGATCGCGATCACCGCGCTTTCGCAGCGCCCGGAGATCTTCAGCTACCTGCGCGACCGCGGCGGCGTTTCCGCCGGACCGCAGCGGATCCGGTCGCTGGTCAGGCGGGCCCGCGAATAGATCGGAGGGGGCCGCCGGTCAGCCTTCTGACCCCTACGCGGGCGAGACCGGCAGCGCCCGGCGGGCCTCGAGATCGCGCCAGGTATCGGCCGGTTTGTCGACGCACAATAGGACGACATCTCCGGGCCTCGCTCGGCTGAGGGCGGCCGCGATGGCCGGCCGCTCATCGATGATGATCTCGGCGCTCAGGACCCGGCTCTCGGCGGCCGCCTTGATGCCCTCCATGACGTGCTGCGCGATCTCGCCGCGCTGCCGCCCGCGCGGATTCGCATCCTCCCGGACGATGAGGTCGTCGAAGACGCGGGCCGCCACTCGGCCGAGCTCGCGCATGTCCTCGTCGCGACGGTCGCCGGGGGTGGCGATCACGGCGATCCGCCGGCCCGGTTCGGGCCCGTTGACGCCCGGCGCCGTCAGCCGCTCGACGAAATCACCGGCCATCTCGAGACCGTGCGGGTTGTGGGCGTAGTCGACGATCACCTTCACGCCGTGGAGCTCGAACATATTGAGCCGTCCCGGCGCTTCATGGAACGATGGGTGGAAGCTGCGGAGCCCCTGCCGGATATCGTGCAGGTGCGCGCCGGCGGCGTGCGCCGCCGCCGCGGCGGCCAGAGCGTTTTGCACGTTTGCCCGGGCCCGGCCCTCGAAGGTGGCCGGCAGCAGGTGGACCCAGCCGATCTGGGTGCTACGTCGCCCCTCGCGAAGCACCATCATCTCGCCGCCCCCGGCTTGCTTTTGAATGATGAAGGCTTTGCGCCCGCGCCGTACCCAGCGCTCCACCAGTTCATTGTCATCGCGCAGCGAGAAGAGGATCACCGAGCCGCTGCAATGTGTCCGCATGTCGGCCACCAGCTCGTCGTCGGCATTGAGGACTGCCGTCCCGTTGCGAGGGACCGCCTCCACGATGACCCGCTTGATCGCGGCCAGCTGCCGTAGCGAGTTCACCTCCTTGAGGCCGATGTGGTCCCCCGTTACGTTCAAGACCACCGCAACGTCGTTGCCGCTGTAGCCAAGCCCTTCACGCAGGATGCCACCCCGCGCGACTTCGAAGACCGCGAAATCGACACGCGGGTTTTGCAACACCATGCGGGCCGACCGTGGTCCGCTGGCGTCGGCTTGTTTCACGAGGCGGCCATCGATGTAGATGCCATCAGTGGTCGTCAACCCGACCCGGTGGCCGAGCCCCCGGACGATGTGCGCGATCATTCGGGCGGTCGTGGTTTTCCCGTTGGAGCCGGTCACCGCGACGATCGGGATCCGGGCCGACGTGCCCTGGGGAAAGAGCATGTCGATGACGGCCTTTGCGACGTACTGCGGATCGCCCTCTGTCGGATGCGTGTGCATCCGGAATCCGGGGGCGGCATTGACCTCGACGATCGCGCCTCCGGTTTCACGAACCGGCTGGCAAATGTCCGGCGTCAAGAAGTCGATGCCGGCCACGTCGAGACCAACGACGCGCGCAGCCTCCTCCGCGATCTCGACGTTGTCGTGATCGGCCTCCCAGGTCCGGTCGATGGAAATGCCGCCGGTCGACATGTTTCCGGTCGCCGCTAGCTTGACGAAGGTCCCCTGGGGCGGAACGGCATCGACCTCGAACCCTTGCCGCTTGAGGAGCTCCTCGGCGGCGCCGTCGATCTTGATACGGGTGAGCACTTTTTCGTGACCGATGCCGCGCCGCGGGTCGCGGTTGGTGATGTCGACCAGCTCGCGGACCGTGTGCTTCCCATCTCCGATGACGTGGGCCGGGACGCGCTGTGCCACCGCGACCATGTGGCCATCGATCACGAGGACGCGGTAGTCGTTGCCCTGGATATAGCTTTCCACCACGACGATGCCGCTGCGGGTCTGTGCAATCGCGCGCTCAAAGCCGCGTCGGACGTCCTCCCCATCGCGCAGGTCGAGGCTCACGCCGCGGCCGTGGTTGCCGTCGAGCGGTTTGGTCACGACCGGGTAGCCGATGCGGGCGGCGACCGCGGCCGCCTCGTCAGCGGTGCGGACCATGTCGCTCCTCGGCACCGGAAGCCCGGCTGCCGCCAGCAACGTGGTCGTGAGCTTCTTGTCGCCAGCAATGTCCACGCCGAGGGCCGAGGTGCGCGATGTCATGGTGGCGCGGATCCGCTGCTGATACTTCCCCTGACCCAGCTGCACGAAGGACTGATCATTGAGCCGGATATAGGGGATGTCGCGGCGAGCGGCTTCGTCGAGGATCGCCTGCGTCGATGGTCCGAAGGCCGCCCGGTCGGCGAGCAGCACGAGGCTCTCCAGCTCGGCGACGAAATCGAACGTCGGGTTGGCCTGTACGAGATGATTGAGGAGACGAACGGCGAGCTTGCCGGCCGCCAGCCCCACCTGTTCCTCGCTGTAGCCGTAGATGACGTTGTACTGGCCGGGAGTGCCCGCCCGGCGGGTCTTGCCCCGGGTGGTCGAGCCGCCGGCCTCGCGCTGGAGTTCCAGGGCAACGTGCTCGGCGACATGCCCCATCCAGGTGCCGTCGCGAAGCCGCTCGATGAAGCCGCCAGGCCGGTGTAGCGAGCAACCGTGGTCGTACAGGCCGGGCAGCAGCTTGATGAGGACGTCGGTGAAATTCGGCAACGTGTTCGAGGGCCAGTGTTCCAGCGACCCCAGATCCACAAGGAGACGGATCGCCGGCTCGTACGACCAGTAGTTGGGGCCGCGCAGGACCTGGCTCTCGAGGATCTTGAGGTCGGGACCGACCGGCGGCTTGTTCGCGACAGGTTCGTGCTTGGCGTCCTCGTCGCGCTCGACTCGCGTCTCCATCCGCGAATCGCTCACTCCGACGCCTTTCGCTCCTCATCCCGCGCCCGGCGGCGCTGGAGCGCGCGGTCGTTGCGGCCTTCGGCAGCCGCCTGCCGCACCATCTTCGCGATGCGGCCCTGCGCCAGCTGCGCGATGCGCTCCGTCTTGCTCTGGTCGAGGGGCAACACGCGACGCGCTCGCAGGTCGAATCGATAGCCGGAGGGAAGTGAGTGCAGACGCGCGTTGGATACCATCATCGGCTTGTGACCGGTGGTCTGGAAGGCATCGGTGATCACGTCGGAGCCATCCACGATCGTCACCGATCCACGGCCGATGACTTCGAGGACGTCGTTGGCGTCGATGATCGCAGCCGTGTCTTCATCGAGTCCCAGTCCGATCAGCGAGGGTGACTGGGCGACCACCGCCAGCAGCCGGCCCAGCCGGGTGCGCTGCTCGAAATGCTGGTCGACGACGACATTGACCAGCAGGCCGAGGCCGACGGAGACGTGCGCCATCCGATGTTTCGGCGTCGCGCCCGAGCTGCCGAATGCCATCATGTGCGTGGCCACGGCGCTCGCGCCGGCCGAGGTTCCGGCTACCACGACGCCCCGGCCGTGGGCGTCGAGAACAGCCGCCCCCAGCTTGGTGCCGCCGATTACGGAAGAAAGGCGAAGCTGATTGCCGCCTGTCATGAAGATTCCGGTCGCGTCTTTGAGGGCGTCGACGGCGCGTGGATCGTTGGCCTCCTCACGGGTTTCGGGACGCAGGCCGGTGACTTTGGCGACCCCGAGCCGGCCAAAGATATGGCGGTAGAGGTCGGTCGCCGCATTGCCGAGCGAGGACGCGGTGCTGATCACCACAATGTGAGCCTGGTCACCGCCGGCGAACTCAACGAAGCGTGACAGGATGACGCGCTCACCGAGCTTGTCCTCGGCACCTCCAATGACCATCACCGGGCCGACCGGGCCGCCGTCGGTCGTGGGGGCCAGCCGCAGCGGCGTCGACGCGTCCGTCATTTCCGTCAGTGTACCGGCGTTCGAATTGCGCCGCTATACCGCTTTTTGCGGAACTTTATATGATGGATGTCACATCTGCGCCCTTGGCCAAAGTGGCGAACTGGAACGCCTGTGGGGAGTTGTACCCATGGACCATACCGGCTGGGTCACCCAGCGAACGCGTGATCGCCGTCCCGGTCGGGGATGGTGCCCGCGGACCAGTGTTTACAGGCAATATGAGTATATAACTGTATTAGAATCATATGGTTGGTGTATCAATATCAGGAGCAACGCCCTTTGATCCGCGTAGGACCAGCGCCCCCGACACCCGAGCGCCCGCATCCCGATCCAGGGTCACGCGGGGCGGTGGACCTGCTGCCACGTGTGCTCGAGGCCTTGCCCGTGGGGATCGGGCTCTTCGAGCTCTCCAACGACGAGTTCCGATTCCGATACGGAAACCGCGCGCTGGCGCGGGTGCTGATGCTGGAGCGAATGCCCTCGGACGGTCAGCCGGTGCGCGAGGTGTTCGGCCGGGATCAGCAGGAAGCGATCATCGAGTTGTTCCGGCTGGTTGCGGTAAGCCGCGAGCCGCAGACCTACTTTGCGGTGGCCGGCGGACGCCACCCGGCAGCGGATCAGATCTTGAACATCGATGCCTACCCGGTGCTCGCGGCGGGCCGGGTGAGCTACATCATGGTGCTGGCTGAGCAGACCGACGAAAAGTTGCAGGCACGGCAGCGGGAGCACCTCGAGGCGAATCGCCTGCGACAAAAGGCAGACCATCTCGCCAGCCTGGAACAGGCGAAGTCAGAGTTCCTGCGCCTCGCATCCCATGAGCTCCGCGCCCCCGCGGCCATGCTCGGCGGCTACCTGTCGATGATCGAAGACGAGTCCCTCGGACCGGTTCCGGAACGCCTGCGCCCGGTCCTCCCGCTCTTGAAGGCGAAGGCGGCCCAGATCAACCTCCTCGCCAACGAGATGGTTGAGGCGGCCCGGCTCGAAGACGGGCGGCTCCAGTTGAAGCGCCGGCGGGTCGAGCTGCGCGAGCTCCTTCGGCGCAGCCTGAAGGCGGCGGAGCCGAACGCCACGCCGGCGCATCGCCTGAGCTTCGACGACCGAATCGGCCACCAGGTCTGGGTGCTCGGCGATCCGCTCCGGCTGGAGATCGCGATTGGCAACCTGCTCGACAACGCAATCAAATACTCGCCGGCAGGGGGGGAGGTGATCGCGCATCTCTCGGCGGGGGACGGGCTGGCGACGATCCGGGTCCGCGACCAGGGAATTGGTATTGCCGCCGAGGACATGAGCCGCCTCTTCGTTCGGTTCAGCCGGCTGGCGCCGTACGGGGATGTCCCCGGCACCGGGCTCGGCCTTTACCTGGCTCGCGAGTTGGCCCGCCTTCACGGTGGGGACATCGTTGCGGTGTCGAAGCCGGGCAAGGGGAGCGAGTTCACGCTGAGCCTGCCGCTTGAGTCCGCCAAGACGTAGTCGCACGGCGTCACGGCCTCCGCCACCGGTGGAGCAGCCTGGCCTCGGGCTGGAGCCGCCCCGGGTCGGGCAGCCGTCCGCAGCCGAGGAGCTCATCCCGCAGGCACCGACCCTGTCCGGACTGCGCGACGCGGCGGCAGGGTGCCGGGCCTGCGATCTCTACAAGACCGGCACGCAGACTGTTTTTGGAGAAGGTGGCGAGCATGCCTCGGTCATGTTCGTTGGGGAGCAGCCGGGTGACCGGGAGGACATCGAAGGAAAGCCGTTCGTCGGTCCAGCTGGGCGCCTGCTCGATGAAGCGCTCGCGGAAGCGGGGATCGATCGGAAGCGCGTCTACATCACAAACGCGGTCAAGCACTTCAAGTGGAAGCCGCAGGGAAAGCGGCGGCTACATCAGAAGCCGAATGCCGCCGAGATCAGCGCCTGCCGTCCCTGGCTGGATGCCGAGATCGCCCTGATCAAGCCGACGATCCTCGTCCTGCTGGGTGCCACCGCCGCCCAGGCGCTGCTCGGGCGTGATTTCCGCGTGAGCCTCCAGCGGGGCCAGTTTATCGAGCGCCCCGGCCTCCCCTTGATGATGGCGACGGTCCATCCATCCTCGATCCTGAGGGCGCCGGATGACGAGAGCCGCGAGATCGAGATGCAGGCGTTCGTCCAGGATCTCAGGCGGCTGGCCCAGCGAATCAAGGGGTCGTAGCTCGGCCGTCCGCGGATCGTCGAGGGCTCATCGCCACAGCAGGCGCCATAGTCCGGCGCGACCGAGCGCCCGGCCGATGATCTTGTTCTTCGCGCGCCGGGCAATACGCCGCGGATCACCGGATGACAGCGTGGAGATATCATTCGCGAGGCGAGCCGCAGCGTACATCTGCGAGACGAAGCCTCGTCGCCTCACAACCGTCCCTCAGCCAAGTGCGTGCCCGATCAGGCTGGTTGCGTCCCGCTCCAGCTCTCCTCGTTCAGGCTCGTGCGCCTCGATCACCTGGAGTAGCCGCTCGGCCTGCCGCGGCTCACGCAGGCCGAGGACAAGTCCCACTGAGAGCCAATAGTCGGCCGTCTCCAGCAGGTTCGCATGCGCATCGTCCGGGGTTTCGGTCAGCACCTCGCTCATCGAACTAATCAAGGCCCGGCCATAACGGGCCCACTGCTCATCGGCGGAAGCTTCCATGGAAACAGGGTAAACTGGCTACCGCCTCCGCGGGGAGGTGGCAGAGTGGTCGAATGCGAGCGCCTGCTAAGCGCTTGAGCGGGCTTTTAATCCGCGCCCGGGGTTCGACTCCCGGCCTCCCCGCCATTGGTCCCGATGACACCAGGCGGAGGCGCTACCGGGTACTGAATCCGATCAGCGCAAGCTTCGTAGCCGCATGGCACCCCATGCGATATAGCCGACCCCGGCGATGAGGAATGGAAGTCCGATTGCAAGCAGAAGCCAGCTGTCCCGGGCGTCGCGGAGGATGAAGCCCAGCACAAGACCGAGACCTCCGGGCACGCACACGAGGACCCCCACCAGGACCGCCACCCTTCCAGTTCGCGCCCTTATCCAGGCTGGCCGCTCTGCCATGTCTAGGACATAACGGG
>VBHC01000218.1 GCA_005889535.1 Chloroflexota bacterium
CCGCGCGGGTACCGCCCGGTGAACAGGATGGCGAACCAGGATACGATGACCGCCACCACGGCTCCAATCACCAGGAAGAAGAGCACGATGTAGTGCGGAATGGCCAGCAGCCACTTGACCAACGGGAGCCACCGGTTCAACTGCCGGGCGTCCGGATACGGCAAGTCGAGATGAACGGCCTGTTCCTCGTCCGTTGACGGATAGCGGTCGTCCAGCAACCCGAGGTAAGCAGTCACCCGATTGGAGAAGCGGAGGAGTTGGAGGTTCCAGTCGAACCACCACCGCGGATACTTCTGCCGGAATACGATCATCAGCACCAGTGGGAGAAACAGGAGGCCGCCGCCGGTCGCAACGCTGGTCACGGTCTCGTTCGTGCCATTTGTGCTTGTGACGTATCGGATCGAGGCACCGCTCAATAGACTGAGAATGATCCCGATTGGAATCACAGCGAAAATCCGGAACGCCGTACTGACCCGATCGAGGTCTCGATCCGGAAAGTCGACGCTGAACGTAACCGGGTAAGTCGTCTTCATATTGATCCCCTTTTGGTGGTTTTGCGGTGTGGGGGTCAGAATAGAAGATGTCGAGCCGGCGGAATAGGATCCTAGCCGGATTCGCGCCGGCGCGCAGCGCGCTGAGATTTCTGCGCTTGAGCCCGGGCGCGGGCGGCCTCGTCCTCCGCCGCCGCCGCGCGTTCGGCGGCTTTTTCGGCCGCGGCTGCCGCGTCGGTCGCCTCCTGCCGCAGCCGGCGCGCCGTCGCTGTCGCCCTCTCAGCCAGCTCGTCGTCCGCCCGCGCCGCTCGCTGGGCCTGCTCCGTGGCGCGTCGAGCCTCGGCCTGTTCGCCGCGCCGGCCTCCGGCGGACGCCGCGCCGGCCGCAAACATTTCAAGCATGTCGTCCCGGGGACGCGGCTCGGATGCCAGCGCTCCCTTTTGCAGCCGATCCCATGTGCCGCCACCTTCAAGCGCCACGAGGCGAAGGATGTCACGGATGCGCCGAACCGTGTCTTCGCCGGTGGCGTGTCGACCCTGGCGCAGCGCGGTGGCCGCGACATTGGCGGCCGCATCAAGTCCCCGCTGAAATGTGTCCGATGCGGCGCGCAGGTCTCGTGCCGCATTCGAACGCCCGCTGGCAGCAGCGGCCTGGGATTTCACGAGCGCCTGGGCGCCGCTCCGCAGCTCGCCAAGGATGGCCCGATTGCGGACCTGGTTGACGGCCCAGAGCGGCAGCGACGGCTTCTTGAGTTCGGAGAGCTGGCGGGACAGGTCGGCCTGGCCGGACGCCTTGAGCTCCCTGGCCATGGTGTTGCGGCGCGAGGTGAACTGGTCCAACGGTTGGCTCAGCAAGTCGGAAGTCAGGGCGTCGAGGTCCACCTCAGGTCGATACTACGCGGGCACCGTCGGATCCGATCTGCGTAGCATCTTGATGTGAGCCGGCGTCACACTCGCCCTGCACGGTTGATCGCGATTTTCGGTTCTGGAGAGACCAGCCCGGTGATGACGTCGATCCACCAGGAACTGATCGCGCGCGTGCGCGACCCGCAACTCGACGCCATCCTTCTTGATACGCCTTTCGGCTTCCAGCAGAACGCGGATGAGATCGCCGCCCGAACGATCAGTTATTTCCGCGATCACGTGGGGTGCGAGATCACGCTCGCCTCCTATCGGCACGGGGGACGGGCCACGGCGCTCGAGTTGGAGCAGTTCCTCAGCCGCCTTGGCGATGCGAATTATGTCTTCGCCGGGCCGGGAAGCCCAACCTACGCCCTTTGCCACTGGCGAGACAGTGCAATGCGGGAGCGGCTCACCGCAAAGGTCCGGCGGGGCGGGTGCATCGCCTTTGCCAGCGCCGCGGCGATTTCACTCGGCGCCTACGCCCTTCCCGTCTACGAGATCTACAAGGTCGGTGCCGATCCGTCGTGGGTCGAGGGACTCGACCTGCTCGGAGAGATCGGCGTTCGATGCGCCGTCATCCCCCACTACGACAACCGCGAGGGCGGAACCCACGACACGCGGTTCTGCTACATGGGTGAGACCCGGCTGCGCTTCCTCGAAGCGATGCTGCCCGAGGACGTCCTGATCCTGGGGGTTGATGAGTACACAGCCTGCATCATCGATGTCGACGCGCAAACCGTGACGGTGCGAGGCCGCGGAGGCGTCACGGTCCGACGGCGAGGAGTCGAACGACGCTGGGAACGGACAAGCTTTGCCTTGAGCGAGTTGCCGCATCCTGCCCACGCATCGGCGCCGGTTGCGGCTTCGGCCAGCCGCTCGTCCGAGCCCAACGGCATGGACAGCTCGCATCGATGGAGTGGTGGCGGCCGTCCTCGAGACCGAGAGCCTGCTCAACGAATGGGCGGCGGACATCCCTGGCACGGATGAGCGCGATCGGGCGCGGGCCGAGATGCGCAACCTGGTCGTGCGCCTCGGACACCTGGTACGTGGCGGCGGGCGCGATGAGCTGCGCGAGCACGTGGCGCCGCTGGTCGACGTCCTGCTCTCGCTCCGCGGCGAGGCCAGGCGTGAGCGGCGCTTCAAAGATGCCGATCGTCTACGGGCGATCCTGGCGCAGTGCGGCGTCGAAGTACAGGACACCCAGGCCGGGACGGCCTGGTCCATGGCGCGCGGCTAAGTACGCTACGACTCGTACCAAGCAGGCCGGGATCGGTCTCCCGGCCTGCAAGGTTGTCAGAGAAGCTCAGTCTCCCACTGGATCGCCGCCGCCGTTATCGGTTGGCCCAGGCATCGGGCTATCCGGACCCTGCACGCTTTTCCAGATCGCCTGGTTGAGGAGTTGTTCCGGTGTCTGGTCGGCGCCCAGTGAGACGATGTTGCCCATCACGGAGGCCATCGGGGCATTCGCCCCATTGAGCTGATTCATCGGCTGGTTGGGCAGCTGGGCAGTGTATGGCAACAGGTTTGGTCGCCCGGTAAAGGAATTGAGCATGGGGGTCGCCGCAGCGTCGAACTGAGTCAGCGGTCCGATGCCAACGATCAGCTCCATCGTGCGGAGCATGGCGACCGTGCTGTAGAAGGTTGAGTCGACCTGTCCCCTTTGGGTGTACGGACTAATCACCAGCGCCTCGGTGCGGTGTCCGTCCACATGATCCGGACCGTCCTGGGCATCGTCCTCGGTGACGAAGATCGCGGTGTCCTTCCAGAACTGCGAGTGGGATACGGTGTCGGCCAGCAAGCCGAGGGCGTAGTCGTTATCGGCGACATAGGCCCTGGGGACCGGAGCGCCTGGAAAAGTCCCAGCAGTGTGGTCGTTCGGCAGCCGCACCAGCTCGACTGTCGGGAATGTACGGGGATTCGCCTGATAGGACGCAAACTCTCGCTGCCACTCGGTGATCCGAGCAGGCTTCGCCAGCGGGCTCGCCGGTGAGTCAGCCCAGGACAGGTTGTATCCCGGATAGTTTGGATCCGTACGGGTCGCGAGATTCGGCGCCGTGGGCTCGGCGGCGACTCCGGGTGGGACCGACCCAAAGACGGTCCAGAAGCCATAGTTCCGGAATGAAACGCCGGCGCCAGCCAGGCGATCCCAGAGGTAGGCGTCCTTGGGATTCTTGTTGGACGCGGTCGCATAGTTGCCGCCTTCGAAGTCGTAGGGCCGGTTGCGACCCGAATAGTTCTGCGG
>VBHC01000212.1 GCA_005889535.1 Chloroflexota bacterium
GCACGGCAACCGGGCGGCTTCGAGCCGCTGCGGGAGCGCCGACGTGCTCGAGGCACTCGGCGTCAACATCACGCTCGACGCTGACGGCGTGCGACGGTGTATCGAGGTCGCCGGAATGGGCTTCTGTTTCGCGCCAACCTTCCACCCCGCGATGCGGTACGCCGGGCCTGCCAGAAAGGAGCTCGGCGTGCGTACGGTGTTCAACGTGCTGGGGCCACTGGCCAACCCCGGGCGGGTCAAAAAACAGGCGCTGGGAGTGGGGGCGCCCTCGCTTGCCCCGTTGATGATCCGCGTGCTCGCAGACCTCGGCCACGAGCGCGCCCTTGTCTTTTATGGCGAAGACGGTCTCGACGAGCTGACGACGACCGGTCTCTCACGAGTCTTCCAGCTGCGCGATGGCGAGGTCGATGACTTCGAGCTGGACCCCAAAGACCTTGGTCTTGCGCGGGCCGGTGCCGGCGAGTTGAAAGGCGGGACGCCGCCGGAGAACGCGGCCCTGCTGCGTCAGGTACTCAACGGTGAGAGTGGGCCTCGCCGCGATGTCGTTCTGCTCAATGCGGCCGCAGCGGTACTGGCCGCCGGCCGAGCCGACGATTGGCCCCAGGCCATGGAGGTCGCCCGAGACTCGCTGGACAGCGGGCGCGCCCGCCAGGTGCTGGAGCGTCTGGTCGAGACCTCGAAGAATCCAACAAAGACTCCCTCCCCCTCTGGCGGAGGGCAGGGTGGGGGCGCTTAACCCGACGCCAGGCCGGCGATGCCGCCGGCGAGCAGGACGAGGCAGACCAGCCCGACGAATCCCCAGGTGGCCCAGTAGGTGAGGCGCGATAGGCGCCGGACGCGGCGGAGGCGGCGCATCTTGCCCAGCGCCACGCTCAGCGCGGTCTCTTCCGTCAGCACTATGTAGTGGTATCGACGACAGCCCCCAAAACTTTCTCCCCTGGGCCTCCCGATATGCTGAGGCGATGCCGTTTCGTATCGCGGTCATCCCCGGCGATGGCATCGGTCCCGAGGTCATCACGCAGGGGATCCGGGTCCTGAAGGAGGTCATCCAGCACACCGGATCGGACCTCGATTTCGAAACCTACGACCTGGGGGCGGAGCGCTACCTGAAAACCGGGGAGATCATACCCGATCCGATCTTCGCCGAACTCCAATCAGCCGACGCGATCTATCTGGGCGCGGTCGGAGATCCTCGCGTCAAAGATCCACAGTATGCCGCCCGTCTTCTCCTTCGCCTGCGGTTCGAGCTGGACCTCTGGGTGAACCTGCGACCCTCGCGCCTATTGGCGCCGGGGCTGACCCCGTTACGCGATGCCTCAACCATCGATCTGGTCGTGGTTCGGGAGAACACCGAGCGCGCCTATGTCGGCATCGGCGGCCAGTTCAAGCGTGGAACCGCAGACGAAATCGCGATCCAGGAGGACATCAACACGCGCAAGGGCGTGGAACGCATCCAGCGTTATGCGTTCGAGCTGGCCCGCGAGCGACGGCGGACCGGGCATCGAGGCCGGGTCACCATGGTCGATAAGAGCAACGCGCTCTACCACGCGCACGATCTCTGGCAGCGAGTGTTCGCCCTCGAGCGGCAGCGTGCCCCGGAGATCGAGGCGGAACATCTTTTCGTCGACGCCGCGGCCATGCAGCTCGTCAAGGATCCGGCACGCTTCGACGTCGTCGTCACCTCCAACATGTTTGGCGACATCCTCAGCGACCTCGCATCGGAGCTGGTGGGCGGCCTCGGCCAGGCGCCATCGGCCAACATCAATCCGGACACGCGGCGCGGTTTGTTCGAACCCGTGCACGGCTCGGCGCCCAAGCACGCCGGCAAAGGGATCGCCAACCCGGTCGGCGCCATCCTGGCCGGGGCCATGATGCTGCGACACCTGGGGGACGAGGCGGGCGCGAACCAGATCGAAGAGGCCGTCATGGCCACCGCGCGGGAGCGCCGGACGACGAAGGACCTGGGAGGCGACCTGACCACGAGCGCGGCGGCCAATGCCGTGCTGGAGCGACTTGAGAGAATCGGATCATCGAGGCCCCTGTGAACACAATCCAGCCGGCGCGCCGCAAGCCAAGTGCCGCGCTGCCGGCCAGTCCGGCGGCCGCGGTCGCTTCACCCACCGCCGACGGCCACCTCGTCCGGGGTCGTGCCCTGATCTTCTGGGATCCCAAGATCCCGGGAAAGAAGCTCGACGCGATCGACACCGATCAGATCACCCCGGCCGACGACTGCGTCTCGGAAAGTCTGGAGCGGCTCGACGAGCGCTGGAAGCTGGGCGCCTTCCGCTATCTGATGCCCGACTTCCGTGAGCTCCGTCAGCGCGTCCACCGAGGGGAAACGTTCGTGATTGCCGGCGAGCGTTTTGGCATCGGCTCATCGCGCGAGATGAGTCCCGCCGGGCTGAAGGCGGTCGCCGAAGAGGCGGGGCTGGAGATGGTGATCGTGTGCGGCGAGGGCATCGGCGATATCTTTCGGCGCAATGCGCTCAACCTCGGCCTGCATGTGGTGCAGAGCCGGGCCGCATCGGAGGACGCGCAGGAAGGAGACGTGCTGGCCTTCGATCCGTCGACCCGCCAGCTGACGAACGAGACCCGTAAAAAGCGCTATGAACCCGTGCCGCTCACGCCGAAGGAGGAGGAGATCCGCCGATCCGGCGGCATCATTTCGGTCGGACGGCGCGAGTTCGCCGAGTCGGTCGAGCGCCAGCCGCGCGTTGAATGGCCTGACCGTGGCGTCGCCAGCGGACTCAGCAGCACCGAGCAGATCGTGTGGGCGCACCGGGTCGATCAAGACGCGGCCGTGCGACCGGGCGGTACGCTCCGGGTCTGGTGCGATCTCCTTCCCGCCTCTGACGGCACCGCGCCCTTTTCCATTCACACGTTCAATCAGATCACCGGTGGCGACACGATCTTTCCACGGCAGGCGGCGATCGCCAATGACCACTTCGTCTTCTCCGGCCGGAATGCCGACGACAAGCAGACGTCGATTGGCCGCGAATTTGCCGAATTGCATGGGATCGGCAAGCCGTACTACGCGACGCCCGGCGACGGCATCTTTCATTTCTATTTCCCGGAGCAGGGGCTGGTCGTGCCGGGAGCCTTCATCCCCGGCGCCGACTCCCACAGCCGCGCCTACGGGGCATATGGGGCCGTCGGCACAGGGGTCGGCAGCACGCAGCTCGGCTTCGGCTGGTCGACCGGCTACATCTACTTCACGCCGGCAAAGCGCCGGCGGGTGGTCTTCACCGGCAAACTGCGGCCCTGGGTCAGCGGCAAGGACCTCGTGCTGGCATTGCTGCGCCGCTGGGGCAAGGCGCAGGCGCAAGGCATGAGCGTCGAGTTCGTTGACGCCGAGCGGCAGCTGCCGATCCCCTATCGAAACACGGTGGCGAACATGATGGCTGAGGCGGAAGCGCAGAACGGCATCTTCGCCCCTGACGAGGTCACGCTCGACTGGTACCGACGCAAGGGCATCAGCGATCTGCCGTACCCGTCGTTCGCGCCCGGGGACAAAGTCACCTGGGATATCGACGAGACCCTGGAACTCTCGGAGCTGGTCCCCTTTATCGCGAAGCCCTTCGCGCCGGGGAATGCCTTTCCCGCCGACGACGTGGCTGTGGAAAAGCTTCCCTTCGACAAGGCGT
>VBHC01000213.1 GCA_005889535.1 Chloroflexota bacterium
GCCAGGCCGATCGGGGCAAAAAGCGTGAAGATGCCGGTGCTCGGTGAGATGTAAGAGAAGGCGACGGCAAAGCTCGAATACACGCCGAGGATTCGCTTGAGTTCCTGCTTGTAGCCAAATCCGGCCAGGTCGCGCGCGTCGGCCGCCTCCTGGCTACTGCCACCTGTCGGAACGGTCGACTGCGGACGCGTCAGGACGTCGTCGGGCATGGGTGGGCTCCCTCCTCTCCCTTAGGTTCCGACCAAACGTAGCAGAGGGTCACCGGTTCGTCAATGAGCGGTTTGGGCGGCTGCGCCCCGTGGCCAGCCGTCCGCTAACTCACGAACTCGGAAACCAGCCTTTGGAAGTGATAAACGCCATTCTCGCGCCTGGCGTTGAACCGCCCCCGGTTGTACGAGCGTGATTTCAGTCCACGCTGGACGTGCTCGCAGAGGGCAATGTCCTCCTGCTGGATCTCGTCGGAGAACGCGATCGTCTGCTGCATCGACTCCCAGCCGGGACCGGTACCGGGCTGGGCAAAGAACCACTCGAATACGGTGAGCGTCTTGTCAACGCCAAGCGGAACGATCAGGTTCGAGCTCATATTGTCCTGGTAGATGTTGAACATCGTGTTCGGAAAGATCCAGTAGTACAGCGCGTTGTCCTCGGCGCCCGGCTGGCGCACGTACCGCCGGTCGCGGCCCACTTCCTCGCCCGGCTTCAGCTCGCGGATCGGCGCGTGTTGCTTCGAGTAGAAGCGGAATGTCTCCACCCGGTAGGCGTCGTAGTCGAGTTCCTTGAAGAGCCCGGGGTGGGCGATCGGCACGTGATAGCCCTCCAGGTAATTGTCGACGTAGACCTTCCAGTTGCAGTTGATGACATAGTCCCGCCTCTCCACCAACTCCATCCGATTGACGTCATAGCCTGCAGATGCCACTTCTTCGGGGATCCGACCGAGTACGTCCATGAGCGGAGGCCCCTCATCGTCCAGGTTGGCGAAGATAAACGGGCCCCAGCGCTCGACCCGGATCGGCACCAGACCAAAGTCAGCCTTGTCGAAGTTCTCGGTGCCGTCCATCTCCCGGGCAACCTGTAATCGGCCATCGAGACCGTAGGTCCAGCCGTGGTAGGGACACTGCAGACTCCGCCGGTTGCCCTTCGACAGGACGACCTGTGCGGCGCGGTGGCGACAAACGTTGTAGAAGCCACGCAGCTGGCCGTCGAGGCCGTGGGTGATCATGACCGGCTCGTCGAGGATGGTGGTTGGTTTGAGGTCGCCCATCCGAGCCAGTTCGTCCGCCCGGGCGACTAATTGCCAGGTCCGGCCGAAAATCCGATCGCGCTCACGCTCGAAACCTGCCTGATCGAGGTAGGCGCTGGCCGGTAACGTGAAAGCGCGGGCGAGATCTTCGCCCGCGCTAACCGGTCGGTCTTGCGTGATCGACACGACAGGAAGTCTAGGCCCTGCGCACCGCCGTTGCTTCCCGCCGGTCGGCGGTCGTCCCCTCGTCGGGCCAGCGATCGTGGACCGCGTGACCGCGGCCGATGGCGTAGAACCAGACGCCGACCCCGATGATGATCGCCATCGTCACGAATACGCTGAGCTCGAACGGTCCCCGGTCCAATCCGGAAGCCTTTCCAGTCACGGTGTCCGTGAATAACCCAGGCCACAGCGAGAAGACCGTCGCCGCGACCACGTAGAGCCAGGTGAGGAGCATCACGATCCAGGCGCCCACCATGCCGCCCGGCACCCGGAAGGGTCGCCTCGCGTTGGGATACTTGTAGCGGAGAATCACCAGCGCCGGGAACGCAAAGATGTAGGAGAACGTGGTGGTCGAGATCGCAATCGCCAACACCACACCGAAGAGCGCCGCCAAGTTGCCGCCGGCGAAGACGTGGTTCACGATCACGTTCGCCAGCAGAAAGAGCGTCGCCAGCACGCCGGAAAGCACGTTGACCGGCACCGGTGTGCCAAACCGCGCCGAGAACGTACCCAGCGCGCGCGGTCCAGAACCTGCCAGCGACCCAATCGCCATCATGCGATCGGCCCCCATCAACCAGACCGTGCCGCTCGTCAAGAGCGAGAACACGATGGCCAGCCCGACAACGCCGTTCAGGATGTTGGCAGCGGTACCGCCCAGAATATTCGACACCACGGTCTGATAGGCAGCAACGAAGCTGGTCACGTTGACCAGGTCCTTGGGACTGACGACCAGGAGGATCCCGACGATTGGGACCAGGTAACCGAGCACGCTCAGGATGCCAGAGAAGGTCACCATTCTTGGGATATCGCGCTGTGGATCCTGCATCTCTTCGC
>VBHC01000132.1 GCA_005889535.1 Chloroflexota bacterium
GCCGGCGACCACCAGTTCGACGGCGTGGTCGGTGACCCCTCGGCAACGACGATTCAGGCCCGGGTCGAGGAGATCGATCGACAGCTTGCAACGCTGGAACGGCTGGACGGGCTCAGCCCGGACCACGATGTGGACCGGCAGGGCCTGCTGGTCCAGCTGAAGACTTCGCGGCTCGAACTCACCGAGCTACGGCGGCCTTTTAACGAGCCGATGTTCTACGCCGGCTTTGACAGCGAGCTGGACGTCAGCTCGTATCTCAAGCGGCCCTACGCTCCCATCGGCGAGCGGTTGGCCGCGTTGCGGCGACACCTGGCCGGCTATTCCGGTTACCTCGAGGCCGCCCGCGACAACCTGGAGCCCTCGCTGCCCCGGCCGAACCTCGAGATCGCGATCGAGGCAGCCGCTGGCCAGGCCGACTATCTCGACGGTGAGGCCCGTACAGCCGCGGCCGGCGACGCCGACACCATCCGCGCGATCGACGAGGCTGTGATGGAGACTCGGGCACTGGTCGACTTCCTCACGGGACGGCAGCGTGAAGCCCACGACCATTTCGCGCTGGGCGAGGACCGATTTTTGCGCCTGCTGCAAACTCGCGAGATGGTCCCGTTGAACGTGGCCGACCTCGAACGCCTGGTTCGGGCCGACATCGAGCGCAACATGACGGCGGCGGAAAGCGCGGCTGATGCCATCAGCCCGGGACGCGGCGTTCGTGCCGCGCTCCATGACCTGGAGGACCATCATCCAACAACTGAGAGCCTCATCGATGACGTGCAGGCGACGCTGGAGGGATTGCGCAGCTTCATCCTGGAGCGCGACCTGGTCTCGATCCCATCGGAGACACGCTGCCTGGTCCGCCCAACCCCCTCGTACGCGTCGTACATCAGCGCCGCCATGGACAGCGCCGGGCCGCTCGAGACGGTCGCCACCGAAAGCTACTACTACGTCACGGTGCCCGCCGCCGACTGGAGCGAGTCAAGCCGCGAGCAGTGGCTCCGCCACCTCAATTACGCCATGCTCGAAAACGTTTCGATTCATGAGGCATACCCCGGTCACTTCGTGCAATCCCTGCACGAGCGGCGAGTCGGGTCGCGGACGCGTCAGTTGTTCTGGTCTTATGCAACCGTCGAAGGCTTTGCGCATTACGTCGAGGAGATGATGCTGGAGGCCGGCTACTCGACCGATCCCAAACTGCAGCTGACTCAGCGCAGCGACGCCCTGTTGCGCGATTGCCGGTTCCTCGCTGCCATCGGCCTCCACTGCCAGGCGATGCCGATGCCCGAGGCAATTCGACTGTTCATGTCCGTGGGTTTTCTATCGGAGCTTCCGGCTCAGCGCGAGGCGATGCGCGGTGCCTGGGATCCGCTGTACCTGAGCTATACCCTCGGCAAGCTGCTCATCCTCGAGTTGCGCCAGGAGCGGGAAGGCCGCCCAGGCTACTCCGCTAAGCGCTTCCACGACGCCTTTCTCGGCTGCGGTTATCTCCCTGTTCCCCTTATTCGGCAGCTGATCAACTAGCCACCGGTCGTCGCAACCTAAGAGGGAGCGCTTGATGAACCCGATCAGCTCGATCTCAAACCTGAGCGGTGACCTCCTGATTGGCGTCATCGCGGGACTGGTCTTCATCGAGGAGAGCGGAGTGCCGGTTCCGTTCGCGCCGGGCGACCTCTTGTTGATGATCGCCGGCATTGCCATCGCCAGCGGCACAGTGGAACCGGTGCCGATGGTCGCGGCTCTGCTGCTGGCGACGGTGATCGGAGCCATGATTGGCCGCGAAATCTTCGCCACCGTCGGGCAGCCCGCCGTGATGAGGGTTGCTGATGCGTTGCGCTTTCGGCCGGCACTGGAACGCGCGATCCATTTGCTGCGGAGAGGTGGCCCACCGGCCGTCTTCGCCGGTCGTCTGATCCCCGGTCTACGGATTCACACCACCCAGGCGGCCGGCATCAGCAACATGCCTCGCCTGAGGTTCGCGGCCGGGCTGATCCCCTCGGTGCTGGTCTACATCGCGTTCTTTGTCGGCCTGGGGGCAGTGGTCGGCCAGCCGGCGGTCCGGCTATTTCACCGCGCCGAGCACCGGTTCTTTGTCATCGCGGTCACGACGCTGGCAACCCTGGCGGTGGTGCTGTCCATCCGCTGGCTGGCGCGTCGCGGGGCGCTGACCGCGCTGGAGCCGCTCGTCCTGGCGGTGCGGCGGAACCTGGCGGACTCGATTGAAGCCCGGCTCTTTCGTCACCGCGACGACCCCAGCTGGCGGGAATATCCGCTGATCCGCCGCCTGTGGGCCGCCCTTCTCGACCTGGCTCTCGCGTTCGGGATCACGGTGCTGATTCTGACTGCCGTGTCCGGGCTCGAGACGACGGAGGTGGTGCTCGACCCGCAGGGCCTCCTGCTCCTCGCCGGCGTGGCCGTTTTGTATCGGGTGCCCTCTGAGGCGCGAACCGGCCAGACCCTCGGCAAGCTCCTCATGGGTATTTCGGTCTACGGGCCCACGGGCGGGGTTCCCGACTGGTGGCGCGCGGCCCTGCGAAATCTGGTTGGCGTGCTCGTCTTCCTCTGGCCCATCGACGCGGTCTTACTGCTGCGCCACGGCCGCCGGCAGCGGCTCGGGGATCTCCTGGTCGGGGCAACGGTGCGGCGGGTCTCGACCTGACCGCTGTTCTGCTGGCGCTCGCGGCCAGCCTGAGCTGGGGCGTCGGCGACTTCATCGGCGGCTTCAAGACCCGACGCCTGGGTACCTTCACGGTGCTGTTCGTCTCCCAGCCACCGACGCTGGTCCTCATCGCGGCGGTTGCGATCGTGCGCGGGGTCCCGTTGCGCCCCGGTCCGTGGATCGTCGCCGGAGTGCTCGCCGGCTTGATCGGTTTGATCGGATTGGCGGCGGTCTACCGGGGAATGGCGATTGGCGTGGTGAGCGTGGTCTCGACGATTGCCGCCACCGGACCGGTCGTTCCGGTGCTCGTCGGGCTGGCGCTGGGAGAGCGGCCGGGCGGCCTTCAGCTCGCCGGCATGGCGCTGGCGCTGGGTGGCGTTGCGCTGCTGGCATTCGATCGCCGCCCCGCACAACCCGGGCGGCGGCTCGTCCCCGGCGCCGGTCTGGCGCTGCTCGCCGCGCTCGCGTTCGGAATCTTCCTGGTGGCGATTCGCTTTGCCAGCCGGCCCGACGCGGTCTGGGGAGTTCTGGCGACCCGGGCCGGAAGCGTTTCCGCGTTGCTGCTCCTCGGGCTCTGGTTCCGATCGCGCGTCAAGCTCCGTCGCCCCGATCTGCCGGCGCTCTTCGCCGTCGGCGTGCTGGACGTGGGGGCCGACGTCTTCTTCGCGTTTGCGACCACCATCGGCCTGTTGAGCGTCGTCTCGATCCTTTCGTCGCTGTATCCGGTCGCCACCGTCGTGCTGGCGCGGATCGTGTTGGACGAGCGCATGGCGCGCCTGCAGAAGCTCGGAATCGGGCTGGCCTTCGCCGGCGTGGTGCTGATCAGCCTTTGAAGCCGGCCAGCACCTCGAGGACGAGGTCGACCTCGCTCGCGGTGTTGTAGTGGGCCAGGCCGATCCGGAGCGTGCCGCCGCGATCCTTAAGACCCAGCCGGGCGATCAGCTCGGTTGCGTAGTGGTCACCGTGCCAGGTGAAGATGTTATGGCCGGCCAGCCAGCGAGCCAGCGCCTCGGGCCGGTGCGGCGGCCAGATGAGGGAGACGGTCGGGGCCCGCCGATGGAGCTGGTCGGGTGCGGTGATCCCGTAAATCTGGATTCCGCGAATCTGTCCAAGGCCGGCAATCAGGCGCGCCGCCAGCGCCTGCTCGTGCGGCTGGATTCGTGCCATGGCCGCCTCGAACGCCTCTCGCCGGACGACCTTCGACCCACCGAGGTCGGCGAGGTACTCGTAGGCACCTAGCAGGCCGGCCAGGCCCTCGTGGTTCTGGGTGCCGGTCTCCCAGCGGCCGGGCAACTCGTCACTGGCCGGTCGAACTTTATAGGGCCGAAGCCGCTGGAGTAGCTCGCGACGTCCGTAGAGGATACCGAGGTGCGGACCGTAGAACTTGTAGCTGGAGCAGACGAGGAAGTCGCAATCGATCGACTGCACGTCGATCGGTCCGTGCGGTCCGTAGTGGACCGCGTCAACCCACACCCAGGCACCGACCGCATGAGCGGCGCGCGAGACAGCCTGAAGATCCGGGATCGTCCCGACCGCGTTGGATGCATGGGTTATGGCGACCAGGCGCGTCCGAGCCGTCAGCTGCCGTACCAGGTCATCGAGATCGAGTGTGCAGTCGGGTGTCGTGATGTCGGCGAAGCGGACGATGACTCCCTGCTCCTGGAGCGCCAGCCAGGGTGAGACATTGCCGTCGTGTTCGAGGCGGGTGACCACGATCTCGTCGCCCGGCCGCAGCTCCCGCGCGATGGCACGGCTGAGGGCAAACGTCAGTGTGGTCATGTTCGGCCCGAAGACGATCTCGTCTGGCGACGCGGCGTTGACGAACGCCGCAGCAGCGGCGCGCACCTCGAGAAGCAGCGCGTCCGAGCGCTCACTGGTGCTGAAGACCCCGCCGTGGTTGGCGTTCATCGTCTGCCAGTAGGAAGCCGTTCGATCGATGACCCGTTGCGGGACCTGGGTGCCGGCCGGATTGTCCAGGTAGACTACCGGCCGGCCATCGATCTCGAGCGCGAGCGCGGGAAAATGCCGCCGGACCGACTGCAGGTCGAGGTCGATCGTCGCCGGAATCACGCCTGCCGTTTCGCCCGGGCCTTGATCGCCGCCCGCAACGTGAGCAGGGCCACGATGGCCACCACCTGGCCCATCAGGATCACCCGGTTCAAATCCAGGGACGGTTGCCAGCTGACGTCGCCAGCCTTGATCACAAACGCGCCGACCGGGCGTGACGAGACCCCAAAGCCGACACCGCCGGCCTGCGGCTCCTGCTGATCGCCCCCGCCCCCGGCGCCCCCGGAGATTTTGGCGGCAGGGATGATCGTGATCCCATCCTTCTCGTAGGGCGTGCCGAAAACCTCGCTCGCCCACATCGCCGCCTTCGTTTCATTGACGACATCCATCGCGCGCATGGTCAGCCCTCCTGAGAACCGCGGTTGTCTGTCCCGAGAGTCTAATGGGCTGTTGTTTGCCAGCGCCCGAAGGCGAGCCGGGCCAGGCTGACGATCGCGATGAAGGCGATGACGCCGGCGGCCGGCGCCAGCACCAGTGGGCGGGCGAAGTCCGACCCGGCCAGGAGGGCATGCAGCGCGAACAGGCCAAACATCACGTAGGACAGCCGGTGCAGCCAGCGCCAGGCGACCGGATCGAGGTGGCGGCGCAGGTAACTGGTGACACCGACAATCAACAGCAGGTCGAAGCCGATGGTGCCCAGCCCGACCGGCAGGGCGGCGTACGGGACGCGAAAGGGGATGACCAGGTCCAGGGGGCCGACTCGTGCCACGCTGTCCATCGTCATCGTCAGCACGTGAAGCAGAACAAATGGCACCCAGCAGATGGTGAGAAAACGGTGCAGGTTGGAAAGCTCGCGATTGCGCACCGCCCCTTCGAACATCGCGCTTCGCAGCGCTTGGCCCGTGACCAGGGCGGCAGCCAGGGTAAAGAAGGCGGTCAGGGCTGCCACCCGCGACGATAGCCAGAGCAGTTGGTCGAGCGTCACGCCGCGGCGGGCAGCATGCCATCTCCGGCGGTGATCGCAGGCACGAGCGCGTAGTGCACGCCGCGCGCTTCCAGGAAGGCGATCCCCGCAGCGGCACCCATGAGCATGGCGCACTTGGCATAAACCTCACCGCGCAGGGCGCTATCGGTCACAACCGAGATCTCGGCCAGGTCGGTCTTCGCCGGCAGGCCGGTGCGCGGATCGATGAGGTGATGCATGGAGTGGCCCCAGCGCCGGCGGGTGATGCCGCTGGTGCAGACCGCCCCGTCCCGCAGCGCGACAGCCGATTGGTCGCAGAGCCCGATGTGCCAGCCGTCGCCTTCGGGCCCGGCACCGCGGACGCGGAGGTCGCCGCCCAGGTTGCAGACCGCATCTTCACCGAGCTCATCAATAAGGATGTCGGCCAACGCCCCCTTGACGATTCCGCCAAGGTCGAGCGCGGCCGCCGGAGCCAGCGCCGCCGAGCGCGTCGCCTGATCCAGGATCAGCACGTCTGGCAGGCGTGGCAGCGGCATCGAGTTGACGACCCCCGGCTCCGTCAACCCCTGGCGGAATGGGCGGTCATAGCCGGCGGCGAGGAGCGCGGGCAGCACGGCGGCGTTGACCAGGCCATCACTCTCCCCATAGGCCCAGAGCGCGGCTTCGAGCATGGCAAACAGCTCCGGGCTCACTGGAACATACCGGCCGCCGCCGGCATTCAGTCCCGCCAGCTCGCTGTCGGGCAGGAAGCGGGTAAAGCGCGCCTCGGCGTCACGCACCCATTGCTCGCAGCGTTCAAGAGCCGCCTGTCCGCTGCCGAGACTGAGCAACTCGCAGGTCGAGCCGAGGGCGTCGAAGTGCCGGGTCTGCAGCTCACGAGACATGGCTCTCACTCTGCACCGGGGAATCGCTCGGCAACACCGTGACCGCCGGGTGGAGCGGCGCCCGGTCAGGCTTGGGCGACGTGGCGACGACGCCACTAAAGAGCAGGGCCAGCAACAGCGTGCCCAGCATTGACGCCCACCTCAGCGTCGCGTTCGAGGACATCTTCCTCTCCCTGACGGTACAACGCGACTTTTGCATCCTTTCCGGCGAGCTCCAACCTTACGGTAGAGGCCGCTTACGATACGTTGCCTGACGTATCCCTGAGAAGCGGCTGAGAGCGCTAGGCGACGGTGATCGTGATCGTGTGATAGCCGTCCGCCCCGTTCGGCAGCGTTGACGTTGGTGCCGAAGGTTGTAAGGTTCCCCCGCCGTCCCGGGCCCGCACCCTGATGCGGTACTGGCCGGCGGACAGGGCCGGCGTCAGCTCCCAGAATCGCCAGGCATAAGCGGAAAACTCCGGTTGCAGCTCGGCCGCCTGCCAGCTTCGGCCATCATCCCAGCTGAGGTCGACGCCGCTGATCCGGCGAGCGCCGGCGAAGGCGATACCGCCGATGGCAACCCCCCCGGCCGCCAGCGCGGCGCCGTCGAACGGTCGATCGATTCGCGACATCGTCTTGACGATCGCGCGCTCATCCCAGCCATTGTTTTCCCAGTACCCAGGTTGGTCGGTCGCGGAGAAGCGGATGCGGGTGACCCATTTCGGTTGCTTCATGCCGTAATGGCCGGGAAAGATGAAGCGCGCCGGAAAGCCGTGCGGGGCCGTGAGCGGAGCTCCGTTGAGGTGGGTGGCCAGCCGGTGGTCCGGCGTGAGCTCGGCTAACGGAAAACTCTCTGTGTAGCCATCGGCGCTTTCCATCAACATCCAGGCCGCGTCGGATGGCACGGTCGTCAGCGCCAGGATGTCGCTCACCCGCGGCCCCTTCCAGATCCCATTGCTGATCAAGGTTCCCCCGACCTCGTTGCTGATGCATTCCAGGGTCAGCTCGAGCTGATCGGAGGGCAGCTTGAGCAACTCGTCGTAGCTAAGCGCCCGGGTTGGCAGGTTGAGGCGCCAGGTGGACGCGTCAACGAGAGGGTCGCCGCCAAGATTTTTCGAGACAACGTAGAAATCGCCCACGTTGGTGATCTCGCTGTCGGCCCGGTTCCCCTCCTTCATCGCGAGCGCGGTCACAAACCGGCGGACGTTCGCGTAGCCAACCCCGAGCAAGGCGATGGCCACGCCCCCATAAAAGAGGTTGCGGAGCAAGACCCGACGGTCTTCGTTGACGGCCACGGGTGCCATCAGCTGGCTGAGCACCGTGTCCACCAGCGGGACCATGCCGGCCAGCACGACCACCTCGACGATGATGCCCAGCACGGAGTCGCCGGGCGAGAGCGCGATGATGGCAACCAATGTGGCGACCACTGCCACCAGCGTGGTCAGCGCCACCACGGTCCAGCGCGGCCACAGGCGCCCGAGCAGGGCAGCGGCGGCGCCGTAGGCCGCGATGATCACGATGGTTGCGCCCATCAGCAGGAGCGGCCTGGCCAGGATCCCGAGCGCCTTGAGCAAATCCGCGAACGCCGACAGTGGGAGGACCTTGAGCAACACGTAGCCCGCTTGTTCGGGAGCGAGCGGTACGTTGACGATCGCGTGGGCCAGGTAGTCCACGCCCAGCGCGAGCGTCCCCGCGCAGAGCCCGGTGATCAGCGGGCGATGGCGGCTCAATCGACTACGGCTTTGCGGGCCGGCGAAGTCCGTTGAACGCCAGGCCCACGCCCAGGGCCGCAACCACGATGCCGATGATCAACCACATCGTCTGGCCGGTCATAAAGCTCCCAGGCAGGACGCCCGCCCGCGCCCTGCAAGATCCAGACGAGGCCGACCACGATGGCAATCACACCCACGACGAGACTCCCGATTCGCACCGCCTAACACTACGCGAGCACGTTGCACGATTCCAGTTCGATCGAGTGTTGGGCGACCCCCACCCCGACCCTCCCCCGCACGCGGGGGAGGGAAATTTAAAATTGCGTCTAGGCTTCGGCGGCGACGGCCTCCGGCGCCACGGCCTCTTTGCTGACGCGGCCGCCGGCTTCGACCTTCGCCAAGGCGAGCTGACCGATGTTGAGGCCCTGGATGGTCGCCAGGTCGCCGAGCGCCCGCAGGAAATACTGCCGGCGCCGCCTCTCCACCACCCGGCCGAGCTCGTGCTCGAGAGCCTGGACGCCCTCCACGAAGGTGATCCGAAACGGATCAGTGATCCGGGCACGCTGCGGACCGAGTTCTTCCTGGACGAGCTTCTTGGCGTCGCCGGAGAGCCCCTCGTTGCTGACGATCACTCCTTCAGCGGCTTTGATCCGCGAGACCTTGGCGTTGAAGGCATAGGCATCGGCCAGGTTGAACTCATGATCTTTGAGGACCACCAGAACAAGATCCCCGCTGAGATCGAGGACGATGTCGGTGCCCTGCGGGCTGGCGTCGATGATGACCTGTTCACGGCTGATGCCAAGTTTGGGGAGGATCGCCGTCGCCAGGGTCGTCATCCAGCGGCCCTTGTCGTTGAGGGCGGTGGCACGGTCGGTCGGCACGATGACCTGGTCCACCCGCTCTTCGTTCAGCGGCCGGCCGCAGGCGCACTTCATCCAATCGGGCGCCATCTTCTGCAGCTTGTTCGGATCATCCGTGCGGAGGACCGCATTGCCGGTGCGCGAGCAAACGATCACATACTCGGACTGGATGAGGCCGAGATTGCGCAGCTCTCCGAGCCTGCCCGCGACGGCGGCGCCCTGGGCCTCGCCCAGGACCTTCGGCAGGTCGGAAACGGTCAACGAGCCGACCCGCTCGAGGTCGCGGATCAGGGCGCGGATCTCGGGCGTGGTAAACGCGGCCATCGCCTGGTTTTCTTCGGCGGTTGCTTCGTAGGCTGCCTGCCGCGACTTGCGGATCACGTCGAAGTTGTGGCTGCCGACGGGGGCCAGCACCGGCCAGGATGATGGGGTCCCCACTTCCTGGCCAAGGGCCTCCTGGGCAGCGGTCCGAATGCGCTTGAGGAAATCCGTCCGAACTTTCTCGGTGCCGGCGCGATAAGCGACACCGACTTCCACGAACGCCGGCTTGGCAGCGTGCTCGAGCTCCATGAAGTGGATGTCGTCCGACCGCAGCTCACGCAGGGTGGCCGAGCCCGGGCGGCGCACGCGCAACCAGCCGACCACCGGCGCGGATCCCATGAACAACTCCCCCTCGTCGGCGGCCGACCAGCTCTTGGTGACGTCAAACTGGAGGAACTTGTTCAGCAGGTCGATGGTGAAGGCAATTCCGGCGCTGTCGAAAATGGCTTCGCGCGCTCGGTACAGAACGCCCATGAACTCCGGGCCGTTGACACGGGAAACGATGGTCCAGAACTGGTCGGCGGATGGCGCGATATCCAGGCGGCGGACTTCCACAAGCAGCATTGTTCGGGCTCCTCAGCAACGAAAATTAGGTAAACGGCAGCGGCGCCGCCATCCTGCGCCTCCCCAAGAGCCGGCTGGTGGCAACGGCAGCTTAGGGCGGAGTCATCGTTCTTGTCAAACTATTTCGCACTCGCAAGTGGTGATGGAACCCCCCACCGAGAGCTTCCCCCACAAAGAAGAGAAAAAACCCTTGCCGGTCACGGATTGCATACTGTGCCGATGACGGAGAGGGACCGGCTCGCCGCCGCGACGCGGGCGGCGGGGCTGCGGCTGACCGCCGCCGACCTGGAGGCGCTGCGTCCGGCCTGGAAACGGTACCTGGCGCTGGTCGAAGAGTTGAGAGCGACGCTGGCGCCTGAAACATTGAGCGAGTGAAGGCGCCGCTCGCCAGCCTGACGGCCGCGCCGCTGGCCGAGGTCGCGCAGGCGCTGCGGCGCCGCGCGGTTTCCCCGGTCGAGCTGGTGGACGCCTACCAGGAACGGATCGAGCGAACAGCCAACCTGCGCGCGTTCATCACGCCGCCCGGTCAGCGGGCTCGTCGGGAGGCCCAGCGAGCGAAGCAGCAGCTGGCGCGCCGCGGGGCCGGTGCTCTGCTCGGGGTGCCGATCGCGATCAAGGACCTGTTCGCGACCCGCGGGGTCCGGACGACGGCGGGCTCGCGGATCCTTCGTGATTGGGTGCCGTCGGCGGATGCCGCGCTGGTGACACGGCTGCGTGCCGCCGGCGCCGTCCTCTTCGGCAAGACCAACCTGCACGAGTTTGCTTACGGCGTGACGACGGCGAATCCCTGGTGGGGTGTCGCGCGCAACCCGCGCGATGTGCGTCGCAGTCCTGGCGGGTCGAGCGGCGGATCGGCCATCGCCGTGGTGGCCGGCCTGTGCGCCGCCGCGCTCGGTTCGGACACCGGAGGATCGATCCGGATCCCGGCCTCGCTGTGCGGCTGCGTGGGACTGAAGCCGACCTACGGCACCCTCCCGCTCGATGGCGCGGTCCCGCTCGGTTGGTCCCTGGACCACGCCGGGCCCCTGACGCGCACGGTCGAAGATGCGGGGATTCTGTTCGATGCGCTCTCCGGGGGACGCGCCTGGAGGCAGGCGCAGCGCGTGGCCACGCGAGGGCTGCGGGTCGGCCTGCTCCATGACTCGATCGTGCGGCCGCTCCAGCCTGGCGTCTCCAACCAGCTCGAGAAGGCGGCCGCCGCATTGCGCCGGCACGGCCTTCGGGTCCGCGACGTTCGCCTGCCAGAGATGGGGTGGACTGTCGTGACGCAGCTGGTCACCTTGCGTGCCGAGGCCAGCGCCGCGCACGCGCAGTGGATCCGCGCCCGGCCTCGAGCCTACGGTCGGGACGTGCGCATCCGGCTCCAGCTTGGGGCTCTCGTCGCCGGCGCCGATTACGTCCTCGCCCAGCGCATGCGCGCCAAGATCACCCAGGCGGTGCGCGGCGTTTTTGATGACGTCGACATCCTGCTCCTGCCGACGACGCCGATCACCGCACCGATGGTCGGCGAGCGCACCGTGCGGTGGCGGACCGGCGCGGAGCCGGTTGACGGCGCGCTGGTTCGGCTGACGGCGCCGTTCAACCTGACCGGTGTGCCCGCCCTATCCATCCCCTATGGCGAGGTCAGCGGGTTACCGGTCGGGCTCCAGGTAGTCGGCCGCTGGAACGATGAGGCGCGGGTGCTGGCGGTCGGCCGGCTGATCGAGGCGTTGGCTAGTAGATAAAACCGATCAGCGGGATGGTGCCCGGCACGACGTGGCGATAGCTGACGCGGCCCCAGCCGCCCCCGGGCGAGCCGTAGTAGTTCATCTCCGAAACGAGCCAGCTCCCGTCGCTGTAGACCTGCTCGACGTAGGCGACGTGGCCCCAGTAAGGTGACTCCCAGGTGACCATGATGGCACCCACGCGCGGGGTCGCTCCCTCGGGCCGGCCGTAGGCGCGAGCACGCGAGAACCATTGCCAGGCATTTCCGCCCCACGGTGCCGGTCGCCGGGTGTTCACATACCAGGTGCACTGCCCGAACGGATAGACGCCTCCGCCCGACGACCACACAGGCGTGACGTACCAGGAACGCTTGCCCACCGTGACGGTATGCGCGTTCGACTGCGGCGCCGACGGTGGCTCCGGCCCAACGCCGTACGGCACCATCAGGTAGTCGTCTACCGGCAACGTCTCCGGATGGCGCAGCAGGTTGAACTCGATGATTGCGTCCGACTCCGCACGGTATTTCTGCGCGAGCGATGCCACGCTATCGGTGGCGGTCACCTTCACCAGCACGCCGTCGACGGGCGGGACCAAGACTTCCTGCCCCGCGGTCAGCCGGTCGATGAGTTTCGGGTTGGACCAGAGCAGAGTGTTCACCGACAGCCCGAACCTCGCAGCCAGCGCCTTCAGCGTGTCACCGTCGAGGGCTTGGTAATGCACGATGTCGCGATGCTTCTCGCCAGGTGGCGTCACCGGCAGCGCCGGGACAACCAGCGACCCGCTCATGGACCAGCCGATCCCGTCAACAGCACGGCCGAACGGCGCCTGCGCGAGTGCGGTCCCCGGGCTTGCGGCGCCAGCCATGGCGGGCGCTGCACCGACCGGTACGTGGAAAACCAGCCAGGGCATCGCTGCCGCCATCAGCAGCACGGCCGAGTGAGTCGCGAAACGTGGCGCAGCGTACTTCAGCCGGTCGTCCCCCTTTTCCCCTCCTACTAGCCGCGCGAGTTGCGGCCTACAGGAGGACAAACTCCCAGGCACGACGCGGGCTTGCATTGGCGCGACGAGCTATCACACGGTCGTGACGCAGGCGTTACGCCTGGTGCGTAACCAAAAGGATGGTCACTCAGCGACTAAACCGCGCCGGAGGCCTCCTGAAAGCAGCCTCAGCAGGCCTTAGAATGCGGGGCGATGTCCGAACCGGCGCAGATGTCGGGTCGTGACCTGCTCGAGGCCGCGCTGCGTGGCGCCGCCCCGGCACCACCGTATGTCCGCCTCCTCAATATGCGCTTCATCGCAGTGTCCGACGGAAGTGCGACGTTCGAAATGCCAGCCACGGCTGAGCTGTACAACCCCAACAGTGTGGTGCATGGCGGCGCCATCACTTCTCTCGCGGACAGCGCGATGGGATTCGCCGTCTTCAGCACGCTCGCGGCCGGCGAGAACTTCACAACCGCCGAGTTACATGTCAACTTCCTGAGGCCGGTGACCGCCGATTCCGGCATGCTGCGATCGATCGGCCATGTCGTGCATCGCGGCCAGCAGCTCGCTGTGGCCGACGCGGAGGTTCTCGACCAGCAGAACCAGCTGATTGCGCGCGCCAGCTCCACCAATGTCATCCTGCAGCGCCGCACGGTTCAGCCGCCGCCGCCCGCCGCCGCACCGAGCGTGACGCCACCCGTCGCGATTGGTGTTCCGTTCGCGCCGGTCGCCGCGCCCGAGCCGGCGCCGCGCTTCAACGCCCCTCCATCGCCGCTCGAGCGCACCCCAATGCCGACAGTATCGCCGCCGCTGACCACCGAGCTCATCAATGCCGCACCACTCGCTCGGACCAAGCGAAAAATCCGGACATTCGCCGGTGACGTCGCGTACCTGCGACAGGGTCAGGGACCGGCGCTCCTCCTGCTGCATGGCATTCCCAGCTCCTCGTACCTCTGGCGCGACGTGATCGATCCGCTGGCCGCAACCTTCGAAGTGCTTGCCCCGGACCTGCTGGGCTATGGCGATTCCGACAAGCGTCTCGACGCCGAGCTTTCGATCGCGGCACAGGCCCGCTATATGGTGGCCTTCATGGAATCGCTTGGCGTGCACCAGGCGGCGGTAGTTGGTCACGACATCGGCGGCGGCGTCGCCCAGTTGATGGCAGCTGATGAACCGCAGCGGGTGGCCCGGCTGATCTTGATCGACAGCGTCGTCGACAACAACTGGCCGGTTCCGGATATCGCACGGCTGAAGGAGCCGGTGTGGGATCAGATCATGGTGAACATCGACCTTCGCAAGGGCTTGCGCAAGGGCCTGGAGGCAGGACTCGTGACCGAGGGCCGCCTGACCGATGAGCTGGTCGACGAATGGACCCGCCCCTTCCAGGATCTGGGCGGACGGCGCGCCTACCTGCGCGCCGCGCGGGCCCTCAACAACCGCGATCTGGTCAGCCGGTCGAAGCACATCGAGGAGATCGAGACGCCCACCCTGATCCTCTGGGGCGCCAACGACAAGTTCCTCGAGCCGCAATGGGCCGAAACGCTCCAGCACAAACTTCGCGACACGACCGTCGAGATCATCGATCCCGGCGGACACTTCCTTCCGCTCGACCGGCCCGATGCCGTCGCGGAAGCGATCACGCGATTCTTGACGACCCGCTGACCCCCCACCCCAACCCTCCACCGCAAGGGGGGAGGGAGATATTTAGCTGCGGCGGGCCAGCAGCTCGTCGGCACTGCTCGCCGGCGTCGCCGTCCACGCGGCCAGCCGGATGAGCGGCGTCACCGCCGGCCCGTGGAAATCATCGCCCCCAGTCGCGACCCAACCGTACGACGCGGCAGTCTTTGCGAAGCGATCCATCAGCGCGACGCTCTTCGGTCCGTACGGATCGTCTGGAGCCTGCGGATAGGTGACCTCAAGCCCCAGCACGCCGGCGACCGCGCAGGTCCGAAAGAGCAGCTCGAGGTCGGGCACATGCTTGTAGACCCCGGGATGCGCCAGGACACTAACCCCACCGGCGCCGGAGATCAACTCGACAGCCTCCTCGAGCGACAGGTCTTTCGCTCGCGCCACGGACGCGGCACCTCCCGGACCCATCACCGCGTAGAGCTCCTCACGTTTCACCCCCGGCCGCGTCGCCTCGATCGCCGCCACGATGTGCGGCTTGCCGACGTTGCCCCGGGCCCGGGACCGCACCGCCTCCCAGTCGACGTCGAACCCGGCCGCCGCCAGCCGGCGCACCGTCTCCCGCTTCTGCGCCTCCCGGGCTTCGCTCGCCTGATGCAGTCGATGCCGGAGCCGGCGGTGGTTGAGCGCAAATCCATATCCGAGCAGGTGGGCGTCGACCAGGCCGCGGCGCGGCTCGTCTTCGATCGAGAGCTCGACGCCGGCAACCAGGCGAACCCCGTGCCCTTCGAGCCCGCCGAGGGCATCGATTCCGGCCAGCGTGTCGTGATCCGTCAGGGCAATCACCGCAAAGCCGGCATCGGCGTGGGCCCTGACCACCTGGTCCGGCGGCAGCTCCCCGTCGCTGAAGATCGTGTGCAGGTGCAGGTTCGCCCGACCGTTGGATACCTCAGCCAATGGTCGCCCATTTTATGTGGTATCCGACGGCCCCCGTCCTGCCCTCGCCCGAAGCGGTATGGAAACCCGGGCTGGCGTGATATAACCGTGGGCGCCCGCTCATGAGCTCCGACCCGCAGCCACCCCTCAGCCTGGTCCGCCAACTGGTGGTCGTCAATCTCGCCAGGCCGATTCCGGAGTTGATCGACCAGGCCCTGACGTGTCTTAACCAGGTACTCGACGCGCGCGCCGCCTTTTACGCCCGGATCGATGACCATACCTTCGAGATCATCGCGGCCCGCGTCCTGAGCGGGACCCCGATCGCGCCCGGACTTCGAATGGCGCTCGAGGACACATTTGCCGCCGTCGACGAGGAGATGCAGGGCGGGGTGCTCAATATCCGGGACGCGAGCAAACGCCAGCCGTTTAAAAGCCTGGCGATGCGCCAGCGGTTGGGCATCGTGAGCTACCTCGGAACCTCGTTCCCAGCGCAGGGCGTGGTGACCGGCACCGTGGGGGTGATCGGTAAGGGCCCCCGCGTCTTCACCGAGACGGACCAGGACCTGCTGCTGATCGTTGCGGGGTTGCTGGCGCCGCGTCTGCAATCGGAATCCCGGCCAACCAACGGCCAGCCGCGCACCCCGGTGTCCGTCGTCCGGCTTGCCACGGAGGAGGTCAAGGAGCCGCTGGCGATCCTGCGCGGCTACGCCGACATGCTCGCTAACAACGAGGTCCCGGCCGACCAGATGTCGGTGGTCGCGCAACGCCTGGCCCTCCAGTCAGAGACCCTGATGCGAGTCGCCGACCAGGTCCTACTCCTGTCGCGGCTTCCGCTGGAGCTGGCTTTCACCGTCCGCGTCTCGCTCGGCGCGATCGCGCAATCGGCGGCGCAGCGGATCCGGGATCGGATGTCTCATGCCGGCATGGAGCTGCGCCTGCAGCTCGATACGCAGGTGGATGTCTGGGGTGACGTCACCCTGCTGGAGGCGGCGGTCGACGAGATGCTTCACAACGTCTTCAAGCATGCCCGCAGCGCGACCGTCGTCCAACTCCGGCTCCGGCAGGCAAGCGCCAACCGCTACCAGCTGATCGTTAAAGATGACGGGCCGGGCATGTCGGCCGATCGGCTCGAAGACCTGTTCGGTCCGCTGGCCGAGGATCAGCCCGCGCGCGGCCAGGGGCTTGGCCTCTACCTGCTTCGCCGGGTGGCGGAGGCGCACGGGGGGCGGGCCTGGGCCAACAGCCTGGAAGGCAAAGGCACAACCTTCTATCTGGAGTTGCCGGCGGCCTCGCCGGACGGCGACTCGGCCCGGGCGTCAGCGGCCGCCGGCGCCACGGCGTGAGCCTGCGCCTGAAGAAGACGGCACCGCGCCGCAGCTCACGCTGCGAGGACCCGCCTCCGCCGGAGTTTCTGCGCGGCATCGCGGAGTTCAACCGTGAGGAGTTCTTCGAACAGCATGAAACCCTCGAGGGGATCTGGATCACGGAGCCGGACCCGGTCCGCTACCTCTACCAGGGCATCCTCCAGGTGGGCGTCGGCTTCTACCACTGGCGCCGCGGCAACTGGCGGGGGGCGGTGGCGAAGCTTGGCCAGGGGCTGACCAAGCTGGAGCCGTACCGACCAGCCTGCATGACGGTCGACGTCGAGCGGTTGGTGCTGGAGACCGCTGCCCTCCGCGATCTCCTCGAGCAGCGCGGCCCTACCGACCTGCCGGCCTTTCCGCCACGGTTACCACGCGTTCACCGCACTACCGAGACCACGTAAGCGGGGCGTCACGCAGACGCGACGGGGGCGGCGAATAGGCGGTCGACGCCCAACGTATTAGAAGGCATACGCCCGCGAATCAGGATCTCCCTCCCCCATTAAGAGAAAGGCGCTCGCCACCCGAGCGCCTTTTTCGTTTCCGGAGCCGGCAGCCGGTCGGCGCCAAGTCGGAGGCCGAGGACGTCGGCGGCGGCGCGCCAATCGCCCTCGCCACGCCGGATGGATTCCTCCAGAAGCTGCAGGGCGCGCGGCGTATCAAGGTCATCGTCGAGCGCGGCCCGCACGGCCGATGGATCGCCAGTTGCAGGCCGCGAGCCGCGGGCAGAGTCGCGTAATCGTCCAGTCCACGCATCCGCATCATCGAGCTGCTCCGGCGTGTATTCCCATGACTCGCGGTAATGATGGCGCAGCACCAGCACCCGGATGCTGTCGCCGTCGTAGCGCGAAAGCAGGTCGCGGACGAGGACCAGGTTGTGCAGGGACTTGCTCATCTTGTCGCCGTGGTAACGCAGCATGCCGACGTGCGCCCAGATCCGGGCGAAAGGCCGCACGCCGGTGACCGATTCCGACTGCGCGATCTCGCTTTCGTGATGCGGATAAATCAAGTCGGAGCCGCCGCCGTGCACATCGACCTGCGGACCCAGGTTGGCAAGTGCCATGGCCGAGCACTCGATGTGCCAGCCCGGGCGTCCTTCTCCCCAGGGGCTGGACCAGTGGGGTTCGTCCGGAGCGCTTTCCTGCCAGAGCAGGAAGTCGAGCGGGTCCTGCTTGCGAGGGTCGTTCGGGTCGGCGCCGCGCTCAGCAGACAGCTTGATCATCTGGTCGCGACTCAGGCGGCTCAGGCGTCCGTAGTCCGTGACGCTGCCCACCCGGAAGTAGACGTTGCCACCTCGCTGGTAGGCATGGCCCTGCGCCTCGAGGGTACGCGCCAGTGCGATGATCTTCGGAATCGTCTGACTGACCTTCGGAAACACATCGGGCGCGCGAACATTGAGGTCGGCCATGTCCGCTTCGTACAGCGCGGTTTCCTTGGCGGCCAGCCTGTCCCAGGTGGTACCGAGTTCGCGAGCACGGCGGATGATGTCGTCGTCGACGTCGGTGACGTTCTGGACGTATCGAACCGCATGGCCGGCAGCGCGCAGCGCTCGCACCAGCACGTCGAAGACGACATAGGTAAAGGCATGCCCCAGGTGGGTGGTGTCGTAGGGCGTGATGCCGCAGACATAGATACCGATTGGCCGGCCGGCGGGCTCGAGCGGCTGCACCGCGTTCGTTTCGGTGTTCCGCAGCCGCATCGTGATGAATGTATACGAAAGTAGCGCGACTCCAAGAAAGCCTGGCCCTCACCGTTGCAATACTGTGAGCCGCCTGCCCAAAGCCCGGCTGGAGCAACTGCTCGCAGCCCTGGTCATCAGCCTGGTTCTCATCGGGGCCGCCATCCTCATCCCAACGGCGGCACAGCGCCTGCTGGCGGCCCGTCCCAGCGCGACGCCGTCGCCGACACCGACCCCCACGCCGCCGCCGGCTTCCGTGCTGCTGCCCGACGAGCTCGACCGAGCCCTCGAAGGCGTGATGACGATCGTCAACAGCCACGCATTCGGGACCGCATTTTTGATCGACACACAGGGGGATTTCCTCACGGCGGCGAGCCTGGTTGGCGGCGGCGAGAGTCTGCGGCTGGTCGACAACAGCGGCAGCATGCATACGGTTCGTCTGATCGGCATCGACCCCGCCCTGGGGATCGCGCAGATTCGGGTCATCACGGAGGGACGACCGATGCCCTTTGGTAACCCGGCCGTTCTGCTTCGCAATGATCCCGTGGTCGTCCTGGCGAACCCGCGGATTGAAAACCTCCCGCCCGCGACCCCCGCATTCGTCGCCAGCGCGACCGATAGGCAACTCCGTCTGCAGGCGGAAGACCTCCCTGGTAACATCGGCGGGCCCGTGGTCGGACCCGGCGGCACGGTAGTCGCGGTCTTGACCGCCAGCGGAACCGCCCTGCCCATCAATCTGGCTCAGTCCGACATCGCCCAATGGCGCGGTCAGCCTGGAACGCCCGCGGCTCTGGCGCCATTTCCGGCGTACCTGGTGGTGCGGAGTAGCGGCACGGCCAGCCCGCCGCCAGACGCTGGCCCAATCGTGCAGGGGATCACGCCCTCGCGCATCTCGACCGCACAGCCCACCCTGGTGAGCCTCCAGGGCAGCGGCTTTCTCGACGGGCCGATGCTTCGCGTCCGATTCGTTCCCCTGGCGAGCCCGAGCGGCGCCTTCACGGGCCTGGCGGCCACCCTTGTCAGTTCGTCAACGCTCACGGTCAAAGTTCCGGCAGGGCAGGTCGTCCAGGATTATGTCGTGCAGCTGACCAACGGGGACGGCACGATCGTCAGCTCGCGCACAGCGCTCACCATCACGCCCTGACGGCCGGATCGCGACCGTACACTATCGCCGTGCGATCGACGATGCGGACCTCACCGCTGCTGCTCGCCCTGAGCGCGCTCTTCGTCACGGTCCTTTTGACGTCAAACCTGATCGCCGTCAAGCTGATTGCCTTCGGCCCGATGATCCTTCCGGCCGCGGTCATCGTCTTCCCCCTCTCCTACCTGTTTGGCGATGTCCTAACCGAGGTCTACGGCTACGCCGTCACTCGCCGCGTCATCTGGCTGGGCTTTGGCTGCAACCTCGCGTTCGTCCTCTTCATCCTGGCGGCCGGTGCCCTGCCGGGCGCGCCCGGCGCCTGGGACACGAACGCTCAGTCGGCGTTTGCGCGGATCCTCGGCTTCACGCCCCGCCTCCTGGTGGCCTCCTTCATCGCCTATCTCGCCGGTGAGTTCCTCAACTCATTCGTGATGGCACGGCTGAAGATCGCCACGCAGGGCCGCTGGCTGTGGACGCGCACCATCGGCTCCACCTTGATCGGGCAGGGCGTCGACTCGGCCATTTTCATCACAGGCGCGTTTGCCGGCGTGCTCCCAGTCCAGCTCCTGCTGCGCACCATCCTCTATCAATGGGCGTTCAAGACCGCCTACGAAATTGTCGCCACGCCGCTGACCTATGCGGTGGTACGGGTCCTCAAGCAGCGCGAACAGCAGGATCCGTTCGACATCGGGACCGACTTCAACCCGTTTCGCCTGGCCGGCTGAGTAGCATAGGGCGATGAAATACGGCGCAAAGATGATCGCGGAGTCTACGCTCGAGGCGGTGGAGAACAGCAATCCCGAACGTGACTACGAGGTGGACTTCACGATTCCGGAGTTCACCTGCCTCTGCCCGCAGTCGAACTTCCCCGATTTCGCCACCATCCGGATTCGCTACATCCCCGACCGAAAGCTGGTCGAGCTCAAGTCACTCAAGCTGTACATCAATAAGTTCCGCGACCAGGAGATGTTCCACGAGGCCGCCGTCAACCGCATCCTGGACGACCTGGTCGGCCTGGTCAGTCCTCGGTTCATGGAAGTGGTCGGCGACTTCAACGTCCGCGGAAACATCAAAACCGTCGTGACCGCGCGACACGCCCAGAAGGGGTACTCGCCAAACGGCCGGAGCCGCGCCGTCTGATCGTCCCGCTAGACGTGGAGTTCGCCGGGCGCAAAGACTAGATATTTCGATTCGAAGCGACGCTCGCCAGGGTGCTGCGCCTGCCCGGGAAAGGTCCCGTACCCACTCGCTCGGTACAGAAAGAGTTCAAAGAGCTCGCGGTCCCCGCGTTTAAACGCCCAGTTCTGCTCCTCGATTGCGGTCCCGATGAGCGAGACCCGTCTCCATCCGGCCTTGCCGAGCTGGTCGGCATACCATGCAGGAATTTGTGGCGCGGCGTCAGGCGTGAAGAAGACGGTTTGCGCGGTCGCCGGTGTCGAGATGGTCAGCTTTCGCTCCTCGCCTCCCACCGTGGTTGAAATGCCATCGGCATCCGGATAGATGAGTGATGACTCCGGTCGAGCCGCCAACCAGGACTCGCCTGCGGGTCCGACCGGAATCCCGTGCGCGTCCAGCCTGGCGATGTTTAGTGCTCCTACCGCAGCGGCAATCCCGATGACCACGCTCGCGCTTGCCGTCGCCAACGCGAGCGTGCGCAGAAACGTGCCCGGAGCCGGTCCGCCGGTCCACGCCCGTGCCCCGGAGATCAGCGCGATAACGAAGACGACAGAAACGGCCGCGTACGTCAGCGTGATGATGCTGGCCAGGAGAAGCGAGATGAAATTGTCCATCGCGTGCCCCGAGTCGTCCAGCAGCGACAGCGGGACCGTGAACAGGAGCGCAAGTGCCGCGATTCCCGAGGCCCCAAAGCTCACTACGGCAAGAACCACCCCAGCCGGAACGCCGATCGAGCGCAGCCGTCCAGGCAATTGAGTCAGGAGGGCGGCGAGCGGGGGCGCGACGGCGAACGGCACGGCGTATGGAACGAGAAGGAACGGCAGGTATTTGAATGAATAGCCGCCGGCGAGGCCCCACGCGGCGATCGCCACGACCGGGACACCCATGATGGCGGCGAGCGCCCAGGCCACTGGCACCGTAGAAGAGACGTTCGGTGGCCGTCGAGACTTGCCCGGCCAGTTAGCCGCCGAGCCGGGCGGGGGTCAGGGCC
This sequence comes from Chloroflexota bacterium, assembly GCA_005889535.1. Lineage (GTDB taxonomy): Bacteria > Chloroflexota > Dormibacteria > CF-121 > CF-121 > CF-13. Next base: position 21,536 of record VBHC01000132.1, read on the forward strand.
ACGATTCAGCTATCGCGGCGCAACCATCCATAAATAATTTCTATGAATACAATAGATGTGATTTTGCACCCAATCCAGCAGCCTCAGTCCCAGGAGCGACAATGAAAGTAGAGCAGCGCCCAGCCGATAGCAAATCGAAGGAGGCGCTCACCGACAAAGCCACCCTGCTCAAGCTCTACCGCGAGATGCTCCTCATCCGGCGGTTCGAGGAAAAAACCGCGGAGATGTACCAGCTGGCCAAGATCGGCGGCTTCTGCCACCTGAACATCGGTGAGGAGGCCACCATCGTGGGCACCATCTCGGCCCTCCGCCCGAAGGACTACGTCTACAGCACCTATCGCGAACATGGGCACGCGATCGCCAAGGGGATCGATCCCCGGGCGGTGATGGCCGAGTTGTTCGGGAAGGAGACCGGCACCTCGCACGGTCGCGGCGGATCGATGCACCTGTTCAGCGAGGACCGCCGCTTCTACGGCGGCTACGCGATCGTCGGTGAGGCTCTGCCCATCGCCTGCGGGAGCGGGTACGCGATCAATTACAAGGGAACCGACGAGGTGGTGATGAGCAGTTTCGGTGACGGCGCCACCAACATCGGCGCCTTCCACGAATCGCTCAATGTCGCCAAGCTCTGGCACCTGCCCATCGTGTTCGTGTGCGTCAACAACCTCTATGGGATGGGCACCGCGGTCAACCGCGCGTCCGCGGTGACCGAGATCTGGAAGAAGGCCTGTGCCTATGACATGACGAGCGAGCGGGTGGACGGTATGGACGTGCTGGCCGTGCGCCGCATCACCGAACAGCTCGTCGCCCAAGCGCGGGAGGAGCACGAGCCGAGCCTGCTCGAATGCGTGACCTACCGCTACCGCGGCCACTCCATGTCCGACCCGGACACCTACCGGGGCAAGGACGAGATCAAGGAGTGGCAGACCCGCGATCCGATTCTCAGCCTGGGCGAGCACATGAAGAAACAGAAGATGTTGACCGACGAGGACATCGAGCGGATCGACGAGGAGGTCACCGCCCAGGTGGACGACGCTGTCAAGTTCGCCGAGGAAAGCCCCGAGCCCGATCCGAAAGACCTCTACCGCGATGTCTATGCCGGGGAGGGCGCGGCCTGATGGCGGTGCTCGCTATGCGCGACGCGCTCAACCAGGCGCTGCGCGAGGAGATGAAGCGCGATGAGAGCGTCTTCCTCCTCGGCGAGGATATCGGTCTCTACGACGGCTCGTTCAAAGTCACGCGCGGACTGATGAAGGAGTTCGGCGAGAAGCGGGTGCTCGACACCCCGATCGCCGAAGAGATCATCATCGGCACCGCGATCGGGGCCGCCATGTCCGGACTTCGACCGGTCGCCGAGATGATGACCGTCAACTTCATCATGGTGGCGATGGACCAGGTGGTCAACGCGGCCGCCCACATCCGATACATGTTCGGTGGGGGCACGAAGGTGCCGCTGGTGATTCGCACGCCAGGCGGAGGCGGCCACCAGTTGGGTGCGCAGCACTCGCACAGCCACGAGAACTGGTTCGCCCACGTCCCGGGCCTGAAGGTGGTCGCGCCCGGCACCCCGGCCGATGCCAAGGGCATGCTCAAGTCCGCGATCCGCGATGACAACCCGGTGATGTTCATCGAGAACGAAGGCACCTACGCCGTCAAGGGCGACGTCCCGGATGGCGAGCACCTGGTACCACTGGACAAGAACGAGGTGAAGCGCCCGGGGGACGACATCACGATCTGCGCCCACTCGCGGATGCTGATCGTCGCCATGGATGCCGCCACCGAGTTGGAGAAAGATGGCATCAGCGCCGAAGTGGTCGACATGCGGGCGCTGCGGCCGCTCGACATGGCCCCGGTGGTCGAGTCGGTCAAGAAGACCAGCCGGCTGATCACCCTCGAGGAGGGCTGGCGCTCCTATGGCGTCGGCGCCGAGATCGCCTCGAGGGTCTATGAGGAGGCGTTCGATTACCTCGACGCGCCGGTCGCCCGGATCGGGGCGGCCGAGGTCCCGGCTCCCTACAACAAGCGGCTGGAGAAGATCGCCTTTCCCGGCAAGGCCGACGTGATCGTGACCGCGAAAGCCCTCCTCGGTAAGAACTAGGCAGACGCCGATGGCCAACGTTCAGATGCCCCGCCTGTCGGACTCGATGGAAACCGGCAAGATCCTACGCTGGTTGAAGAAAGAAGGCGAGGAGGTCAAGAAGGGCGAGCCGCTGGTGGAGATCGAGAGCGACAAGGCCAACATCGAGGTCGAGGCCTATGCCTCCGGCAAGCTCAGCAAGATCGTCGTCCCCGAAGGCGAGAGCGCCCCCATCGGAGCCGTGATCGCCGAAATCGGGGGCGATGCTGGGGCGGCGCCGAAGGCTGAGAAAACGGCCGAGCCCAAAGAAAAGGCCGAGAAACCCGCCGAGCCCCAGGGCCGGGCTCCGGCAGCAGCCACCCGGCCAGAGGCCCACGTCGAGCAGGCCGATAAGGCGATGGCGAAAACCGCTCAGCAGGCCGCGGACAGCGGGGGCGAGCAATATCCTCACGGCGGCCCCGACGACCGAACCGAAGTCGGGGCGGCGGCGCAGGCGGCGTTGAGCGCGATCCGGCGCCCCGCCGCTCCGGAAAACGGGGAACGACAGCGGGTGTCCCCCGTCGCCCGGCGCCTCGCGGAAGAGCACGGGGTCGACCTGCGCCAGGTCCAGGGCAGCGGACCGGGCGGGCGAATCACGAAGGAAGACGTCGAGAGCGCGGCCCAGGGCGGCCAGCGCCAGCCCGCTACCGCGCCAACCGCAGCCCCGGCTCGCGAGGAACGTCAGGCCACGCCACGCCCGAAAGAAGAAGTCGAAGTCGTCGAGCTCTCGAAAATGCAGACCACCATCGCCATGCGGCTTGCCCAGAGCAAGTTCTCGGCACCGCATTTCTACGTCACCTCGGAGATCGCCATGGACGACGCGGCCCGGCTTCGCCAGATGTTCAACGAGGCGGTCGACAAGGCGGAAGCCATCAGCCTCAACGACCTGATCGTCAAGGCCGTCGCGCTGGCCCTGACGAAGTTTCCCGAGGTCAATGCGTCCTGGGCGGATGGCCGGATCGAGCGCAAGCGCGATATCAACATCGGCATAGCCGTCGGCTTACCCGATCGCCTGATCGTGCCGGTGCTGCGGAACGCCGACCAGAAATCGCTCAAAGAGATCGCCAAGGAGTCGAAGCAGCTGATCGAGCGGGCGCGCTCGAACAAGGCCGGGGCACAGGACTACGTCGGCAACACGTTCAGCATCTCGAACCTCGGCATGTACGATGTCGACCAGTTCACCGCGATCATCAACCCGCCCGATTCCGGCATCCTGGCAATTGGATCGATCGAGGACAAAGCTGTCGTCAGGGAGGGGCAGGTCGTTCCCGGGAAACGGATGCGGGTGACCCTCTCGGTCGATCACCGGGTTTTCTACGGGGTGACGGCGGCGCAGTTTCTGCAAGAGGTCAAGCGCCTGCTGCAGAGCCCGATGGCGCTGGTTCTTTAGGCGGTCTCCAGGCCGGCTCGGGTTAGCGGCGTCGCAGGGCGTTCAGGATCAGCGACTCGGTGACCTCGATGCGCGCGCCTGGCGGTGCCGCGTCCCACATTTCGTAGAGCCTGGCACGCCCGCCCGGAGGAAAGCGCGGCCGCGGCGGGTAAATCAACTCGAGGTAGGTGCGCATCTGCGAAGGACGCTCGAGGTACGTCCGGAAGCGCCCGGACCGAACGCCCGCGAGGTTGAAGGCGCCGTCCTCGACAACCCGGCGCAGCGCCGACTCGGCAGCGTCCAGGTTGCGCTCAAAGGCCGTCTCCAGCAAGGTCGCGACCGGCAGCCGGCGCCTGTCCGTAACGATGGCAACCAAAGGCCGCTGGCTCGGGTGCGGTCGAATGCTGATCAGCGTCCCGCCGGCACGCAGCCGGCCTGCCGCTCGCCTGAGGGCATGGACCATGCCCTTGGGCGCGATTCATCACAGCGACCAGCTGAAGAGCGCGATGTCAAAGGGTGCTCCCCGCTCGGGCAAGCCCTCGATGGAGCCGGCCCGGAAATCGATGTTGTGGATCCTCCGAGCTTCCTGTTGCCAGCGCGCTTCATCGATGCTTGGCGGGTCCGGGTCGATGGCCAGAACGGAGGAGGCCGCGGCTGCGTATTGGAGGGTCAGCCGTCCGTCGCCGCAACCGACTTCGAGAACCCGTTTGCGGCGAAGGCTCACAAACCGCTCGATCAGCCGGCGCTCGAATCCGTCGGGTGGATAGGCAGAGAGCATCGGATCGTTTGCCACGCTTGAAGGCTACCTCAGGTCCTCCCGCTGGACTCGACGCAATGCCAGATGATTGAACTTAGGGAGGTCATTCATGGAAGGACAACTCGAACAACGAAACGGCCGCTGGCAGCTGACATTCGTGCGGAAGCTGCCACATTCACCTGAGAAGGTCTGGAAGGCGCTCACCGAGCCGGAACATCTCAAGGGCTGGTTTCCCGGAGGGCCCGACCATCGGTGGCCGTATGGTCACCTACGACCCGCCCTCGGTCCTCGAACTCGATTGGGGCGGCGTCCAGCTTCGGTTCGAGCTGCGGGCCGACGGTGCCGGCACCATGCTGACCTTTGTCGATACGTTCGATCAGCTGGGCAAGGCCGCCGACGACGCGGCCGGATGGCATACCTGTCTGGACCAGCTGGCCTACGAGCTCGAGGGTGGAACAGCACCGTGGACGGTTCCCGAACGATGGAAACAGGTCCATCGATCCTACGTGGACCGCTTCGGACCGGAGGCGTCAACGATCGGACCGGGCTAGCCGACGGCTGCGGCGGCAGCCCGGCCTGCCGTCCGACCAGAGAACAGGCAGCCGCCCAGGAACGTGCCTTCCAGCGAACGGTAACCGTGCATCCCGCCGCCGCCGAATCCGGCCACCTCGCCCGCCGCATACAGGCCGGGCAGTGGACTGCCATCTGCCCGCAGGACGCGACCGGATAGATCGGTCTGCAATCCGCCGAGCGTCTTGCGTGTCAGGATCTGCAGCCGAACCGCGATCAACGGCCCAGCCGAAGGATCGAGAAGCCGGTGCGGCCTCGCGACGCGGATCAGTCGGTCACCGAGGTAGCGCCGGGCTGCGCGAATCGCCAGCATCTGGTTGTCTTCCGTGGAAGGACTGTCGACTGCGCGATCACGAGCCGTGATCTCCCGCTCCAGCCTGACGGGATCGATTCGCGGCTCACCGGATTTCGAATTCATGCCGCGCGCCAGGTCATCGAGCGTCCTGGCGATGACGAAGTCCGCACCCTTTCGCTTGAACGCTTCAACTGGCGCGGGCCCAGACCTCGAGACCACACGTTGCAACAGCAACCGGATATCCCTGTTCGTCAGGTCGGGATTCTGTTCGGAGCCGGAGAGCGCAAACTCGCGCCGGATGATCCGTTGGTTCAGGACGAACCAGGAGTAGTCGAATCCGGTCCTGGCGACATGCTGCAGCGTGCCAAGCGTGTCGAACCCCGGGAAGAGCGGCGCGGGCAGGCGATTGCCAAGCGCGTCGAGCCACAGCGACGATGGGCCGGGCAGAATCCGGATGCCGTGGTTCGGCCAGATGGGATTCCAGTTCTGGATTCCTTCGACGTAATGCCACATCCGATCTCGATTGATAACCCTTCCCCGTGCCGCCTCCGCGATCGCGAGCATCCGGCCATCGACATGAGCCGGGACGCCGCTCAGCATCCGGTGGGGCACTGCCCCGAGCCGAGCGGGCCAGCTTGCCCGAACCAGCTCGTGGTTCCCGCCGATGCCGCCGGCAGTTACGATCACCGCCTGAGCGCGAAGTTCGAATTCCCCGACCTGAACTCTCGAGCTGGGTACCCCCCGCGCCACCGCACCTGGCTCGAGGATCGCGCCACGCACGCCGCCCACGGCAGCACCCGCGAGGGTGAGGCCATCGACCCGGTGCCGAAATTTCAGCTCGACCAACCGGTTCGCCACGGCCTGCCGCACACGCCGCTCGAATGGGGCCACCACCCCCGGGCCAGTGCCCCAGGTGATGTGAAAACGCGGAACCGAGTTGCCCGGGCCGCCCGGACCGTAGCCGCCGCGCTCCGCCCAACCCACGACCGGGAAGAACCGAATGCCCTGCTGATGCAGCCAGGCCCGTTTCTCCGCGGCGGCGAAGGCGACGTAGGCCTCAGCCCATTTGCGCGGCCACTCGTCTTCCGGCCGGTCGAAGCCGGCCGTCGCCATCCAGTCTTTCAGTGCCAGCTCATGGGAGTCGCGAACACCAAGCCGACGCTGCTCCGGTGAATTGACCAGAAAGAGGCCGCCGAACGACCAGAAGGCCTGCCCACCCAACCACGGCTCTGGCTCCTGTTCAACCAGGATCACCCGCCGCCCGGCGTCAGCGAGCTCCGCGGTGGCGACGAGTCCCGCGAGGCCGGCGCCAACCACGATCACATCAGCGTCGTCACTCATGCGGAACCCGAATGACCCCAGACCGGTATATCAGCCATGAGACGATCCCTCGGACCGGCTCTCCTCATCGCGCTTCTGATCGGCGCCGTCGGCTGCGGCACGCAGGGAGCCCGGTCACAGAGACCGTCCCCGGCGGCGAGTTGCCCGATCACGGACGGCAGCTGGCAGGCTGGCGCGGACCACGCGCCCGCCGGCACACCCTCGGTGGTGAAGCTCGGCCCCGGCATGGACCTCACCCCGAACGCGATGACGCTGGCCGCCGCCGCCAGGGGAACCCCGATGCGCGTGACCGGCGTTGTATACAACCGGACCTGCCGTCCACTTGCTGGTGTCTCCATCCTGGCCGTGCAGACCAACGGCGATGGGGAATACGGTCCCGTTGTCGGAGATCAATCGGGGGCCTGCTGCTATCTGCAGGGGCTGGTCCTCACCGATGGTGCCGGCCGCTATGAACTCGATACGGTGAAGCCCGGACACTACAAGGGCGTGCAGCCGGTGCCGCCTGCCCATATTCACATTTCGGTCAGTCACATCGCTAGCGGGCACCTCGAGACCGAGCTGCAGTTCGTTGGGGACCCTGGACGCCTGCATGGACGACCGGACCCGGCGGTGGCGGTGACACCGACGCGGGATCCCGACGGCACCCTGCACGCCGTGCTCGACATCGTGCTGGACGCTAACTAACCGCCGATCGCCTTCCCCAGCCGGCGGATGATCTGGCGGAATGACAGCGCATCGCGCACGCGGTCCATCCCGCGACGGGCCGGCTGGGCCGGCTCCGGCTTGTAGCTCGCGCCGAACTCGCTCGCGTAGGCCACCAGGTCTCGAAGATCGAGCAGGGGAATCGCGTACTCCTTCGTGACCTCGTCGAGGAGAACGGCGGTGCGTTGCTGCACGATCGGGCTTTCGGGACGGCAGAGCGCGAGCGGGCGAACGTGTTGGGCCCGAAACCCCTCCGGGTGGATCACGACCCGACCCCAGCAGAGCACTGCCCCGCCGAACATGAACGGCTCCTCCCGAAGCGCCCGGGTCATCGGCACGATGTCGTGATAGGCGTAGATGCCGCAGCTGCAGCCTGGCTCGGGTGAGATCCGGTCGTCGTCGGTCCGATGAAGGCCAGCGCGAGCGAGGCGCAGACCGGGTCGGGTCTGGCACTCCGCATTCAGGGTCTCCAGCGGCGGCCACAGCGTCTCGGCCACGGGCGATTGCAGCCGACCGCGAGTCCATGCGTCATCCGGATCGACTCGCCAGAAGCGATAACCGACCGCGGGGATCATACCGGCGTGGTGGTTGGAACCTCTTCTTCCCTTCTGCTCGGCTCGGGCTCTCGCTCGGGCGCGATCAGTGGCTCTGACGCGGGTTCCGGTATCTCGATGACCCTGACGGGCTTGCTCGTGAATCCCATGCTTGCCTGCCCTGGTTTTCACAGTAGCACTGACGGCGGGAAGGCTGGAAAGCGCCTATTCGAAGAGGCGGGTTAGCTCCGGGATTGAGGACCGGTGAGGGCCAGCTCGTTGCCGCCCCTGGTGTTCGCGACCGCCTCGGTCGTGGGCGCGTTGCGCGCCCGCTCGAGATAAGCCTGCGCCTTGTTGACCTCGCCGGTCAGGGCTTCAATCGTCCTCTGCATGCTGTCGAGCGCCTGCAGCTTGTAGGCGTCGATCATGTCCATGCTGGCGTAGACGTTGGCAAAGGCCGCCCGCAGCTTCTCCACGCTCACGGCGGCGCCAGCCGCTTGCTCATAGATCTGACCCGACTGCTCCTTGAGCATTTCAGACGTCGACTCGATCAGGTTGCCGGTCGTGGTATTCAGGGCGGCGATCTGGTTCAGGACCAGCTTCTGGTTGGTGAGGGCTTGCGAGACGATCACCGCGGTTCGCAGCGCTGAGACCGTCGTGGTGGTGGCCCGATCGACGCCCTTGATCAGCTCCAGGTTGTTCTTGCGAACGAGCTCGAAGGCGAGGTACCCCTGGGCGTTGACAGCCAGCTGAGTGAGCAGGTCCTGGTGCTTCTGGCGGACATAGAAGAGGACGTCCTCCCGCAACGCCTTGGCGCGGTCCGGGTCGGTCTGACCGATCTGGTCGATCTGCGCTTCCAGCGCCGCGTCCAGCCTGGCGGCCATGTAGAGGTACTGCTGGAGCTTTTCCTTGATCTCCCAGACATTGGTCTTTTCCTGCTCGATGGCGGCATTGTCCTGACGGAGTTCATCCTGCCCGCGATAGAGCGCCTGGATGATCGCATTCAGATGCCCTTGTGCCGATTGGTAGCGACCGAAGTAATCGCGCAATCGATTCCCGAAGGGGATCAGACCGAACAGGCGCCTTGGACCGAGGGGCCCTTGCCGCGAGGGGTCAAGGTCCTCGATGGTGCGCCGTAGGTCCACCAACGATTTGGACACAGCCGCGCCCTGACTGAATGGCCCCGACTCCATCGCCTTGACTGGTTTGTCGAGCAGCCGGTTGCTGACGCTCGCCGACCGGCGGATTTCATCGTTGCCCAGCGTGTGGATGGCATTCACCTTGGTGGTGAAATCTTGCGAATGCGGGTCCAGCGAGGCGAGCGAATTGACGTAGCCGTCCACCATCGAATCGATCTTGCTGGCGGTCGCGGCATCCACCTGGACCATGCCGGCCGCCTCGGCCTCGGTAATGGGTGCCACGGGCTTTGGTGGGACCAGGCTGAGGGCGGTGCTGATTGGAGGGCTAGCCGGCGCGGCGATCGGATTGTCCGTGCTCACGGTTTCGCTCCTTTCACCCGACCATCGTTATACCCGGGTTCCACGACCGCAAACGCTAAAAGGTCAAAAACCGCGGGTCAGCCGCCAGCCGAGATCGGGGCCACTGATGGCCGAGGCCGTGACCAGCGGCACCTCGGCCGCGTGGTTCTGGGCCGCGATCACCAGCGTGCCGACGCGCGAACCGGCCGGCAACGTCGTGGGCAGGCTGGTCAGGGTGACATGGCGTGAGATCGTGATGCCGTCGATCAGCACCCAGGCGACCGGTTGGCTGGCGACGATGGTGCCCGACTCGGCCCAGGCCGTCTGATACCGGGCGATGACGTCGCCGCGCTGGATGACCGTGCGAAGGTGCAGTGCTGGTCCAAGCGCGCGCAACAGCGTCGTGGTCGCGGCAAACGCCCCGTTGAGCGCACCGGGCTGGCCCATCACGGCGCCGTAGACTCGCGTCGATTGACCGTCGATCACCAGGTCGGCTGCCACCACGAAGCAGCCGCCGGCCTGGTCGGTGTGACCCGTCTTGACGCCGACGACGCCACCCTGACCCAACAGGACATCGAGGTTATGGATGACGCCGTTGACCGGCACCGTAGCCTGCGGCTGGCCAACGATCTGAGCGAACACCGGCAACCGCATGGCCGTCTGCGCCAGCGCGATCAGGTCGGATGGATTGCTGACACTGAGCGGCGAGAAGCCGCTCACATCGGCGTAATGGGTTGCGTTCATGCCGAGCGACGCGGCGCGGGCGTTCATCCGGCTGAGGAAGGCGGGCACGCCGCCCACATCCCAGGTGGCCAGCATGTCCGCGAAATTGCTGGCCGACGGCAAGAGCAGCCCCTGCAGCAACTGGTACTCGGTGAGGTGCTCACCCGCAACCACCGGCAGCACCGACTCGCCCTGGTTTCTCTCTGAGATAAAGGTCGACACGTCGGCCCGCGAGACGGTGATCACCGGGCCCGGATCGTTCAGCGTGAGGGGATGGTCTTCCAGGACGATCAGGGCCGTCATCATTTTGGCCGTGCTGGCCATCGGCAGCGGTGCTGCCCCACCCGAGCTTCCCACCTGGCCGAGGCCGTCGACGACGAGCGTCGCCTCGCCATGCGCGGGCCAGGGCAACGCAGGCGCCGTGCCGATGCGTTGGGCGACGGGAACGACCGGCGTTGCGGCGCTCACCGGCAACGGGCGAAGGTATTGAAATCCGGCGGCCGCTAGCGCCAGCGCCAGCAAGAAGGGCAGTGGGCGCCGGAACAGCGCGCTAACGCCAGTCGAGCGCGGGGCCGAGGGTCGGCTCCGCGAGCGTGAGGATTTCGCCCGCATGCGGAAAGCGGCGAAGCTTGGCCTTGCTGAAGATCAGCTGGTCGTCCAGGGTAACTTCGAAACGACCCTTGCTTCCCGAGCGCAATGACACGTCGACCATGATGGGGGCCCAGGCTCCCAGGATCTCAGCCGCCAGGCCGACCGCCTGGTCCAGGTAGTTTCACGGGACGCAGAACTCGATGGTGAGGCGGTGCTTCGGATCCAGCATGGTTCAGCCGCCAATATAAGCCGTAACGCGCTCGGGGCCTTGCGCGTTATCAGGTGGTCGCGATCTTCCGGCATCGCCGTAGGGGCACCCCCGCTTTCCCCGCGTGGTGCCTCCTACGGCCTCTTCAGCGGATTCGCGCCGGGGTTGGGGCTGGTCCCGCCAGAGCCCGAACGAGCCGTTCAACGGGAGACGCGATGCCGTAGGTCTCGCTCAGGGCCTCCAACCGCTGGGGGTCGCGAGCTTTCGAAGGCCGTGTCCCCTTCGGCGTCTCGACAGGCGCGAAGCCGACGGGAACGCCCACCCGGCGAGCCTGCTGAACGTAGGCGTTGCCCGCTTCGCCGAGCCTGCCGCTGGCGATGATCCCATCCAGGTCCTTGTAGCGGCGCACCAGCTGGG
>VBHC01000175.1 GCA_005889535.1 Chloroflexota bacterium
ATCCACGCCGTCGAGGCGGCGCACAACCTGCTCGCGGCCGTGATCGATGCCGCCATCTTTCATGGGCAACTCGAGATCGGGCCGAGCTTCATCACCTGGCCGCGGACGCTGGACGTCAACGACCGAGCGCTCCGCCACATCGTGACGGGCCTTGGGGGCGATGAGCACGGGGTGCCGCGCGAATCGAGCTTCATCATCGCCGCCGCCTCAGAGATCATGGCGATCCTCGCGCTCGCCAGCGACCTGGAGGACCTGCGCCGGCGGGTCGGGCGCATCATCGTGGCGCAGCGAAAGGATGGGAGCTTTGTCACCGCCGAAGACCTGCGGGTGGCCGGCGCGATGACCGTTCTGCTCAAGGATGCCCTGCTGCCGAACATCGTGCAGACGATGGAGGGCCAACCCGCCCTGGTGCATGCCGGTCCGTTCGGGAACATCGCGCACGGCAACAACTCGTTGCTCGCCGACCAGATCGCGCTCAAGCTGGCGGACGTCGTTATCACGGAGGCCGGCTTCGGCGCCGATCTCGGCCTGGAGAAATTCGCCCATATCGTGGCTCGCTACGGCCATCTCAAACCTTCGGCCGCACTCGTTGTTGCCACGGTTCGCGCGCTCAAGTCGCACGGTGGCCTGCCGCTCGCAAAACTCGGCAACGAGGACCTGGATGCCCTGAAGCGCGGCGCGGAGAACCTCGCCGCCCACATCGACATCGTCCGTGCGTTCGGCATGCGGAGCGTGGTCGCAATCAACCGATTTCCGGAGGATACGGACCGCGAACTGCGTTTGCTCAGCGACCTCGCCGAGCAATTCGGTGCGGATGCCGCCGTCGTGAACGACGGCTTCAGCCGCGGCGGCGAAGGGAGTGTCGAGCTGGCCGAGGCGGTGCTTGCCGCAACGAAAGATGGCAGCAACTTCGCTCCCCTGTACGCAGCCGACACCCCGATCCGCGAGCAGATTCAGACGCTGGCTCGTCGGCTCTACGGCGCAGCGGATGTCGAGTTCTTACCGGAATGTCAGAAGCGGATCGACTGGCTGACCGAGCGGGGCATGGGAACGCTCCCGGTTTGTATGTCAAAGACGCACCTGTCGCTGTCGCATAACCCCGCTTTGAAAGGACGCCCTCTCGGCTTTACGCTGCCGATCCGGAATGTGTATCCCTCGGCCGGTGCCGGGTTTGTTGTCGCCCTGGCCGGCGACATCCAGCTGATGCCTGGCCTCGGCAAGGAGCCGGCCTATACGCGGATCGAGCTCGGCCCGAACGGGCAGATCACCGGCTTGACGTAACTCGAAGTCGCTCCGTGGTCGTGAGCGTCCGTTAGCACCCGGTGTGTTGCGCCGGTCACCCGTCGCGCTCAAATCCTCGGCTTGAAAAGTCGCACTGGAATGCGGGTCGGTGTAGGCTTTGTCTACAGCAGTCGGAATCCGCAAGTGGATATCGCATTCGGGTCGTTGCCGCGGCGCCGCGATGGCTGATCACCGCCCCCCGCAGGCGGTCGCGAAACGAACAGTGCCCACCACCCTTCATCGAGAGCTGCGCTTCTGTGCCGTGTGCGCAAGCAGCCGCCCGCTGGGCGACTTTGCGCTCAACGCGGCCGGAACCCCGAGCTACGAATGCCTCGGGTGCGTGCGCATCGGCATCCCGATCTTCGTCCAGCAGGTGCACCTGCACGTCATGCGCGTGCGGAAGCAAGTCGCGACCATGCAGCAAACGCTGCACCGCGTGTAAGGCTCGTCTCTGGGGGCTTGACCTCTATAACGCACGGGCGGCATCCAGCAGCCAGTCGGCGACGTACGAGGCAAACGACGATCGGATATAGAGCTGGAAGGCGGGCGCTTCGTCTCTCCGCTCGATGATCACCTGCGCTTTCGCGAGCAGGGTCTGGGCGCAGCAGCCCGGGCCGAAGGCGCCTGGGTCGAGGTCGATCGGAACACCGTGTGCGAGGAGGTCGTGGCCTTTTGAGCCGCGAATCTCGAGCACCGTGCGGTTGGCGGACACATCGACGACCGAGCCGACGGCTCCGCCAAGACCGCCGCGTAGAGCCTGCTCCAGCGAGGTCGCCTGGTCGTCGGGGCCGACGATGAGCCACTCATCGGGGCCAAGCCACAGTGCCCGGCGGTCGCCAGCCTGGCTGGCCGTGTTTGGCGTCAATGGCAGGCTGAATCCGAGGTAATCGGTCACCTGCCCCATCACCGCCGTATCGCCCGCATCGACCCGCAGATTGAGCTGAGCGAGAAACGGCAGCTCGCGAATCGAGACTGAACTCCCCGCCGTCTCGTAGAGCGTGGTGAACCGCTCCGCGTAATCCGCCAGGGCGCCCCGCCGGATCGCCTCAGCTATCACGGCGGACGTTTTCCCTGTCGTAGAAGATTGGCTCGGTCACCGTCGCAGCCACCACGTGCCCATTCAGCGGCACATAGACCGTCGTCCCGAAACGCTCCCGGCCGCGCTGCAGCATGCCCAGTGCGAAGGTCCGGCCGAGCGTTGCGCTGCGGTAGCTCGAGGTGACGTGCCCGATCATCGTCACCGCTGCTGAAGTGTTTTCGTCGAGGACCAGCTGGGCGCCTTCCGGAAGTAGCTGCTCGCCATCGACCGGGAGGAGGCCGACCAGATGTTTGCGATCCGCTCGGCGCGTATCGCCTCGGCGATGCGAGCGCTGACCGATGAAGGGCTTCTTCTTGGAGACGATCCAACCCATGCCCAGGTCCTGCGGGGTGACGGTGCCGTCGGTCTCCTGACCGCAAATGATGTAGCCCTTCTCCGCGCGCAGCACGTGCATGGCCTCGGTTCCGTACGGCGTGATGCCGAGCGGCTGACCGGCTGCCATCACGGCTTCCCAGAGCGCAAGGCCATACCAGCTGGGGGTCCAGAGCTCGTAGGCGAGCTCGCCGGAGAAGGTGATCCGGTGCAGGCGCACCGGGATCCCACCGGTCTCGCCCTCGCGGATCGCCATGAATGGAAAGCTCTGCGTGTCCACCGCGATAGCCGGGAACAGGGTGTGGACCACATCCCGGGATTGCGGACCGACCACGGCGACTGCGGACCAGTGGTCGGTGACCGAGGTCAGACGAACCGTTAATTCCGGCCATTCGGTCTGCAACCACTCCTCCATCCAGTCGAGCACCGCCGCAGCGCCACCGGTCGTGGTGGTGGCCAGCCAGTGGTCGGGGCCCAGGTGCATCACGACCCCGTCGTCGAAGACCATGCCGTCCGCCTTGCACATCAGCCCGTAGCGGCCGAACCCGACTTTGAGCGTGTCGAAGGCATTGGTGTAGATCCGGTTCAGAAACTCGACGGCATCTGGTCCCTGGATGTCGATCTTGCCCAGCGTCGACACGTCCATGATGGCGACGTTCTCCCTGGCGGCCCGGCACTCGCGCTGGACGGCCCCTTCCATATCCTCGTCGTGTCGCGGGAAGTACCACGGACGTTTCCATTGGCCGACGTTCTCGAAGACGGCGCCATGGGCAACGTGCCAGGGCTGGATCGACGTCAGGCGGATTGGATCGAACAGGTCGCCGCGGTTCCGGCCGGCCATCAAAGCAAACGAGACCGGGACGTATGGCGGCCGGTAGGTCGTGGTTCCCACGCCGCCGATCGGTTGCCCGGTGAGGGCCCCGACCAGCCCGACCTCGTTGATGCCGGAGGTCTTGCCCTGGTCGCTCCCCGTGCCGATCGTCGTGAAGCGTTTGACGTGTTCGATCGAACGCATTCCGGCGTTGACGGCGCGCTGCATATCGGCAACGGTCACATCGCGCTCGAGGTCGACGAAGTGGGCCGACCAATCGCCATTGGTTCCAGGGACGAGCCAGCACGGCTGGATGGCGAAGTCGAACTCACCATTCGCGGCGCCCAGCACCGTCACATTGGGAAGCTTGCCGTCGGGTCTGAAACAGGCAAACCGCTCGTCGTAGCGCAATTTCCCCTGCGCCTGGCTGTACAGATGGTCGGTCGGGTTGAAGCCGCCGGAGACACAGAGCAGGTCACATTCGATCCGGTCTCCCCCGGCGAGCGTGACGGCTCGCAGTCCGTCATCGTCGCCATCGGTATCGACAATGGCCTGTTCCCGGCGGATGTCGATGATGGCAGCAACCGCGATGCCTGCCGACCGAAGGTCGCTGGCAAGTGGTGCCGTGGTGTCGTTGTTCGTGAAGACGACACCGCGCGTTCCGGGCGCTACGCCATATCGGTTCAGGTATGTCCGGACCGCGCCGGCGAGGAGGATGCCGGGTCGATCGTTGTTGGCAAAGACGAGGGGCCGTTCGTGGGCCCCGGTCGCGAGAACAACCTGACGGGCTCGGATCTGCCACAGACGCCCGCCATCGGCGCGGCGCTCGGCAGCCAGCACGAGGTTCTGGTCATAGAGGCCGAAGGCGGTGGTCCGGAGCAGTACTCGAACGTTTGACGGGAGGCCATCGGAATCCGAATTCAGGAGGGGTTGCTCGTCCATCAGGATGACGCGATCGCCCGTCTGCGCCGCAGATTGTGCCGCGCTTCGGCCGGCCGGGCCACCGCCGACGACGAGAACCTCGCAGTGGGCGTAGATCTTGTCGAAGCGGGCCGTTTCCGGCTCCGATGTCAGGCGGCCCTTCCCGTTCAGGCTGGCCGCCTCCAATCCATCGTCGAGCTCAACCTGGGTTGCACGGAGCATCGTTTCGGACCCCACCTGCACCAGTGCATTCGGTTCCTCGCTCCCGGCGCTGAAGACACCGCGCGGGCGGCCGTAGGTCACGCTCCTAGCAACAATGCGAACGTCGTTCGCCAGCAAGGCTGAGGCGAGGGTATCGCCCGCACAGCCCTGATAGGTGTGCCCGTTGAACGTGAAACGGATCGGCCGCGAGCGGTCGATCCTGCCGCCCTCGGGCAGGCGGCTCATCGCCGCTCCTCCGCAGCAGGGGTAGGCGTTATCTCGTGCGTCACTGTGTCGCGGACCAGGTTGAACCAGCGCCGGCAGCCGGCTGAATGGACCCAGCGCTCGGCCATCTTCCCTTTCGGATTCGGCCGGAAGAAGACGTAGCGGGCCCAGGCCGCGTCGTCCGCCGAGTCTGGGTTCGCCGGATATGCGATCTGCGCTGCGCCTCCGTATTTGAATTCGATGTCCTCGCGATCGCCGCACCAGGGACAGGGGATCAGCATCAGTGGGCCACCGCTGCCGCCCCGTGCTCATCGATCAGCGCGCCGGTGGTGAAACGCTCGAGTGCAAAGCGAGCATTCAGGGCATGGGGCTGCCCATGCGCGATCGTGTGGGCGTAGACCCAGCCGGCGCCGGGGGTGGCCTTGAAGCCGCCGGTTCCCCAGCCGCAATTGATGAACAGGTTTGCGATCGGTGTCAGGCCAAGGATTGGCGACGCGTCCGGTGAGACATCGACGATGCCGGCCCAGGTGCGAACCACATGGGCCCGGCTGAAGATGGGGAACAGCTCGATGGCAGCCGCCAGCTGGTACTCGATCACATGTGGCGACCCACGCTGCGCATAGGAGATGTAGGGATCGATCCCGGCGCCCATCACGAGCTCACCCTTGTGGGCCTGGCTGACATAGACATGAACCGCGTTCGACATGACGACGCAGTTCAGCACAGGCTCGAGCAACTCGGAGACGAGAGCCTGAAGGGGATGGCTCTGGATCGGAAGGTCGAAACCGGCCATCGAGGCGAGGACGGTGCTGTGCCCGGCCGCGCAAATCGCAACACGGCCGGCGGCGGTCGGGCCGCGATCGGTCTGCACACCGACGACCCGGTTGCCCTCCAGCTCGAAGCCGGTGACTTCGCAGTTCTGGATCAGGTCCACGCCCATCTCGTCCGCCCTCCGGGCGAAGGCCCAGGCGACGTAGTCATGCTTGGCGATCCCGCCGCGGCGCTGCAGCGTGCCGCCCATCACTGGATAACGCACATCGGGCGAGGTGTTCACGATCGGGCAGAAGGCCTTCACCTCCTCCGCCGTCAGCCACTCGGCATCGATGCCGCTCAGGCGGTTGGCATAGACGCGCCGCCGACCTTCGCGCACGTCGCCCAGGCTATGGACGAGGTTGAGGACGCCACGCTGGCTGAAGAGGATGTCGTAGTCGAGCTCTTCGGACAGTCCTTCCCAGAGCTTCAGCGAATGCTCATAGATCGCGGCGCTCTCATCCCACAGGTAATTGGAGCGAATGACTGTGGTGTTGCGAGCCACGTTGCCGCCTGCCAGCCAGCCCCGTTCGAGCACCGCCACGTTCGTGATGCCGTGATTCTTGGCCAGGTAGTAGGCCGTCGCCAGGCCGTGCCCACCGGCCCCCACGATCACGACGTCGTACGCGCGCTTCGGTTCGGGATTGCGCCAGAGATGGTTCGGGTGCGGGTGTGGTTCTGCCATCCTCTTCTGGCCCATATATATAAGGTATGGGCGAGCCGGCTTCGGACTGGTGGCGGACCTGGTTTGGACCCGGGTACCTGGCGCTGTACGACGATACCCTGGGCGAGCGCACGCCGATCGAGGTCGATCGGCTCGAAGCCTTGCTCCGGCTCCGACCGCCGTTGCGCATCCTGGATCTGCCGTGCGGCCAGGGCCGGCACGCCATCGAGCTGGCGCGGCGGGGCTACGACGTGACCGGCGTGGACCTGTCGCCCTATCTTCTGCGAGTGGCGAAGGCCCGAGCCGAGGCGGCGGGCGTCGGAGTTCGCTGGCTGGAGGGCGACATGCGCCGCCCGCTTGCTGGCGACACCTTTGACCTGGTCCTGAATCTCTTCACCAGCTTTGGCTACTTCTTCGATGCGGATGACGATCTGCAGGTGGTCCATGCCGCGGCCAGCATGCTCGAGCCGGGCGGGCGTTTTCTGCTGGAGGTGATCAACGGCGAGCGGGTCATGGGCCACTTTGTCGAGCGCGAGTGGTTCACGGTCGGGCAGGCCGCGGTCATGGAACGGCGATCGCTCGATCGATCGGCCCGCCGCATGATCGTGGAACGAACCGTCAGCAGTCCGACCGGTGAGGAGGTCGACGTCCACGCCCTCCGCCTGTACGGCGCGCGCGAGCTCGAGTCGGTGCTCAACAGCTCTGGGTTCGATCGGGTTGAGATCTTCGGCGACTGGGATGGCAGCCCTGCGACCCCCGAAAGCCTACGAGTCCTGGTGATAGGAGAGAAACAAAAGGAAAAGGGCGGGAGCTGAGCTCCCGCCCCTTCAGTAAGGCCGGCCGTTAGTCGTCGTCGCGCTCCTCACTCGGCGGGCACGGCGCCGGGGTCGTCTGAACGATCGTGATCTGGATAGTCTGCGTGATTGTGATCAGCACGGTCTGGCAGGTCACGGTAATCGTGCCCGCAGATTGGCCGTCACCGAGAGCGATGATCTCGATCAATTTGAGATGTTCGAGCTCGTTGTCTTCGTCTTGGGGCGTCACGAACTTTAGGCGCGCGAAGCGATCCTGGTCCGCCTTGATGGCGGCAACGATGGGCGAGACGCTCGAGTGAACCCGAGATTTCGCGGTGGCCAGCGCCGGCTGAACCTTGGCGGCGACTTTCGACGCGCTGACCGTCTGGGTGAGCTGAGTGTTGCAGCTCGACTCCGTCGAGTTCAGCTTGGCGATGACGTCATCCCCCGCTTTCTTGACCGCGCTCACGAGCACAACCTTCGAGTGCTCGTCGGCGGGCTGGATCACGGCGATGGTGTTGTGATCATCGTGCGAGGCGATGACCAGCGTGGTGGGCACAGCCGCAACCGTCAGCACGGTCACAGCGGTGACGGTGATGATCCGCTCGCTAATCCACGTCGTCAGAACAGTCAACATTACGGTGAGACCTCCTTGAGGACCGCGTCCTCTGCAAGGATTAACGCGGGTTAAGGGACCGCCATCGAGGCAAGACGGCGGCTGTTGGCGGCTCGTCAAGGAGCCGGGCCCGCGCCGCGATTGGGCCGTTGGCGGACTGTCACTTTGTGTTGACGCCTAAAGTCGA
>VBHC01000176.1 GCA_005889535.1 Chloroflexota bacterium
GGGGAGATTATATACCGATATAGGAATATGTCAAGTGGGTTGCGCCACGCCGATTGCACATAGAAGTAGGTATGAACCGTGGCGCTGTGGCCGGTTAGGCAGGGATCAGCTAGTCGCCGGCAGGGGCCAACCTCGAGATGGATGCGAGCCAGGCGTGGGCATGACCCTCGGTCATGTCGAACGACGAAGCCTTGATGTAATTCACGCGCCAGGCATCGCTAAAGACCGACCGGATCTCGGCCTGGGTGACCCGGCGCGGTCCCCAAACGCCGGGCTGTCGGTCGCTGAAGCACATCAAGAAATAGGTGCCGCCGAGGCGAATCACTCGCCCGAGGCTATCGCTGAAACGGGCACGGTCTTCGTCCGAGAATACGTGAAACAGCCCGGAGTCAATAACGGTGTCGAACTGCTGTTTCGGCATCGACAGGTTGAGTGCGTCGGCGACATCGAACTGAGCCGTAAGACCTAGCCGTTTCGCCTTGGCCCGAGCCTTTCTGATGGCGGTCGGTGCCCCATCGATTCCTGCTGCGGCAAAGCCACGCCCGGCGAGATAGAGGACGTTTTCGCCGGTCCCGCACCCGACGTCAAGGACCGACCCGGTGATCTGGTTGGTCTCGGCAAGCTGTACGATCGCCGGCTGCGGGCGGCCAATGTCCCAGGGGGGCGTTCCGGAGTAAGCGGATTCGAACGAGTCAGCAGGCGCGACAGCTAGTCACCTCCCAGACCGAGTCCCGTGCCATCTGGATGCCGTCGAGGATGATATCGAGCCCGTATTCGAATTCGTCAAGCGTCTAATCTGACGCCAGGCGTGAAGCGAAACCGCTCCATCCCACAACCAACGGTCATACCCGTGCTCGTCTACCCGGATGTGCGCGCGGCGGTCGCCTGGCTGTGCACGGCGTTCGGATTTGTGGAGCGCATACGAATTGGCGAAAGCCACCGCTCTCAGCTCCGGTTCGGCGACGGAGCCCTGATCGTTGCCGATGTGCGCAACGAGCGCCGCCCGCCCCGACCGGGCGAGGTGACGCACTCGGTGGTGGTACGCGTGGATGACGCGAGCGCGCACTGCGAGCGCGCGAAGGCGAACGGGGCGCGCATCATCATGGAGCCGAGAGACTTCGAATACGGTGAGCGCCAGTACACGGCCGAGGATCCCGCGGGCCACCAGTGGACGTTTTCCGAAACGCTCGCGGACGTGGCTCCGGAAGACTGGGGCGGGACCTCCATCGCACCGGACTAGTCGCGCTCTAAAGCCTTACGGCTCAGAAGCGGTGCAGAATCGGGATGCGAGGCGCGATCACGTAATTCAGTTGGACCAGGAAGATCAGGGTAATGCTCACCCAGGTCGGAAAGAAAATGCAGGTGGCCGTGGCGATCGCATACAGGGACTGGGCGATCAAAATCCGGGCCCGCATCAGTGGTACGACTTCCGGAATCTCCGACTCCTTGAGCAAGTGCGCCTGGAGTCCGTACTGAATTCCGGCGAGCAGCGTCACGCCCAGGAGCACGATGTTGAGCCAGTACTCGACCAGCGCCAGTCGAAAGGTTGGAAAGCGGGCCAGCAACGCTGTCGAGAATGGCACCAGGGTCACGCTGAGGAGGAACGCGAGCTGGAGCCACGAGTAGTTGCGGTTACTTCGCACGAGCAGATTGAGCTGCGTGCCCTGGCCAACCCAGAAGATGCCGAGGGTCATGAAACTCATCGTGTAAACCAGCACATTCGGGCCAAGCCGCAGCAGGGCTTGCCAGAGATCTCCCTCTGTTGCCCCAGCCCTCAATGTTGGTACAGCGAGGCCCAGGACGAGCAGAGTCATGCCGACAGCGAAGATGCCGTCCGATATTCCCGCGAGGCGGTCGAGGTTCGTGCCCGCAAACTCGTTGAAGCGACGCCGGCCGCCCGGGATCAGATTCACGCGGTAAGCATGCCAGAGGCTACCCCGGGTGGCGCCGTGAGTCCCGAGTAGGTTCTCGTCCCCTGTTAGCCGGCCGACGTCGTGAGGTCATAGACCGTGACGCCTCCGACCGCTGTGGGCGTGAAGTTCTGCTGGACCCACGCGGTGATCTGGGAGGCGGTGCTACTGGTGCTTGCTGATCCAGGTCCGCTACCGCCAGCTACGAAGTAGTGGATCTTCCCGTCATGGACGTACTGCTGGAACTGCGCCAGCGTCGGCGCCGGGTCAGTCCCGTTGAAGCCGCCGATGGCCATGACCGGGTCGCCGGTCGCGAGCTCGTAGCCCGCCGCGGAGTTGGCCCTGGTCGTCGCCGCGACCCATGTGTAGCGACTCGCATTGGCTTCGAGCAGGCTGACCAGGTCGGCGGCCGGCCGGCTGCTGTCCAGGAACCCGCCACTGCCAGGGTTTCCGCCGCCGCCGCCGAAGGCTGAATTCGGTCCTCGGCCGAGCTGGCCGCCGCCGAAGCCTCCTCCTAAGGCGCCCCCCGGAGGGACGAATCTTCCACCCCCGCCACCCCCGGGAAACCCGCCGCCCGCGATCGCCGGTCCCGCGGACGGAATCGCGCCACTGTGAGCCGTGGCAACGGTATCGAAGGTGTAGGCGGCCGGGCCGGCGAGGACCGCCATCAGCCCCACCGCGGCGATCGTCAGGACAGCTTTCCGCGACGCGTTCGAGAGTCCGACGATCAGGGCCGCAGCAACGAGGCCCGCGACCAGCACGGCCGCTCCCAAACCGGGCAGGAAGGTGGAGGATCGACCAAGCAGGACGAATGACCAGACCACCGTCGCCGCCACCGCACCGCCCATTGCCAGACGCGCGACCAATTCGGAGCGGCGTTGCCACAGGTAGGCGCCGCCCATGCCAACCAGCGCGCCAATCGCTGGAGCCAGCGCGACCGTGTAGTAGGGGTGGATGATTCCCTGGGCCAGGGAGAAGACCGCTCCGGTCAGCAGCAAACTGCCGCCCCAAACGAGGAAGGCCGCGCGAACAATATTGGTCCGCGGACGGCGGAAGCTCAACAGGAGCGACGCGCCGAGCAGAATGAGTGCTCCGGGAAGCAGCCACGAGACCTGGCCACCGAACTGGCTGTTGAACAGGCGGTTCCAGCCGGTCAATCCCCAACGTGAGCCGAGAGCGCCGAAGCCGCCGATACTCCCCGACTCGTTGCCGGTCAGCCGGCCGAAACCGTTGTATCCGAAGATCAAGCTGATCAAGTCGTTGTTCTGCGAACCGCCGATGTAGGGTCGCGACGCGCTCGGTACCAGCTCGACAGCGGCGATCCACCAGCCCGAGCTGACGATCACGGCCACCGCGGCGGCGAGCACCTGGCAGATCCGGCGACCGATCGACGGCGGGCCGGCGAAAAGGTAGACGCCGGCGAGGACCGGGATAACGATGAAGGCCTGCAGTTCCTTGGCCAGGAATCCAACGCCAATCAGCACCCCGGCCAGCACCAGCCAGCGCGTCCGGCCATTTTCAACCGCGCGAAGCGTCGCGTAGGTGGCGGCGGTGATCAGGAGTACCAGCAGCGCGTCGGGGTTGTTGAATCGGAACATCAGGCCGGCGACCGGCGTCAGGGCCACGACCGCGCCGGCAAGCAGTCCCGCAGCCGGTCCAAACCAGCGGCGGACGGCGAGATAGATGATCCCAACGGTTGCCACGCCTTCCAGTGCCTGCGGCGCGAGCACGCTCCAGGCGTTGAAGCCGAAAAGGCGCGCCGAGATCTCCATGACCCAAAGGGAGGCCGGCGCCTTGTCGACAGTGATGAAGTTGGATGCGTCGAGAGAGCCGAAGAAAAACGCGGCCCAGTTCTTAGTTCCTGCAAGGACGGCGGCGGAGTAGTAGGCGTTGGCCCAGCCGGATGCCGCCAGGTTCCAGAGGTAAAGCAGCCCGGTGCTCCCAAGCAGGCCCCACAAGGCGGGCCGGACCCAGGCCGGATCCGTGGCCTGGCCGCGTACAAGTGAGTAGGCCGCTTGGCGAATCTCGGGTGACGCCGAATCCTGTCGATACGTCGGGACTGTGCGAGTGTTTTCCATTGCCGACATCAAGACTGCGCTCCCGAGGCTTGCAAAAGGGTGACAGACCGTGCGCTGCGGGTCTCACGAACTTCTTAACGGTCAGTCACGGAATCGACAGGATTTCCGACGCAGCATGAGGGGCATGGCGCAACACCTGGCGGTCGTCGCCCCAAGCCCTGTAGTCACTCCGCTCGTTGATATCGCGATCCCGGTATACAACGAGGAGCACGACCTCGAGCGGAGCGTTCGCCGGCTGCGGCGATACCTCGACCACCGATTTCCTTTTGAGGCGCGGATCACCGTCGTCGACAACGCGAGCACCGATGCGACCTGGGCGATCGCCCAGCGGCTGGCGCTCGAGTTGGACGGTGTCCGCGCCACGCGCCTAAAAGAGAAGGGTCGAGGCCGCGCCGTACGGCACGCGTGGTTCGAGAGTGACGCGGCGATCGTCGCCTACATGGACGTCGATCTGTCTACCGACCTGGACGCCTTACTACCGCTGGTCGCGCCGCTCATCTCCGGGCACAGCGACGTCGCCATTGGGAGCCGCCTCGTCCGGGGCGCCCGGGTTAGCCGCGGTCCGAAGCGCGAGATGATCTCGCGCGGGTACAACCTGCTCCTTCACCTGGTCCTCGGCACCGAGGTGCGCGACGCCCAGTGTGGCTTCAAGGCGGCCCGAGTCGAGGCGGCCCGGAGACTCCTGCCGCTGATTGACAATCAGGAATGGTTCTTCGACACGGAACTCCTGGTGCAGGCGCAGCGAGCCGGACTGCGCATCTACGAAGTCCCTGTCGACTGGACCGACGATCCAGACTCACGCGTTGACGTCGTGGCCACCGCCATCGAGGACCTGCGCGGAGTCTGGCGGCTTTCGCGCCAGCTCCGCAGGTTTGCCGCGATCGGCATCCTCAGCACGCTCGCCTACATTGCTTGCTTTAGCGCCCTGCGCCTCGTCTTGCCGGCGACGTTCGCCAACGCGCTCAGCCTGGTCCTAACGGCCATCGCGAACACGGCCGCCAACCGAAGGTTCACGTTTTCGGCTCATCGCAATGGGGCGGCCAGACGGGACCATCTCGGCGGGCTCGCCGCCTTCGGTATTGCGCTAGCCCTCACGACGTTTGCCATCGCGGCAGTGCACCTCGTTGCTCCTGGCGCAAGCCGGATAGTCGAGCTCATCGCACTCGTGATTGCCAATCTCGTTGCGACCACCGTACGCTTCCTGCTCCTCCGCGCTTGGATCAGGCCGGCTTCGCGCAGGGGGTTAGGCTCGGATGGTGACCCTGACCGCTTTAGGGCGCGAAACTCATGGGCGCCGCGCGCCGTCGCTTCCGTCCCGCCGGGCTACCCGAACTCGACGGCAAGATAGGCGGTGCCGTTGGGTGCCAACACCCAGGCCACGCCGACGTAGTGATAGGGCCCCAGGATGTTGGCCCGGTGGGGCGCGTCGCCCATGAACCACGCGTTCATTGCCGCATCGTTGATGCCGCCTCCCTGAAACCCGATGTTTTCGCCGGTCCTCGGGCCCAGGTGACAGCCGAGGTCGAGGATACGGCCGTTGGCATGCGAGATGTAGCCCTGTGCCGCCATCCGCGCCGCCTGCCCGGTCGCGACGTTTGCCAGGCACGGACTCCACTGCAGCGGCGCTAAGCCGGCGGCCTGGCGGTCCCGGTTGATCAAGCCCCACTGGCCGGTGCCAACGGCGACACGCGGCGGCGCCGCCGGCTTCGGTCGCACCGTCGCCCGGGGCACCCGCGCGGCTGTGGCCTGGGGCTGCGCCGAGGGCGTCAACGGCGAGCGCTGGGTCAGTCGCCGCAGGATTGGGTCGGGCCGCGGGCCGCTGATCGGCAGGCGCGTGATGGATGCCGATTGCGCCAGCAACGCGGGCTGAGGCGGCGCCGCCTGCCCGATCAGCACCACTGCCAGGAGCATCGCCGCAATCAGGGCGCTCCGTGACAGAAGACGCCTCAACAGTACTGATACCGGTCTAATCCCCAAATTCATAGCGACCGGAGGACGTTTCCCCGGGTGAGACTATAACATCGGTCGGCGTCAGGCCAGCCCCAAGATGCTGCTGAGTGCCGTTTAACCGCCCGGAAACTGCGGAATAACTAAGTTGCAGCCGTGGATGACCAGGAGGTCGTTGGGCGGGTGGGTCTGGTAACGGCGTCCATAGCCCCGGGCCGGCTGGGGGAGGTGAAGGTGGCGATCCGCGGTGGTAGTGAGGCGTTCAACGCCTACGCCATGGATCCAAAGGAGGCCATTTCGAGGGGTACGCGCGTCTTCGTCGTCGAGTATTTCCCGCCACGCACGATTGTCGTTAGCCTGGCCTGACGGCTTGGCATTCTCAGGAGGTAGATCCGATGGGCGATCCTCTTCTCACCAGCGTCGAGGTGGTCGTTGGCGTCGTCGTTGCCGCACTCGTCGCGCTCTTTGTGCTTTGGCGAATGATGTGGCGGGTCGCCGAACCGAATGAAGCCCTGGTCATCTCGGGCCTCCATCAGGAGTCGCCGAGTGGCGTGGGAGAGAGCCTCGGCTTCAAAATTGTGACCGGCAAGGGCACGCTGGTGCTCCCCGGCGTCCAGATGGTCCGCCGGCTCTCGCTGGACCTGCGTGAGACCGACCTGCAGGTCGACTGTGTGAGCCAGCAAGGCATCCCGCTGAAGCTCCGCGCCGTTGTCATCTACAAGGTCGGTGACGATTACGTATCCATCGCCAACGCGGCACGCCGCTTCCTCGATCAACAAAACCAGATGGACCAGCGGGTCCACAACGTGTTCGCCGGTCACCTTCGTGCCATCGTTGGCAACATGACGGTCGAGGAGATGATCCGCGATCGCGAGAAACTCACCCAGCTCACCCGTGAACATGCGGGAACGGAAATGGAGAAGCTTGGCCTGATCATCGATTCGCTTCAGGTCCAGGAGATCGACGACCCAACCGGCTACATCAAGAACCTGGCGCGGCCGCACGCCGTCGCCATCGAGCGAGAGGCCCGCATCGCGCAGGCCGGGGCAGATCGCGAAGCGACCCAGAAGGAGCAGGAGGCCGAGGCGCTCAAGGCGCAGGCTCGCCGCGACAGCCAGATCAAGCAGGCCGGATACCAGGCTGAAATCGATCAGGCGACCGCGCTGGCCCGCCAGGCAGGGCCGCTCTCGGAAGCGACGAACCGGCAGAGGGTCGTTGTCGAAGAGACGAAGGTCGCCGAGCTCGAGGCCCAGCGTGCCGAGCAGCGGCTCTACGTGGAAGTACGCAAGCCGGCCGACGCGAAGGCCTACCAGGAAGTGACCCTCGCGAAGGCTGAACGGGACGCCGCGATCGCCGCCGCGGAAGCCCGCGCGCGGGAGGTCGAACTCGGCGCTGCCGCCGACGCCGGCAAGACGAAGACGATCGCCGCGGCCGATGCCGAGCGCGTGAGGCTCGAAGCGACCGCCCATTCCGAGCAGACAAGGATGGTTGGGCTGGCCGAAGCCGATGCTACCCGCGCAAAGGGGATGGCCGAGGGCGAGGCGGTTCGTGCTCGGGGAATGGCGCAGGCCGAGGCCATCAAGGCGCGGGCCGATGCCCTCGCCGAGAACCAGGACGCCGTTATCGGGCAACAGCTTGCGGAGCGCTGGCCCGAGATCGTAGAGGCGGCGGCCAAGCCGTTTGGCGGAATCGACCAACTTATCGTGCTCAACGGCGCGAAAGGCCTATCCGAGACCCTCGCGCAAGCCCTCAGCCAGGGAGCGACCGGTCTCGATCTCGCCCGCCAGCTGCTGGCCGGGAAGAACGGGAAGCGCCGGAACGGTGCCGTCCAA
>VBHC01000112.1:0-62093 GCA_005889535.1 Chloroflexota bacterium
TCGCGGATCAACTCGTTCACGCCGAGGACGCCGCGCTCGATTCCGCCGTCAAGCTACAGGGCCGTCAGGTGGCCGCGATCCGCCTGATTGCCAACACGGAAGGCATCGATCGGGCCGTTCGCGCCGGCGACGCCGCCGCCCTCCGGGAACTTCTCGTCCCACTCGAGGTCAATAACCGGCTCGGCACCGTGATGATCTTCGACGCCCGGGGGCACACCATTCTCGAAATCACGCAGCCGGACGCGACGAATCCGAGCGGCCTGGTGTTCAAGAGCGGCACCGATCTATCCAGTGAGCCCATCGTGGAACCGGTGCTGAAAGGCGAGTACGACTCGCTTGGAGACAAATACATCGGTTACCGCGGCTCACCCCCGGCGGCCCTGGCCGCGGCCGGGCCCGTCGTGCTTGGTGATCGTGTCGTCGGTGGCGTGCTGGTCGAGACCGCCCTGCCCGCTGTGCTCAGCGATATTCAGACGACCTCGCAGGCCCAGGTCGCACTGCTGGACACCAACGGCCGGCTGCTGGGCAGCACCATCGCCAATGTGAAAGGCGACCTCATCGACGAGCATCTGCGTTCTTACCTGGCGCTGGCCTCGCCCGGGCGCGCGGCGACGCGAAGCTTGACCATCGCCGGCCAGGAATACGAGCTCCAGTTCACCAACTTCTACCTCCGCCAGCACGTGGAGGGCTACCTCGCGGTCGCGCTGTCGCGGCGGAGCGTCGTCGAGGCCGGTCTTCAATCGGCGTTCCAGATGACCGTGCTCTTCGCGGGCGTCGTGCTGATCCTCCTGCTGGTGGGCTACCTGCTGGCGCTCCGCCTCACCCGGCCGATCGAGGCCCTCGTTGCCGGAACGCAAGCGGTTGCCCGGGGTGACCTCAGCAAGCGGCTCGAGGTCAGGCGTCGCGATGAGCTCGGCGACCTGGCGACCGCGTTCAACACCATGACGCAAGATTTGCAAGAGCGGACTCGCTCGCTGAACGAGCAGATGCGCCGCCTTGCCGCGTTGTCGCAGTCGAGCCAGGGGCTGGGCAAGGAAACCGAGCCCGCCGCGATGGCCGAAGCCATCCTGGGGGTCAGCATGAAAGCCCTCGGGCTCGAAAAGGCGCTGTTGCTGGCGCGGAACGAGGCCGGCGGGCTGGAAGTCCGGTCGGTGGTCGGCCTGGGGTCGAAAGCCGCCGGACAACTGGGCCGCCTGAGCCCGGCGAAGCTGGCGGAGGGCTTCGCCGCGGAACCGACCGCGGGCGTCGAAACGGTGGCCACCCTTCCGAACGACCCCCGGCGGGGTCTGCGCCTCTTCGGCGAGCTGGCCGGTATCCAGCAAGCGCTGGTCGTTCCGCTGGTCCGGGCCGAACGAAACGCCGGCTACCTGGTCACCGGCATCGCCGCCGGTTACCGGCTGCCACAACAGGACGTGGAGCTGCTGCAGACGATCGCAACCGAGATGGCTCTGATGATCGAGAACTCGGACCTTCGCAAGAAGACCGAGCTGCAGGCCCATCGTCTCGACCAGGCGATCATTGCCCTCGAGAAGATCTCGCAGGCGTTGACCGCCGTGACCGTGGGGACCGACAACCTGCTTCGGGCCGTTGCCCACGCCACGGCTGA
Organism: Chloroflexota bacterium; assembly: GCA_005889535.1. Classification (GTDB taxonomy): domain Bacteria; phylum Chloroflexota; class Dormibacteria; order CF-121; family CF-121; genus CF-13. The sequence goes on from VBHC01000112.1 coordinate 1,607, forward strand.
GATCCTGGATGTTCCGTATGCCTCCTTGCACCTGCGCAAGCCGGCCTGGCGCGAGCAATTCTCCGACGTCATCGTCGGCTCGACGACACGGCGTGAGATGGCTGCCGTGCGGCAGAGTGCAGACCTGGCCTCGCAGCGGGTGGAGCGGCCGGAGCAGGTCGTGGAGCTCGACCTGGTCGACGAGCATGGGGAGCCCCTGTCCGCCGTGCGGCGGGTTGGGTTGCAGCGGGCGATTGCCGTTCCGATGTGCCTGGCAGGCGAGATCGTCGGTGTGCTCGTCATCCACATGCGGTCGCCGCGCATCCTCGAGCGCAGCGAGGTTCGGGTGCTCCAGACCCTCGCCAACCAGGCGGTGATTGCGATCGAAAACGCCGCGGCCTACGAGCACACCAAGCAGCTGGCCACCACCGATGCCATGACCGGTGTGGCGAACCACCGGGAGCTGGAAGCTTACCTTGACCGCGAGCTGCAACGGTCGAGGAAGACGCGGGAGCCGCTCGCCCTGATCATGTGCGACCTCGACCACTTCAAGGAAATCAACGACACGGTCGGGCACCCTGCCGGGGACGCCGTCCTTCGCCACCTCACCAGCCAGATCCTGGTACCGGCGGTACGGCCCAAGGACCTGGTGGCACGCTATGGCGGCGACGAGTTCGTGCTCGTGCTGAGGGGCGCCGACAGCCGTGCGGCGGTTGCCATCGCCGAGCGGATTCGCCGGACGATCGGCGGCCAGGCCGTGCTGCTGGACGGGAAGGCCGTCTCCAACCTATCCCTCAGCCTGGGCATCGCCGTGTTCCCGCGCGACGGCGACACCCGCGAGGCGCTGGTCCAGGCCGCGGACCAGGCCCTGTACGTGGCCAAGCGGACCGGTCGCAACCGGGTGGTTCGCAGCGACGCCGGCAACCCCGACGCCCAGCTCGCGAGCTAGCGCGCAACACGGATCTGGCGCCGAGTATTCGCTATCCTTTCGAAACCATGCCTCCGATCGCGCAGCGTCCCCGCGGCACGCAGGACCTCTTGCCCGCGGATCAGCCCTACTGGGACGCGATGTCCGGTGCCGCGAAAGACCTCGCCGAGCGGTTCGGGTACCTGCGGATCGAAACCCCCAGCTTCGAGGCCACCGAGCTCTTCGTGCGGGCCGTTGGGGAGGCGAGCGACATCGTGAGCAAGGAGATGTTCACCTTCAAAGACCGCGGCGATCGATCGCTGACCCTGCGCCCGGAGGGAACCGCGCCGATCGTCCGCGCCTACTTCGACGCCGGCATGCAACTCGAGCCGCAGCCGGTCCGCGTCTACTATCTGGGCCCGTATTTTCGGTCGGAACGGCCCCAGCGCGGTCGTTTCCACGAATTCCGTCAGTTCGGCATCGAAGCCATCGGGGAAGCCAGCCCACTTCTCGACATCGAAGCGATCGTGCTGGGCTGGAACTGGTTCGGCGCCCTCGATGTCGGTGGGATCCACCTGCTGCTCAACAGCATTGGCGATGAGGTGTGCCGTCCGGCGTATCGGGAGCGGCTCCGCGACTACTATCGTCCCCACCTGGCGGCCCTGAGCGCCGAAAGCCGCATTCGATTCGAGAAGAACCCGCTGCGCCTGTTTGACTCGAAAGAACCGCAGGACCAGCAACTCAAGCAAAAGGCACCGCGCATCGTGGACCATCTCTGCCAGCCATGTGCGGAAGCCTTCCAGGCGGTCAAGGACGGGCTCAGCGCGGAAGAGATTCCGTTCACCCTGAATCCCGATCTGGTCCGTGGCCTCGACTACTACACGCGGACGGTCTTCGAATATCAGCACGAAAGCCTGGGTGGGGCGCAGAACGCGCTCGGCGGTGGGGGTCGCTACGATGGCCTCGCCGCCGCCCTGGGTTATCGGACGACGCCGGGCGTTGGCTTTGCCCTCGGCCTGGACCGGACGGCGATGGTGCTGAAAGAACGCAAGCCGCTGGCGCCGCCCGCGCCCGATGTCTGGGCGCTGGCGGTGGACCCCAAGGATGAGCTCTATGTCTTTCACCTGGCCGGGACCTTGCGCGACCGCGGCCTGCGGGTGGTGGTCGATCCAGGTGCGGCCCGGCTCGATGCCAAACTTCGCAAGGCCGCCAAACGAGGGGCGCGCGTCGCATTGCTCGTCGGGCCGGAGGAGCGAGAAAAGGGCGAGGCCGTCGTCCGCGACATGCGCTTGAAGACGCAGGTGAGCGTCGCCGAACGCGAAGTGGTGCCAACCGTCACGCAAACCTTGAGCGCCGGGTGAGCCTGACGCCCCGAGCCCCGTGTGGCACGCTGCGTGTCGAGCAGGCGGGACAGTCCGTCGACGTCTATGGCTGGGTACACCGCCGTCGCGATCTCGGCGGCCTGATCTTCATCGACCTTCGCGACCGGAGTGGGATCGTCCAGGTGAAGTTCGATCCGGTGCACGCGCAGGCGCACGCCACGGCCGGCGAGCTCCGGCCGGAGTCTGTGATCCGCGTCCATGGCCCGGTCGTCAAACGCCCAGCGGGAACAGAAAACAAAGAGCTCGCCACCGGTGCGGTCGAGATCGACGCGGATGCCGTCGACATCCTCAACCGCGCGCAACCGCCACCCTTTAACGTCAACGAGGACGGCGTGGTCGATGAGCAACTGCGGCTTCGCTACCGCTACCTGGATCTTCGGCGGCAACGGATGGCCAGGAATCTCCAGCTCCGCCACCGGATGGCCAAGGCCATCCGCGATTTTCTCGACGACGAGGGCTTCGTCGAGATCGAGACGCCCGTCCTGATCCGCAGCACGCCGGAAGGGGCACGTGATTACCTGGTTCCCAGCCGGCTGAAGGCGGGCCACGTCTATGCGCTGGCCCAGTCGCCGCAGCTGTACAAGCAGCTGTTGATGGTGGCCGGGATGGACCGCTACTTCCAGATCGTGCGCTGCTACCGTGACGAGGATCAGCGGGCGGACCGGCAGCCGGAATTCACCCAGCTCGACCTCGAGATGTCCTTTGTTGCCGAGGATGACGTGCTCGACGTCGTGGAACGCTGCTTCGCCCACGTCTGGAAGCAGGTGCTCGGTGCGGTCGTGCCGACACCGATCCGCCGCATCACCCACGCGGACGCGATTCTTCGCTATGGCGTCGACAAGCCCGACCTCCGCTACGGGCTCGAGATCCAGGAGCTGTCCTCGATCTTCGCAGGAACGGAGTTCAAGATTTTTCGCCAGGCGCTCGATGCCGGCGGGGTGGTTCGGGGGCTTCGCATTCCGAAGGCGATCGGTGGCAAGGAGATCGACGCCCTGACCGAGGCCGCCCGCGGCGACGGGGCCAAGGGCCTCGCCTTCTGGCACCGGGAGGCGGAGGCCTGGCGCTCACCGATCACGAAATTCTTCAACGAGCGGGAGCTCGCCGCCCTGGAGCAGGTGACTCAGGCCCAACCCGGCGAGGTGGTGGTCGCGGTGGCCGACCGCGCGGAGGTCGCGGCGGCGGCGCTTGGGTCCGTCCGGAAGTTGGCGGCCCGGTCGCTGGGCCTCATCAACGAGGGCACCTTCGAGTTCGTCTGGGTCACCGAGTTCCCGCTTTTCGAGCGGAGCAAGGAGACGGGCGGGGTGACCGCCGCCCACCATCCGTTCACCGCACCACGGCCCGAGGATGTTCCCCTCCTCGCCAGCGAGCCGATGCGGGTTCGCGCCCGCGCCTATGACCTGGTGCTCAATGGCACCGAACTCGGCTCGGGCAGCATCCGGATCCACGATCCGGAAATGCAGCAGCGCGTCTTCAGCGGATTGGGTATGGCGCCGGAGGATGCCGAGCGTCGATTCGGGTTCTTGCTCGACGCCTTCCGTTACGGCGCGCCGCCGCACGGCGGCTTCGCCTACGGTCTCGACCGGGTGGTCATGCTCGCCGCCGGCGAGGAGACGATCCGCGAGGTGATTGCGTTCCCCAAGAACCAGCAGGCCGAAGAGGTCATGACCGACGCGCCAGCTCCGGTCGATGCCAAACAGCTGCGGGAACTCGGCCTCGAATTGGTGCGTCCACCCGTGAAACAGGGCCGCTAGAGCGCCAGCCGAAACTGTCACCGTGGTTTTTCGGCGCCGTTACGGGCCGCAATCTATTGCCATCGAGTGCGTAAGGTACGCAACTTACAGTAGGCGACATGAACGCCGCCATCTTCACCAAGTCCGCCAAAGGTCTCATTCTCGCGTCCGGTTTGATCGCTGCTTCGAGCATCATGGGCTACGCTCAGGACGCCCCGGTGGCCCTGGGCGCCCAAGCGACGTCCCCGCTCAGCGCCATGTACAGTGGTGGCCCGTCGGGCATCACGACCCTGGGTGGACACAGTTTTGACCTGACCGCCGGTAACTCGATCTCGCTCGGCAACGGCCAGAGCGTGAGCTTCGCTGGCTCCTGGGCCAACGCGACAGGTGCCTACCTGCTGCTCAACTCGGCCAACACCTACCTGTGGTACGACCAGACTGTGGTCGGCAACGTGACGCTGACCTTCAGCGACGGCACGACCCAGAGCACCGACCTGATGGTTGGCGGCAACCTCCGCGAGTGGCGGACGGGCGCCGGCTTCACTGTCAACTTGATCGCCGACCCGGCTGCCGCGCAGGTCTGGAGCGGTACCGCGACTGATGGCTCGGCTGCCGTCATCGACATGCTCACCATCAGCCTGGACGGCACCAAGACGCTCACCAGCGTGACCGTCAACGACACGAACGGCTGGGGCGCGCTCGCGATCCTGCTCGCCGGCCTGACGATTTCGACGCCTGACCCGGCGCCGGCACCGCAACCGACCTGCTCACGCCCGGGTAACTCGTGCAACACGCCGGCCGCCGAAAACAGCCAGGCACAGAAGTGGCTGCCGTCGACCACCGCGACGACGCCCGCAACGGCGCCGATCGACAAGCACACGACCAACGGGCATCACAGCAAATAGATCGCGCAAGCTTCAAGAGAGGTCCGGCCAGCTGGCCGGGCCTCTCTTCGTTTTAGAGGACCCGCCACATCGGCTACACTCGCGGCGTTGCCTGTGTCGATCCCGCCGGTCTTCGTGCTGGCCATGCTCCTCATCCTGCTGGGCACGCAGCTGGCCTACCTGGTGGCTCCCAGGGCGCCCCGGTACCTCACACGCCTGGGTCTCAGCACCCTGGCGATTCTCATCGGCGAGGCGCTCGGGATGGCTGGAGTGGGCGCCCGCCTGGCGCTTGGGGAGCTGCACCCCATCAACGACCTGGCGCTCCTGGCGATTATCCAGTGGGCAGGCACCCGCTGGACCCGACGGGAGCAGGCGGCATAAGTGCAGCGTTTGAGGCCTCTACAAACGCGGTACAACTTGGGCAACATCCCGTGACGGGCAACGTCGGGAGGATTGCGTAGGTGGTATGGCAGGTCGGCGTGCTCCTCGTCGGTGTCGGCTTCCTTCTGCTCAGCCTGTTTGCCTCGTTCACCCTGCTGAACATGACTCGGAGCTTGCGGACGATCGAGGCGATTCTGACGCTGACATTAGATGAGGCCAGGCTGGCCCTCCCGGAGCTACGGCATAGCCTGCAGCAAATCGATGACATGGTCACCGGGGTCAACGACAAGTTCACCGCTGCCGATCGGGCGATGAACGCCACCGGCGCCGCCATCACAGGATGGCGTGACCGGATCCGCGAGCGACTTGGCGGACTCGGGCGCCGCCGGAGCCGACCACAGACGAGCCAGCAGCGGGAGGAATCATGAGGGAGAATCGACTTCGCCATCAACCAGCGGCGTCCGGCCTCAACGTTCAGGGTGGCGCCTATCTCACCGAGCTAAAACTGCCGGCCGTCGCCGATTACATCGTGGTCGCCAAGCGGGCGGCGTCGTCGCTCGGACTCGTGGTTGGTTTTTCGCTCCAGGAGATCGACGACCTGAACATCGCCGTCACCCAGGCATGCGAGAACGCCTGCGCCGCGGCTGCCCAGCAGTGGGGGAGCGGTAACGGGCAGTTGAAATTGACCTTCAAGAGCCGGCCGCGAAGACTGGAGGTCGAGGTGCGAAGTGTGCCGCCGCGGGCCGTTGAGCAGCAGCAGCAGGCCGTGCGCAAGCCCCATCGCGAGATGGAGCTCGATTATGAAACCATTGGTTTGAATATGATCCGGCTGTTTGTCGACGAACTCCGCTACCAGGTGGATGACCAGACGGGCAGCATGCGGATGAGGATGGTCAAATACCTGATCGAGTAGAACGCCCACCCTCCACGCAGTCCACCGTCCGACCGAACCGTGAGCTTGTTCGCCGCCTCTTTCTCAAGTACCAGAAGACAAAGGACCCCGAAGTCCGCCAGCAGCTGGTCGAGCTGTTCAACAATCTGGTGGTCTTTTTAGCCAAGAAATTCAGCAACCGTGGCGAGCCGCTCGAGGATATCGTCCAGGTCGGCTACATCGGGCTGTTGCAAGCCATCGAGCGCTTCGAGCCGCAGCGGGGCCTGGAATTTTCGACGTTCGCCACGCCCACCATCGTGGGCGAGATCAAGCGTTACTTCCGGGACAAGAGCTGGGCCGTGAAGGTGCCGCGGCGCCTGCAGGAGACCATGCAGCGCGCCGACCTGGCGCAACAGCGACTGCAAGGGAAGCTCGGCCGCCAGCCGTCGGTCAACGAAATCGCGAAGGAGCTTGGGCTAGAACCGGAAGAGGTGCTGGCCGCGATGGAAGCAAGTCCGGCGCAGCGCACCATTCCCTTCGAGTCGACCGGCCCCGCCTCCCGGGACGATGACGGCCTGCAACTGACCGAGCGGCTCGGACTGGAAGACGAGAACCTCGACAAGGTCGAACTACAGGATCTGCTCGACCAGGCGATGCGCCACCTGACACCGCGTGAGCGACGGATCATGTACCTCCGTTTTGTTGACGAGTTGCCCCAGGCGGAGGTCGCCAAGCGGCTCGGCATCTCGCAGATGCACGTGTCGCGGCTGCAGCGGGCGGCCGTCGAGCGACTGAAGCGCGAACTACCCGTCAGTTAGCCCGGTCAACGGCGATGCGGGCGCGATGCTGACAGTGCGTGGGCTGGAGGGTGCGTGACGGCCGAAGCCTTCGAGGATCAACTCCAGGAAGGGCAAAGCGTGGAGCACTTTGCCACCCCGAATCGCCAGGTCCCAGAAGGGCTCGAACTTTTTCCAGCCGCCGGCATAGGCAATGTGTCTGAGTCGATCACGAGCTACCGGTTTGGTAGCCGCGCCTCGCCAGATCGAGCCCCACCGATAGAACTCGCGGTAGGCGCGCCAATATCCGGCTTCGAGCTCTCCCGGTTGGAGCTGGGCGGGCCGGAAGACGACGTGCCGCGTGTCGAAGAGATCCCAGTCGCGATGCAGAATTCGGTTCTCGGCGTCCATCCGCTGGTAGAGCGCCGTGTCGGGGTAGGGCGTCAGGATGTGGAACGTGGCCGTCTCGATGCCCTGCTCGATCGCCCAGGCGACCGTGCGGTCGAAGACATCCGGTGCGTCATGATCCATGCCGAAGACAAAGCTTCCATTGACCATGACGCCCAGGTCATGCAGCCGGCGAATGGCAGCCCCGTAGTCACGGCCGATGTTCTGGAACTTTCGCTGCTCGGAGAGGTTGGCGGAGTTGACGGTCTCGAAGCCCACGAAGAGGCTGCGCAGTCCCGCCTCGACGGCTTTCTCCAGCAGCTTCGGCTGCTCCAGGACGGCCTTGACGGTCCCGGCCGCCTGCCAGAGGCGTCCCATGCCACGCATGCCATCGAACAGCGCCGTGGCGAACGGCGGGCTGCCGAAGAGGTGATCGTCGAGAAAGTACAGGTGCCGTCCGGGCAGTCGATTGATCTCGGCGAGGGCCGAGTCGACGGGCTGCACATAGTACTCCTTGCCGCCTTTGAAGAAGGCCACTTTGTAGCAGAAGTCGCAGACATGGGGGCACCCACGCGAAACAACTATGGAATTTGGCACCAGGTACTTGTGGCGCCGGATGAGGTCGCGCCGGATGGGCGGCACGCCCAGCAGGGTCCGATGCTGTGAGGTGTAGCGCCTGGCTGGATGACCGGCCCGGAAGTCCTGGAGGAATCTCGGCCAGGTATCTTCGCCCGGCCCCAAAAAGACGGTGTCGGCGTGTAACTGGGCCTCATCGGGGAGTGAGGTCGGATGCAGGCCGCCGATCGCAACGTACACGCCGCGGGCACGGTATCGGTCGGCAATCGCATAGGAGCGCCTGGCGGACGTGATGTATGCCTGGATGACGACCAGGTCCGGCTCATCGTCGAACGGCACCTTCTCGACATGCTCGTCCCAGATCGCCACGTCGTCATCCTCGTCGAGGAACCCGGCCAGGGTCGCAAGCCCCAGAGGGGGAAAGAGCGAATACTTGATGGGGCGGAAAAACGGGCTGGTGGCCTCGGTCAGGGCGGGGAGAATCATCTTTACCCGCATGAGCAGCCCGCCTCCTGACCCATTTGCCACAGTCAACGTGGGACGCTGGCCGATGGTTTCGCCCTCCGCAGTACAATTCAGTGCGCGCAAGGACCAAGAGTGAAGAGCGCGGAGATCCGCCAGCGTTTTCTTAACTTTTTCAAAGAGCGGGACCACAAGGTTTTGCCGAGCGCATCCCTGATCCCGTTCGGCGATCCTACCCTGCTGTTCACCAGTGCGGGCATGGTGCCCTTCAAACCCGTTTTCCTGGGCCAGGCGAAACCACCGTACCCGCGGGCCACCACCGTTCAAAAGGTCTTCCGATCGTCGGACATCGACGTCGTCGGCCACGACGGCCACCACCTGACGTTCTTCGAGATGCTGGGCAACTTCTCCTTCGGCGACTACTTCAAGGAGAAGGCCATTCCGTATGCCTATGAGTTTTTGACCAAGGAACTACGGATTGAACCGGGGAGCCTGTGGGCCGGCATTCACAACGAGGATGACGAGAGCTTTGAGATCTGGAAGCGAACCGGCCTTCCGAACGGCCGCATCCGGCGCTTTGGCGACGAGTACAACTTCTGGGCGGCCGGTCCCACCGGTCCGTGTGGTCCGGACTCCGAGGTTCACTACGACTGGGGCGAGGAACATGGGTGCCGGATGCCAGACTGCGGCCCGAACTGCGAGCATCCCGGCTGCGACCGGTTCCTCGAGATCTGGAACCTGGTGTTCATCCAGTGGGACCGTGACCAGGCGGGCCACCGGACGCCGCTGGCACGCACCGGGATCGACACCGGGATGGGGCTGGAACGCATCAGTGCCGTCGTCAACCGACAGCAACCTGGAGTCTTTGAAACGGACCTCTTTCGGCCGTTGGTCGAACACTGGGAGAAGGAAACCGGACAGCCATATGGAACCCAGGCCGAGGTCGACACCTCGCTTCGGGTCATGGCCGACCATGCGCGCGGCAGCACCATGCTGATGGCCGATGCGGTGGTGCCCTCCAATGATGGGCGTGGCTATGTCCTGCGGCGCCTGATCCGGCGCGCGATGGTTCACGCCCGACGGCTCGGTCCCGGGGCGCACCTATCGTCCGGGGTGCCGATCGTGGTCAAGCTGCTGGGCGACGTGTACCCCGAGCTACGCAAGCAAGCCAACCAAATTGTGGACGTCGTGCGCTCGGAGGAGGAGCGATTCAGCATCGCGCTGCGGCAGGGCATGGAGCGACTCCAGGGCCTGATCGAACGGAAAGCGCTGACCTCCGAGGAGGTCTTCTACCTGCACGACACGCTCGGTTTCCCGGTCGAGCTCTCCGCCGAGCTGGCCCAGGAGCAGGGCGTTACTGTCGACATGACCGCGGTCGCCGCGTTGATGCAGGGTCAGCGGGAGCGAAGCCGGGTCGCAACCGGCGGATTCACGGCGCCGCTGACGGGCCGCGGAACGCGCTTCGTCGGCTATGACCAGCTCGAAGCGGATACCGCCGTCACCGATGTCTTTGCGGTCTCGGGTGACCCGGCGCAGGCGGACGTGTTCCTCGAAGCGACACCCTTCTATGCGGAACGAGGCGGGCAGACGGCCGACACCGGATGGTTGACCTCGGGCGGCGAGAAGGTGAGGGTTCTCGACGTGCAACCCCAGGGTGAGGCGATTCGCCACCGGGTGGCGGCGCCACCCGATCGGCTCACGCCCGGCGATCGGGTGCACGCCGCCGTGGATGCGCCGCGCCGGCAGGCGATTGCCCGCCATCATTCGGCGACTCACCTCCTCCATCGCGCCCTTCGCGACGTGCTCGGCGAGCAGGCGAGCCAGGCGGGCTCGTCGGTCGAACCGGACTACGCCACCTTCGATTTCCGTTTTCCGCGCGCGCTGACGGCCGACGAAATCGATCAGGTTTCCCGCCTGCTCAACGAAAAAATCCGGGCCGACCTCGTCCGCCGGGTGGAGGAGCTTCCGCTCGATCAGGCGATCGCCACAGGGGCGGTTGCCCTCTTCGACGAGAAGTACGGCGACCTGGTTCGGGTCGTGTCATTCGGGGATTGGGCCCGCGAATTGTGCGGCGGCACCCACGTGGAGCGAAGCGGCGAGATCGGCATCGCGCTGATCTCGAGCGACCGCAGCATCGGCGCCGGAATCCGTCGAATCGAAATGCGGGCCGGCGCGGCGGCGGAGCAGCGGGTGGGGGAGTATGAGCGGGTGCTGGCCGAGCTCGGCGAAACGCTGCGAGCCGGCCCCGCCGAGCTGCCTGCGCGGGTGGCCACGCTGCAAGCCGAGGTGAAGCGCCTCGAGAAGGAGATCGCCAACCTGCGCCAGCGGGTCGCCGCCGGCGGCGGGGCCGAAATCGAGGAAGCCAGGGTCGACGGTGTCCGTCTCTTCCTCCAGCGGGTGGACGCCGGCGAACGCGACCTGCTCACCTTCGCCGATCACGCGCTGACGAGGACCAACGGCAACGGCGTGGCGGTCGTCGTCGGGGGCCGCAATTTCGCCGTCAAGGTGGCAAGCCCGCTCGCCGACCGGTTGCCTGCCAATGAGCTCGTGCAAGCCTTCCGCCAGGTAGCGGGCGGCAAGGGCGGTGGCCGGGGGCCCGTTGGCCAGGGTGGCGGGATCGATCCCGAAAGGGTGGATGACGCGTTCAAGTCTTTGCAGGACTATGTACGAGAGCACTTGAGATGATCAAGATCAAAGACCGGATCAAGCGCCTGCGCCGGGGCGCTGACTACGAGAACTACTACACCGCCCTGGACATCGGCACCGAGTACATCAAGGCGCTGGTGGTCAAGCGCGAGGGGCGTAACGGCGTCGTCCTGGGGGCGTCGCGGCAGCGGCAGGACTCTGCCGACATGCAGGGCGGCGTCCCGTCAGACATCCAGGGAATCATCGACAGCTGCGACAAGGCGATGTCCCAGGCGGAGGACATGTGCGACATCATCCCCGGCCAGGCGGTGATCGGCATCGCCGGCGAACAGGTCAAGGGCTTCAGCACATCGGTTACGGTGCCTCGCGCGGACCCCAACCTGAAAATCAACGAGGTCGAGCTGCTCCAGACGCTTCAACTGGTGCAGAAGCGGGCGCTTCGCGAAGCCGGTCATGCGATGAGCCTGGAGCTCGGCGTGCCTGACGTCAACGTCAAGTTGATCAATTCCGCGATCACCAGTGTCCGCATCGACGGGTTTGTGGTCAACAACCCGATCGACTTCCAGGGTCGCACGATGGTGATCACTGTCTTCAACACGTTTGCGCCGCTGACCCACGTGGGCGCTTTGCAGACGATCGCGACCGAGCTGGACCTCGAGTTGCTGGCCACGGTGGCCGAGCCGTATGCGATGGCGCGCTGCGCCGCCACCGACGAGGTCTACGACTTCGGTGGAATCTTCGTGGATATCGGCGGCGGAACGACGGACATCGCCCTGATCCGCAATGGCGGCATCGAAGGCACTCGAATGTTCCCGATCGGGGGGCGTGTCTTCACCAAGAAGCTGGCGACCCGGTTCGGGATCTCCTTCAGCGAAGCGGAAGCCGTCAAGCTTCGCCATTCGAAGGGCGAGCTTCCGCCGGAGCAGGCCGACAAGGTGCACGCCGTGCTGGCCCGGGATGCCGAGGTGCTGGTGGAGGGAGTGGCGATCACCCTGCAGGAGATGGCGAAGGGGGAACGGCTCCCCGCGGCGATCTACCTGGCGGGTGGCGGCAGCGCCCTACCCGAGGTCAAGGAGCAGCTCCGAAGCTTTCCCTGGGTCGACAAGCTCCCGTTCGGCCGCAGTCCGGGCGTCAACGTCCTGCGCCCGGTCGATATTCGAGGCATCTACGACTCCACGGGGTTGCTGCTCGACCAGCAGGACATCACGCCCATGGGGCTCGCCTTTCACGCCATCCAGCAACAGTCGGAAGATCAGGCGCCCCTGTTCGGGCTGATGCGGAAAGTGCTCAAGGCGATGAAAGTCTGATCGCGGACGGAGAAAACCTGACACCGTAACATCTCGACAATCAGTGACGTTTCCGGTATGAAAGGCCGCGACGTGTTAAAACTGTGAAGACTCTGGCCAAGCTGCTCTACGTTGAAGCCGACGAGGAGATTACCGACCTCGTCGATCGCCTCCGTGATCTCAGCCTCGAGGATGCGGTCACGTTCGTGGTCCCTGAGCGCGCTCGCGCCCTCCAGAGCCCAATGAGCTTCCGGCTGCTGAAGCGCTACGCCGACAGCTACGGCAAGCGGGTGAACCTGGTGAGTGGCGACCCCCGGCTCCAGTCGATGTCGTTGGAGGCTGGGCTCACCGCCTATCCGAGCCTGGCCGCATATGACACCGGCACGGAGGTCCACCAGCCCGCGCTGGTCGACGAGCCACCCGCCGCCAGCGCCGCGCCGGCCGCGCCGGTTCCGGTCGGAGTAGAGACGGGCTCCCGCGTAGCAGCTGGCGCAGGTGGTGTGGCGACGCTCGACCGGCCACGACCGACGTCTGTCATTTCCGCGGCACCGAAAAAGCCGCCCGCGCCCACGAAGCCCGCACGGTCGGGTCCCTCGTTCAACAGTTACCGGCCCTACGTGATCGGCGCCGGGGCGCTGGCGATCGTCGCGTTGCTCGTGGGCATCCTGTACCTCCCCAGCGCGACCGCGACGCTGTCGGTGTCGGGAACGCCGATCAAGGCCGACATCACGTTGCTCGGAGCACCTGGCACGGCGGCAGGTTCGCCCGACCACTTCGCCACCCGGGCGGTTCATGCCGACCAATCGCAAACATTGCCCGGTACGGCGACCGGTCAAAAGCAGATTGATGCACAACCGTCAACTGGCTCAGTGACATTTACGTACAGCTGCACCTTCTTCTGCGACAACAACGCCAAAACAATCGCGGCCGGAACCTCCGTGAGTACGAGCGACGGCAAGCAGTACCTAACCCAAAAGGCCACCACCGTCTCCTCGCCAAGAGGGTCGGCATCGGCTCAGGTAAAGGCGGTCCAACCCGGACCAAGTGGCAATACCGAAGCCCATACCATCACCAACATCAACAACAGCCGGGACTTCAACCTGACTGTTGACAACGCCCAAGCAACGGCTGGCGGCGCGGATCCGCGAACGGCAACCGTCATCCAGCAGTCCGACATCGACGGGATTCGCGACGTCTACGCGAAGGATGCGGTGCCGCAGGTCACGGACCAGCTGACCAGCAAGGCGCAGGGTCTCAAGCTCGTCATGGTGGGCAACGGGGTGCAGGCGACGGCAACCTCGGACCATAAGGTCGGCGAGGAGGTTAGTGGCATGACCGTCACCGTCAAGGTCACGGGCGACGGAGTCGCGTTTGACGACAAGGCGGTCAAGCAGATGCTGAAGTCCGGGCTCCAGCACAAGCTCTCGTCCGGAACCCAGCTGACCAACAACCTCAATCTCAGCTACGACGCCATCGACGTGGCGGCCGATGGACATATCACCCTCAATGGCCACGCCTCCGGCTTTTCCACTCCGGTCTTCCTGGAGAGCAACATCCGGGGCCACCTGAAGGGCATGAGTCCCTCGAATGCGCACGCGTTTCTCCAGTCGCTACCGAATGTCGTCGATGCCCGCGTCACCCAGTCGCCGTTCGGTCTGCCCTGGCTACCGCTTTTCAGCTCGCGCATCTCACTCAAGATCCAGGAGGTCTCCGGCAGCCCGAGCTCTTGAGGGTCCTCGCGATCGATCCGGGCAGCGTCCGGCTCGGACTTGCGCTGAGTGACCCATCAGGAACGATCGCCCAGCCACTGAGCGTGCTTTCGCGCCGCTCCGAGGCGGAGGACCTCAAGGCGCTTGTCGATCTCGTGGCCCGCTACGACGTGGAGGCGATCGTGATCGGCCTTCCCCGACTGATGGACGGCCGCCTCGAGACCGCTGCCCACGACGCCCAGCGATTTGGGGCGCGCGTCGAGCAGGCGACCGGGCGCCCGGTAGCATACTGGGACGAGCGCCTGACCACGGTGGCCGCCGAGCGCTATTTGATCGAGCAGGGCAAACGGCGGAGCAAACGGCGGCAAGAGGTCGATCGGATGGCCGCCACGTTATTGTTGCAGGGGTACCTCGATTACCAGCGCGGGCGGGGGCCAGGAGGCTGAATGCCAGAGATTCCCGAAGCGAACGGCGAGATTCAAACCATCGAGCTGGTCAATGAGAAGACCGGCGAAGAGGAAAGCTACGTCGTTCACGATGTCGTGGAGATCGAGGGTGAAACATACTACGTCCTCCAGGCGGAGGCCGACGAGGACCGCGTCCTCATCCTGCGCCGGGAAGGCGAATCGCTCGTAACCCTGGACGATGACGAACACGACCGGGTGGTCGAGCAGCTCGAGGAATTCGAAGAGGACGACGAGCTCGATGAAGACGGCGGCCCTGAGCGCTGACTGACCCGGGCCGGCAACCGATGCGCGCGCCGGCGCCGCGACGGCGCAGCCGTGCCTTGGGGTGCGTGCAGTGGTTTGTCGTCATCCTTTTTCTGCTGCCGGCGGCGCTGGGCATCCCGGGCGTGCTTGCCTACAACTGGGTCGACCATCAGCTGCACACGCCCGCCAATCCAGGAAACGCCAAGGTCCGGTTCGTCGTGCCACCGGGCGCGAGTTTTCATGAGGTCGCCGACACTCTGCATCGCGCCGGACTGATCGACTCGGTGACCGTTTTCGACCTCTACGCCCGCTACAAGCACCTTGACCGCAACGTCCAGGCGGGCGCCTACGAAATCAGTCGGAACCTCGACATGATCCAGATCCTGCAAGCGTTGCAAACGGCCGTCCCCGAGGAAATCTTCGTCACCGTCCCGGAGGGCTACACGATCAAGAAGACGGCAGCGCTGCTCGACCAGGGGGGCGTGATCAAGGGCAGCGATTACATGGCGCAGGCCGTGGTGGGCCAGTTCAACAACGACTTCCTCAAGGACCTTCCGCCGGGGGCGTCGCTCGAGGGGTTCCTGTTCCCCGATACCTACCTCATCCCGCGGAATGGGACGGCCAAGCAGCTGATCACGCTGCAGCTCGACCAGTTCGGCAAGCGCTGGAATGACACGCGCAAAGGGCAGGCGGGCCAGCGCAAGCTCAATGCGCTCCAGGTCGTGACGATCGCCTCGATGATCGAGCGGGAGGCGCTGTTCGACGAGGATCGGCCGTTGGTCGCCAGCGTCATTTACAACCGGCTGTCGGCCGGCTGGGCGCTGGACATCGATGCCACGGTGCTGTACGCCAAGGGGGTCTGGCAGTCATCGGTGACCAAAGAGGACCGCATGATTCAGTCCCCGTACAACACCTATTTACATACCGGACTCCCACCAGGACCCATCGCGAACCCCGGCATCAAGGCCATCGATGCCGCTCTCCAGCCGGCGACAACCGGCTACTTCTTCTATCTCTCCGACAAGCAGGGTCACAACCACTACGCCAAAACCAACGAAGAGTTCGCCCGCCTCCTCAGGCAGTACGGCCTCCAGTAACCTCGCGGCGTCGCGGCTCCTGCTGGTGGGTGGCGAAATGGGTGGCGAGCTGGCCGTCACGCTGTACAGTGCCGGGTTTGCCGCGGCCGGTATCGACGCCACCTGCGAAGCGCGAGCGGTTCGGCCGGCGGAGCTGCCCGATGCGGTGGCGCAGATGCGGGCGGACACTCACGTCCTGGGCGCCGCGGTCACGATGCCGCACACGGTGGCGGTCAGCCGGCTGCTCGACGGGATGGGCCCGGAGGCTCAGGTCGTCGGGGCAGTCACCACCATCAGCCATCGGGCGGGCGCCCTGATCGGCTGGAACACCGATCGCTCAGCCTTCACGCTGGCACTCGAAGAGGCCGGCTTCCAGGCGAAAGGACGTACGGCGTTGGTGTTGGGCGCGGGTGGCGCCGCCCGCGCCGCAGTCGATGCGCTGCGCGAGGACGCCGGCAAGATCTGGGTCTCGAGCCGCGACCTGGATGAGGCGCGGGCCCTCTGTCATGACCTCGGCGTCCCCAGCGGCGGCCCATCGCCGCTGGGGTCGCTGTCCCTGCTCGTACGCAAAGTCGAGCTGATCGTGAACGCGACCCCGGTTGGGAGCGACGGCCAGGCGGTGCCGTTCCCGATCGAGTGGGTCATGCCCAGTCACTTTGTCTTCGATCTCATCTATCAGCCGGCCATCACGCCGCTGGTCCGGGGCGCACGCGACCGCGGCGCCCGCGCGATCAACGGGGTGTCCATGCTGCTCTTCCAGGGGCTGGCCGCCTTTGAGATCTGGACCGGCCAACCGGCGCCGGAGGCGGAGATGCGGGCGGCGCTGGAGCGGGCCGTGCTGGAGCGCCTCAGCTCGTGAGCCAGTTTCCCCTTGCGCTGGCGTGGGCGCTCGCCGGCGGCGTGGTTGGTGGCGGCCTGAATTCCCTGTCACGCTGGCTCGCTCGGGTCGAAGAGATCGAGTTCCGGCAGTCACGCACGGATACCCTGGTGATGCCGGGTCTCTGCGTCCTGCTGTTCTTTTTGTTCGCCTGGCAGCTCGGCCCGCAGCGGCTGCTGTTCATCGATTCCGTCTACGTCGCCATCCTGGTGCAGGTGCTGGCCTTCGACCTGAAGACGCGCTACATCCTCGACCTGGTGATGTTCCCCAGCTGGGCGATCGCCTTTGGGCTGGCCTTTCTGACACCCTGGACCCCATATGCCACCTGGCCGTGGCCGGATTGGCGGACCGCTCCCGTCGCCGCACTGATCGGCGGCGGCGTCTTCTTGCTGCTCTACCTTGGAGGTCAATTCGTCTTCGGCACGGAGGCCTTCGGATTTGGCGACGTCAAGCTCGCCGTGTTCATCGGGATGGCCACCGGCCTCTCGAACCTCCGGATGGTCCACGCCCTGCTCTACGGCGTGTTTCTGGGAGGATTTGTGGCGATAATTCTGCTCATCACCCGGATCCGCGGATTGAAAGAGGCCGTCCCTTACGGCCCGTTCCTGGTCATCGGGACGCTGATCATTCTCTTTACCCAGCCGCCATGAACGCCCATGATCTCCTCCCCGGCGAACGGGTCCTGGTCAGCTCAGCCCGGCACTGGGTGGTCCTGGTGCGCCCAACGGTAACGACCGTGCTGGCCATGGCCATATCGCTGGTCCTCCTGGTGCTGCTGCCCATCCCCGGCGAGCTGCGCCTCTTCCTGATGCTCGGGGTGGTCCTCGCCGGGGTGCTCGTCCTCAACCTCTATTACTGGGGCTGGCGAGCCCATGAATACGTGCTCACCGACCAGCGGATCATCTTGAACGAGGGAATCATCTCCAAATTCTCCCGGTCGATCGCCATCGATCGGATCCAGGACCTCACCACCTTCCAGGGACTCTGGGGCCGGACCTGGGGGTTCGGCGACATCGAGCTGGAGTCGGCCGGACGAGACAGCGCCGAGGTGCTGAGCACGGTGCCCCGCCCGCAGCAGCTACGCAATGCGATCTTCTCTCAGATCGAAGCGCGGCGCCACCCAGGCTGAGTCAGGCTACAATCCCTCTCCGGACATGGTTAACCCCAGCGATTTCCGCAACGGCATGACTATCGAGTGGGAAGGGGGCCTCTGGGTGGTTGTCGAGTTTCAGCAGGGCCAGAACGCCCGCGGCGACACCTTCTTCCGCACCAAGCTGCGCAACGTCCGAAGCGGCGCCATCATCGATCAGAAGTTTCGTGACAAGGACCGCTTCGCGAGGGCGCGGATCGAAAAAGTGCCCATGCAGTACCTTTACAGCGATGGTGACAGCCACGTCTTCATGGATCTCGCCAGCTACGATCAGCTCCCGCTCAATGATGACCAACTGGGCGATACCCTGAAGTACCTGAAGGAGAACAGTTCCATCGAAGTTCTCATGTATGACGGGCAGCCCCTGGGCGTCGAGCTGCCGACCACTGTTGATCTCAAGGTGACCCAGACTTCACCTGGTTTTAAAGGTGATACGGCCGCCGGCGGCGGCAAACCGGCCACTGTCGAGACCGGGCTAACCCTCAACGTGCCGTTCTTCGTCAACCAAGGCGACGTGATCCGGGTCGACACCCGGACGGGCGCCTACGTGGAGCGGGTCTGATGCCGGATCGGCCGCTCGGCTCTGTCAAGGTGGCGAACGAGGTGATCGCCCACATCGCCTCGCTGACCGCCAGCCAGGTGCAGGGCATCGTGGGGATGTACCCGGCTCGAGCTCGGGACGGCCACAGGGTGCTGCCCGCCAGTAACTCCTACAAGGGCGTGCGCGTCGACATGGGCAACGACACACTGAACCTGGAGCTGTTCGTGATCGTCGAGCATTCCGCTCACGTCCCGACGGTGGCGGCTGAGGTGCAGCGGCAGGTAGCCGACGCGATCGACAAGATGCTCGGCCTCGAGGTCCGCCAGGTCAACGTCTTTGTCGGCGACGTGAGGTTTCCCGAGGACGCGTAGTGCGACGCCTCATCGCCCGGGCGCGGCGCTGATGGGGCGGCGCCATCTGGCCCGCGAGCTCGCCCTCAAGGTGCTTTTCGAGCTCGAGGGCGATGGCGGCGATGTGGAGCGATCGCTGCAGTACCACGTCGCCGAATCGCGCGCCGATGCCGAGGTGGCCGACTTCGCCCGAACGCTGATCCTCGGCGTGCGCGAGCACCAGGCAGAGATCGACGCGCACCTCGCGGAGGCCTCGCGTAACTGGGGGCTCGATCAGATGGCTAAAGTCGAGCGCACCTTGCTGCGGATCGCGGCGTTCGAGATCCGCTATCTGCCGAGTGTGCCACTCAAGGCGGCGATCAACGAATCCATCGAGCTGGCCAAGACGTTCGGAGGTCCAGACTCCGGCAAGTTCGTCAACGGCATTCTCGGCAGGATCGCCGCTGATGAGGATCTGCGACGGCATCCCGACCAGGCCGCGACCCAGGGAGCCTCATGACGATCGACGAAGCTGTGGCGGGAATGGATTACGAGACCGCAGCTGCCGAGCTGGAGCGCACAGTTCAGCTACTGGGGAAAGAACAGGAGGATCTTGCCGAATCGGTCCGCACATTCGAGCGAGGACTCGCGCTGGCTCGACGATGCGCTCGACTACTCGACGAGGCCGAGCGCCGGCTCAATGAGCTGGCTCCCGCCGGCGAGCGCCCGCCCGGCCCGTGAGCCTGCTTCGGAACCCATACTTTGTCGTTCCCCTCGTGGCATGGGTTATCGCCCAGGCCAGCAAGGTGATCATCGACTCGGTCATCTTGCGCCGGCTGAGCGTGCGCCGGCTGGCGACGGCAGGCGGCATGCCGAGCTCGCACAGCGCCCTGGTGGTGTCGCTGACCACCATCATCGGGCGGCTCCAGGGGGTCGAGTCGCCGCTGTTTGCGCTGGCGCTGATCTTCAGCTCGGTGGTGATGTACGACGCGACAGGGGTTCGGCGGGCCGCCGGGCAGCAGGCGATGATCCTCAACCGTCTGCTTGACGACCTCTTCATTGCCCATCGCGGCATCCACCAGGTACGGCTTCGCGAACTGCTCGGACACACGCCGATCGAGGTGATCGCGGGCGCTCTCCTCGGCGTCGTGATTGGCCTTGGACTGTGGCGATGATGGTGGCGGAACGCCGCCGGCTTGACCAGGCGTTGGTCGAACGCGGCCTGGCGGCCTCGCGCGAACGGGCGAAGATGATGGTACGTGCCGGTCTGGTAAAGGTTGGCGGGGTGATGACCGAACGGCCGGACCAGATGGTGGGAGCCGACCAGGCGATCGAGCTCATCGGCGCCAGCGACTACGTCAGTCGAGGCGGGGAGAAGCTGGCGGCGGCGCTCGACACCTTCGCCATCGATCCGCGCGGCCGTCGCTGCCTGGACGTGGGGGCCTCGACCGGGGGCTTCACGGATGTCCTCTTGCAGCGCGGCGCCGAGCAGGTGACCGCCGTCGACGTTGGCTATGGACAGCTGGCCTGGAGCCTTCGCCAGGATCCGCGCGTGATCGTCCTGGAGCGGGTCAACATCCGCGGCCTCGATCGGCTCCCGTCACCGGCCGATCTCGCCGTCATCGACGTCTCATTCATCTCGTTGCGCCTGGTGCTCCCCCGGGTCCGTGAACTTCTGAGCCCGCCTGGCGACGTCATCGCCCTCGTCAAACCACAGTTCGAAGTCGGCAAGGGTGCGGTGGGGAAGGGCGGGGTGGTTCGAGATCCGGAGCAGCATCAGCAAGTTCTCGGGGCGGTCGGCGATTTCGCGCGCCAGCTCGGCTACCTGGTGGCCGGCCAGATGCCGTCTCCCATCCTGGGCGCTAAGGGTAACCGCGAATTCCTGTTGTATTTGAGGCGGAATGGCTGAGGCCGTTGGTATCGTCTGCCACCCTCGGATCGACATCGGCGGCCCTCCGGTGATGGAGGCGCGCCGACGGCTCGAGCAACGTGGTTTTCGAGTCTGGACCTACTGCGCGACGGCAGAGGAGCGCCCGGGCGCGCTGGTCGATACGCTCGACGGCACCCGCCTGATCGTGAGCATCGGCGGCGATGGGACTCTGCTCTGGACGGCGCAACAGGCGGCGGCCGCGCACATCCCTGTGCTGGGGATCAATGCCGGCCGCCTGGGATTCCTCACCCAGGTCCAGCTCGGTGAAGAGGGGCGAGCGCTCGATCGCTGGGCCGCCGGCGACTTCACCCTGCAACGGCGGGCCTTGCTCGAGGCACGGGCCGGCGATCGCGTCTTTCATGCCCTGAATGACGCGGTGGTTCACAAGGGGCTCGAGATCAATCTGATCCGGATCGAAGTCTCGGTGGACGGCCAGCCCGCCGGACGGTTCGATGCGGACGGCGTCATCGTCTCGACGCCGACGGGATCGACCGGCTACGGCCTGTCCCTGGGTGGGCCGATCCTGCATCCGGATGTTCGAGCGCTCGTGTACATGCCCCTCAACCCGCACAGCCTCTTCAACCGTCCGATCGTTTTGCCCGAGCGATCCCGGATCGGGATCCGGTTGCCGAAGGACGCCGCCATCCTGACCTGTGACGGTCAGCAGAATGCGCAGCTTCAGCCAGGAGCGGAGGTCCAGGTCGGGTCGGGCCTGCAAGTTGAGCTGGTGCAGTTCGATGGCGGGCGAAACTTCTTCGACCTGCTCCGGCGGAAGCTGCGTTGGGGCCTGCCGCTCACGGACGGCGACGATTGACTGCCTCCGCGCTACACCGGGTCGGCCAGTTCTGGCGGCATGCATCGGCTCGGGTTACGCCGGCGGAGCGCGCCACCGCAGAGCGAGTGCTGGGCCCCGCGCTGACGCCCCTCTTTCTGCAGCTGCCGGTCAATGACCAGCGGCATGGACTTGACGTGCTCGAGACGGTGACCCGGCTCGATGGGCAGGCCAGCCGGCTGTTGCAGCAGGCGGCCTTACTCCATGACGTCGGCAAGGGCGGCGCGCGCTTCTCGGTGGTGGACCGCAGCCTGACGGTCTTTCTTCAGGCTGCCTCACCCCGCATACTGCAGTCCATGCTTGCGGCCCGTCCGTCGTTCGCACGGCGCTTTGCAACCTATCGGGACCACGCTCGGATCGGCGCCGAAAAACTCCACGCGCTCGGCGCGCACGAGCTTGCCGACATCGTCGCTGAGCACCATGCACCGCGTCCGGCGTCGGAGATGACCGGCCGTCTGAAGCGGGCGGACGGACGAAATTGACACCGGAGGCGACGGCCGAGCTCGAGCGCGATCCCGTCTATGTGGTCCAGACGGCGGCCTTCGAGGGACCTATCGAGTTGCTGCTCACGCTCGCCCAGCGGGCGGAGGTCGACCTCAAGAGCATCGCGCTGGCGACTCTGACCGACGACTATCTGCGAGCGATCGACCAGGAGCGGCCGCCTCTCGACCGGCTGGCCGCATTCCTCGTGATCGGCGCGCGCCTGGTCCAGCTCAAAGCCGCCGGCCTGATGCCGGACGCCATGGGCGCGGAGGCGGAGGAGGACCTTGCCGCCTGGGAAGACGCCATCAAGGGACGCCTGGAAGAGTACAAGCGTTTCAAGGAGCTGGCCGAATCACTGATGCGCCGCCACGCGAGCGGCCGGTTTACCTTCGCCGGCCTCCTGGAGCCGGAGGTCATCCCGCAGGCCCGGGTGCAGGTGAGTCTCGACGCGCTTGCGTCCGCGTTCCAGCAGGTGCTGGACCGGCTTCCTCCCGTGGACCAGGTGACAGTTGAACTCGAACACGTTTCGCTGGCCGATAAGCTCGACCACCTTCGCCAGATGCTGGCCCACCAACCGCAGCTCAACTTCACGGCCGTCTTCCGCCACGCGCGAACCCGACTGGAGGCGGTGGTGACGTTCCTCGCCCTCCTGGAGCTGATTAGAATCGGTGAGGCTCGCGTGGCACAGCCCTCCACATTCGCCGAAATTACCGTGCATGCCCAGGAGAGAAAGGAGGGATAGGGAGATGAGCAGCGCCATCGACGTTCGGGACACCACCGGGCTGGCCGCCGCGCTGGAGGCCGTGCTCTTCACGCTGAACCGCCCGGTTACGGTGCTCGAGCTGCAGGATATCCTGCAGGCGCCCCTGCCCGACGTCGAAGCGGCGGCGAGCGCACTTGGCGAAGCGCTCGTGGGCCGCGGTCTTTTGCTGCAACGACATCAAGACCAGTTGCAGCTCGTCACCGATCCGGCGCAAGCGGACATAGTTCGGCGGGTGCTGCGCCCGGAGTATCCGTCGCGGCTCTCCCCGGCCGCGTACGAGACGCTGGCGATCATCGCCTACCGCCAGCCACTCACCCGGGCACGGATCGAGGAGATTCGGGGAGTGAATTGCGAGGCGGTGCTGGAGAGCCTCGAAGAGAAAGGTTTGATCCAGGAGACCGGTCGGCTCGAGGCCCCCGGCACGCCGCGGCTGTTCGGCACCACTATGAAGTTCCTCCAGATCCTGGGGCTCAGCAGCCTCGACGAGCTGCCGCCACCACCGCAATCCGGCTCAACCAGTTCCTAGCGCGTGCCGGGGTGGCGGCCCGTCGCAAGGCCGACCGGTTGATCATCTCCGGACAGGTCTTGGTGAACGGTGTGCCGGCGGTCGCCGGCCAGCAGGTGACACCCGGCGTCGATCGGGTGACGATTGGCGGCCGGCCGATCGAACCGACCTCGGAGTCGACCTACTTGATGATGAATAAGGCGATCGGGGTGCTCACCAGCATCGGCGACGACCGTGGCCGCCAGACGGTGGCCGATCGCCTGCCCAGCGGCGCCGCGCGCGTCTTCCCGGTCGGCCGGCTCGATCTCAATAGCCGCGGGCTCGTGTTGCTCACCGACGACGGCGAGCTGGCCGGGCGGCTGATGCACCCGCGGTACCATGTCGAAAAGGAATATCGGGTCGTGATCCAGGGCCGGCCGAGTGGCGATGCTCTGCGCCGGCTTTCTGAAGGAATGGTCGTAAGCGGGGAGCAGTTTCAGCCGGCCGAGGTTTCTGTGCTCGAAACCACGCCGAGTGAGAGTCGGGTGTCGATGGTGCTCCGCGAAGGTCGCAAGCGCGAAGTCCGGCGGCTCTGGCAGGAACTGGGCCATCCTGTGCTCGACCTGCAGCGGGTGCGCATCGATGGGCTGCAGCTTGGCGACCTCGAGGAGGGGGCCGTGCGTACCCTCAGCGGCGATGAGGTCGCGCGACTCAAGTCGGCGGTGAACCTGTCGTGATCATCGCTATCGACGGTCCCGCGGGATCAGGAAAGACGACCATCGGTCGCATGGTGGCCGAGAGGCTGGGGTTTGCTCTGGTCGACACCGGGTTGTTCTATCGGGCGGTCACCGTGGAGGCTCGCCGCCGCGGGATTGGCGCCGGGGACGTCACAAGCCTGGTGCAGATGGTGGGCGAGCTCGATATCGATATCAACACCTCACCAAAGGCAGGTCGCGACTCCCCGCTGCTTACGATCGACGGACGTGATGTGAGCCGGGAGGCGCACGACCCGGCCATCGCCATGGAGCTCTCGCAGATCGCGCAGCTTCCCGACGTGCGCCGGCTGCTGGTCGAATCCCAGCGCCGGTCGGCGAGGGGCGATGCGGTCGTGTTGGGCCGCGACATCGGGACGGTGATCTTTCCCGACGCCGATGTCAAGTTCTTCTTTACCGCCCCGGCCGCGGAACGGGTCGCCCGCCGCCGACGGGAGTTGGACCGGGCACGTGGAAGCGCGACCCCCGACGCGGTGCTCGAACAGGAAATCGAGGCGCGCGACCGGGCCGACCAGGAACGGGAAGTCGCGCCGTTACGCGCGGCAAGCGATGCTATAATCGTCGCGACTGAGGGCAAGTCGGTCCATCAAGTGTTCGATGAAGTGATGGCCCGGTTGCCGAAGCACTGATCGCTTTGAGCTATTCCTTCCTCACGCGTCTTGCACGGCTCCTGACCCGTGTCATCCTCGGCTCAAAATTCCACCTGCGAGGCACGTCCAACGTACCGGCCAGCGGTCCCGTTCTCATCGTTTCGAACCACGTGGGGGCTGTCGATCCCGCAATCATCGGCGCCTGGACGCCACGACCGGTCTGGTTTATGGCCAAGGCCGAGCTCTTCAAAGGCAGCTGGGCCTGGTTGATGCGCGGCTACCACGCTTTTCCAGTGGTCCGGCACTCCGCAGACCGGACCGCGTTGCGCCGGGCGTTCGCATTGTTGAAGCAGGGGTCGGCCGTCGTTCTCTTCCCCGAGGGGCACCGGTCCGATACCTCCCGCTTGCTGCGCGCGGAACCGGGGGCCGGGTTCGTCGCCCGTCGATCGGGGGCGCCGCTGGTCCCGATCGCCATCACCGGAACGCAGAACGTCATCGGCCGCCACAGCCGGATCCCGCAGCGGGCCGAGGTCGTGATGACATTCGGCGAGCCGTTCGCGCTCCCCGAACGGAACCGGGATGGCAGTCCGATGGATCATCAGCAGAGCTCCGATTACCTGATGACGAAGATCGCGCAGCTTTTGCCGTTGGAAAATCAGGGGGAATACGCCAGCCCACCCATGCCTCAAAGCGCACAAGCATGAAAAAGATCTATGTGCTCGATACAAATGTGCTGCTCCATGATCCGAACGCGATCTTTTCCTTCGAGGACAACCAGATCGTGATCCCGCTGGCGGTCATCGAGGAGGTCGACGGCCAGAAGCGCCGGCAGGATGAGGTCGGCCGCCACGCTCGGATGATCGCGCATTATCTCGACGAGCTGCGCGCCCAAGGGAAGCTGTCGGAGGGGGTGGCGCTGAAGTACGGCGGCAACCTCCGGGTCCAGTTGAAGCACCAGGAATCGCAACATCTGCCCCAAGACCTGGATCCGCGGAAGGCCGACAACCAGGTGATCGCCCTGACGCTGCAGCTCAAAGCCGAGAGCAACGGCACACCGGTCATCCTGGTGAGCAAGGACATCAACGTGCGGGTGAAGGCCGACGCCCTCAACCTGCAGGCGCAGGACTACGAAACGGACAAGATGGTCCTCAAGGAAGCGGATCTCTACGACGGCATGACCACGCTCGCGGTGCCGCCGGAAGACATCGAGAGCTTCACCAAAACCAACGTCTATCAGCCGTCGAACGGACGGCTCTATGACAACCAGTTCGTCCACTTCAAGTCGCTGAACGGGACGAAGTCCAGCGCGCTTGGGCGCTACGATGCGACGGCCGGCCAGGTGGTCGCCCTCGCGCCGGTCAAGAAAGAGATCTGGGGCATCCAGGCCAAGAATCTCGGCCAGCGGTTCGCGTTCGACATCCTGCTCGACGACCGGGTTCCGCTGGTGACGATGACCGGCCAGGCGGGCACCGGCAAGACCCTGCTGGCGCTCGCCGCTGGCCTGAACAAGGTGCTGGATCAGCACCGATACCGCCGGCTGCTCGTGACCCGGCCCGTGATCCCCATGGGGAAGGACGTGGGCTACCTGCCGGGGGACAAAGACGAAAAGCTGCGCCCCTGGATGCAGCCGATCTATGACAACCTCGAGTACCTGATGGGCTGCATCTACAAGGAGCAGATGGCAGCGGACATGATCCGGCACATCCAGGACAAGGGCCTGTTCGAGGCGGAGGCGCTGACCTATATCCGTGGTCGAAGCATCCCGCAGCAATTCATCATCGTGGACGAGGCGCAGAACCTGACCCCCCATGAGGTGAAGACGATCGTGTCCCGCGCCGGCGAAGGAACCAAGATCGTCCTCACCGGTGACCCGAACCAGATCGACCACCCCTACCTCGATTTCCGGAGCAATGGGCTTTGCTACGCGATCGAGAAGTTCAAAAACAATCCGCTGGCCGGTCACGTCACCCTCACGAAAGGCCAAAGGTCAGAACTCGCGGAGCTTGCGGCAAAGCTCCTGTAAACCCCCACCCCGACCCTCCCCCGCAAGGGGGGAGGGAGATATAGGTGTGAGACTCTCCCGCAAGCGGGGGAGGGAGATCTCGGTGCTGAGGTAAGTTAAGGCCGGTGGACCGTACGTTTGTCGCGCTCGATCTGGAGACCACGGGCCTTACCCCGCGGCTGGACCGAATCATCGAGGTCGGCGCTGTTCGGTTCCAGGGCGATGAGGTCCTGGCCAGCTTCCAATCGCTGGCTCGCCCCGAAGTGGGAATCCCGCGCGCGGTGCAGGAGCTGACCGGAATCCGCGATATCGATGTGGCCGCGGCTCCCCACCCCGATGACGTGATCGCCGAGCTCATCAACTTCGTCGGTGACAGTGCCGTCGTGGCCCACAGTGGCAATTTCGACCTCTCCTATCTCGTCGATAGCGACGGCGACGGGAGGCCATACGAGCTCTTCGACACCCTCGACCTGACCCGGATCCTGCTCCCGATGGCTCCCAGTCATAGCCTGCCCCATCTGTCGCGCCAGCTGGGCCTCAGCCACTTCCATCCGCATCGCGCACTGTCGGATGCCGATGCGGCTCGCCAGCTGTTTCGTTACCTCTGGGAGTTTGCCCGCGGCCTCCCGAGGGATCTGCTCGACCGCATGCTCGAGGTCACAACCGGCTGGCCGCATCCGCTTCGGCATTTCCTGAGCGAGGCGCATGCGGCGACTCCGAGCGGAGTAAAGAGCCTCCAACCCGCCACCATGATGCCGGGCAAGCCGGCGCGGAGCACCGCGCCGTCGACGGATCCCCACGCCATCCGGGCGCTGCTGGGCCCGGACGGACCGATGGCAGGGCTCCTCGATGACTACGAGTTGCGCGAGTCACAGCTGCAAATGACGCTGGCGATTGCCCAGCTGTACGCGCGAGGCGGTCGCCTGCTCGTGGAGGCCGGTCCGGGCACCGGGAAATCGCTCGCCTACCTGGTGCCAGCGGTTCATCACGCGGTGGCTACGGGTGAGCGGGTGGTGGTGGCGACGAACACGATCACGCTGCAGGAGCAGCTGTTCTCAAAAGACATCCCATTCATGCGCAGCTGGCTGCCCTTCGATTTCAAGGCCACCCTGTTGAAAGGCCGGGCCAATTACGTGAGCCTGCGTCGCTGGAATCGATATCTCAACGCGCCCAGCCGGCGGGCGGACGGCACCTGGTTCGACGACGAAGTGAAGTTCAAGCTGCGGATGCTGGTGTGGCTGGCGCAGACCCAGCACGGCGACCGCTCGGAGATCAAGCTAACCGGCTTCGAGGAGCTGTTCTGGCTCCGGGCCGCGTCGACCGCAGATGATTGTCTCGCTGCCCATTGTGAAAACTACAAGACGCAGCAGTGCTTCTACTGGAACAGCCGCCGCGCCGCGCAGGACGCGGATCTGATCGTGACCAACCATGCGCTGCTGCTCGCCGATGCCCTGCGGGGCGGCACAGTGCTGCCACCGCATGAGCATCTCGTGGTCGACGAGGCTCATCAGCTCGAGGAAACCGCGGTGGACGCGCTGACAATGCGCGTCGGAGAGACCGAGCTGCTCGAGAGCATCGACGGTGCCATCACCTGGTTCCGCGCCGCCATTGGTGCACCGGGCGAGGTGGTGCGGCTGGCCGCGGCGGACTGCCGGCAGGCTGCCATCGACTTCTTCCGCGCCGTCGGCCCCCTGATGGCCCAGGGGCAGCCCGAGGTCCCGCTGCGGCCTGGGCGAGAGGAGCCCGTTATCCTCGATGCATCGTCGCGGGCGTGGCCGGAGACCATTGCGCTGGCGAAGCTCGCCGGCACCCTTGCTGAGCGGGCTACCTCCCTGCGCCGGGCTCTCGATAGCGCCGGCGCGCAACTCCCAATCGAGAGCAACCCCTATGCCGAGCGCGAGCTCGACCTGTTCGTCACGCAGCTGCAGGCGCGAGTGGACCTGGTGGTGCAGGCGCTCCTGCAACCGCAGTCCGAGCGCCTGTACTGGATCGGAACAGAACGGCGCTCGGGGCAGCCGCTGGTGCAGGCCGCGCCTACCGCTGCCGGCCGGGAACTGCAGGCACGGGCCTTCACGGACAAGGAGACGGTTGTGTTCACGTCGGCAACCCTTGCGGTGGCCGACTCGTTCGCGTACTTCAAACGCGGCGTCGGTCTGGAGGCGCTGAGCACGCATGAGATGGTGCTGGCATCCCCCTTCGATTACCTCTCCCAGGCGCTCCTCTGCCTGCCCACGGATCTTCACGATCTAAACGACCCGGCCTTCCTCGACCAGGTCGCGGTCGTGGTCGGCGAGATCGCACAGGCGATCGATGGCCGAACGCTGGTGCTCTTCACGGCACATCAACAATTGCGAGAGGTGGCGGACCGTCTGCGCGGTCGGACGACAATCAGCCACCTCAATGTTCTGGCGCAAAACATCGATGGAACGCGGCGTCAGCTGCTCGCGCAATTCCAGCAGGATCCGCGCAGCATTCTGCTCGGTAGCAGCAGCTTCTGGGAGGGAATCGACGTCCCTGGCGACGCGCTGTCCTGCGTGGTCATCGTCCGCCTGCCGTTCCGCGTGCCGAGCGACCCGTTGCAGCTGGCGCGCAGCGCGATGCTGGCGGACCCGTTCGGTGAGCTGGCCCTCCCGGAGGCGGTGCTGCGCCTCAAGCAGGGTTTCGGCCGTTTGATCCGGCGGCAGAGCGATCGTGGCGCGGTCCTCCTGATGGACCACCGAATCGCGAACCGCACCTACGGCGCGGCGTTTCTGAGCGCCCTGCCCAGGGCAGCAGTGCACATGGGAACATGCGCCGAGATGGCGCCCGGCATCGCTCAATGGCTCACCCGAGGCCGCGAGGTACGGCTGCCGTCCCCGGTCGAAGTATGAGCGCGGACGGCCAGCTCACGGTCGGGCTGGCCCAGATCGATTCCGCCCTCGGCGATCGAGATCGCAACCTTGCCCGTCACCGACAATGGGTTGCGCAAGCGGTTGACGCGGGCGTCAAGCTGCTGGTCTTCCCCGAGCTGAGCCTGACCGGGTACTTTCTGAGGGATCTGGTGGTGGATAGCGCGATCAGGCTTGACGGCCCGGCCATGAAGGATCTGCTATCTCTGTCGGGCGACCTGGACGTCGTGCTGGGCGCCATCGTCGAGGAGCCGGATCATCGTTACTTCAACGCGAGTCTTTACCTCAGCCGGGGCGAGCTGGTCCATGTGCACCGCAAGGTATACCTGCCAACCTACGGGATGTTCGACGAGCAGCGGTACCTGGCCTCGGGCGATCGCTTCCGCAGCTTCAAGACGTCCTACGGCCGAGCCGGGATGCTGGTGTGTGAGGACATCTGGCATCTCTCGAGCGCGTACATCCTGAGTCTCGAGGGGGTAGACATGATCATTTGTCCGTCGGCCAGCCCCGGCCGTGGGCTCTCGATCGATGAGCGGCTCGGGACCGCGGAATCGTACAACCTGGTCTGCCGCACCTACGCCCAGTTCCTCACCACCTTTTTCCTCTATTGCAATCGGGTCGGCTATGAGGACGGAGCCAACTTCTGGGGTGGCTCGATGGTGATCGGTCCCAACGGTGACATCCTGGCGCAGGAGGAGGATGCGGACGAGGCGCTGGTGGTGGCAACCCTGGACCTGGGTGATGTGCGCCGCGAGCGCCTGGCCAATCCCCTACTCCGGGACGAGCGGGTGGAGCTGACCATCAACGAAATGCGACGAGCCTGGCATGAGCGCACCCGCAAGCCTTACTGAGCCCGTCTTCCCGCCGCTCGCCATCAACCCGGAGCTGGTGCGGAAAATCCTTGTGCGCTTCATCCAGAACGAAGTCCAGAAGGTCGGCTACGAGCGGGTGGTGCTCGGCTTAAGCGGAGGTGTCGATTCCAGCCTGGTCGCAAGCCTGGCGAGCCAGGCACTCGGGCCGAACAATGTACTGGCGGTCATCATGCCGTATAAAGCGAGCGACCCGAAGAGCCGGAGCGACGCGCTGCAGGTGGTGCAACAGTTGGGGATCAATCAGCTGGAGGTCGACATCACCCCGCAGATCGATGCCTACTTCGAACGGTTCCCCGACGCCGACCAGAGGCGACGGGGCAACAAGATGGCGCGCGAGCGGATGACGATCCTCTATGACCAGTCCTCGGGCTTCAGGGCACTGGTCATCGGCACGAGCAACAAGACCGAGCTGCTGCTCGGCTACGGCACGATCTACGGTGACATGGCGAGCGCCCTCAACCCGGTCGGGGACCTCTACAAGACGCAGGTCTGGCAGCTCGCCGACGCGGTCGGAGTGCCGACCGGCATCGTGCAGAAGGCGCCCTCCGCCGACCTGTGGTCCGGGCAATCCGACGAAACCGAGCTGGGCTTCGCCTACCGGATGGTGGACCAGCTGCTGTACTACCTCGTCGACCGCCGGTATTCGAAGGAGGAGCTCAGCCGGCTCGGCTTCGAGCCTGCCTTCATCGATGACATCATCCGACGGGTCCGCGACAACCAGTACAAACGCCGGCTGCCGGTGATCGCCAAGTTGTCCTCGCGCACGGTCGACCAGGAATTTCGCTATCCGCGCGACTGGGGACACTAGTGCGATCCGGCTAGGGTGGGGACGCTGTACCTCGTAGCCACGCCGATCGGCAATCTCGATGACATCACGCTGCGCGCGGTCCATGTCCTGGAATCGGCGCCGCTGATTGCCGCCGAGGACACCCGGCACACGTTGAAATTGCTCACGCATTTTGGCCTGCGGCGCCCGCTGATCAGCCTGCACGCCCACAACGAGGCCCGTCAGCTCGAGACCATCCTCAACCGGCTCGAGCAGCACGACGTGGCGCTCGTCTCGGATGCCGGCACACCGGCCCTGTCCGATCCCGGCGTCCGCCTGGTGAGCGCGGCGGTCGCCGCGGGTTACCCGGTGGTTCCGGTTCCCGGCCCGTCGGCGGTGCTGGCCGCCCTGGTCAGCTCGGGACTGCCAACCAACCAGTTCACGTTTCTGGGGTTTCTTCCGCGCAAGCGGGGCGAGCTGGAGCGGGTGATCAAAGACGCGGGGGAGGCGAAGCGGACGTTTGTCTTTTTCGAATCTCCACACCGAGTTCAGAAGACATTGGCTATAATGGCCTCCGCCCTCGGCCCCCGCTCGCTGGTGGTGGCGCGGGAGATCACCAAGGTCCACGAAGAATTCTTGCGTGGAACACCGGCGACACTCCTGGAGCACTTCGCGAAATCTCCACCCCGTGGCGAGCTGACGGTCGTGGTTGCCGGCAGCGACTGGAGAGCCTCGGATGAGTAAGTTCTACGTCACCACGGCGATCGTCTACATCAACAACACGCCGCACCTGGGCTTCATTTACGAGCTGACCGGGACCGACGTGGTCGCTCGCTATCACCGGATGATCGGCGACGAGACTTTCTTCCTGACGGGAAGCGATGAACACTCGCTGAACGTCGAGCGGCGGGCTCGGGAGGAGGGTCTCTCCACCAAGGATTTCAGTGATCGGATGGCGGAACTCTATCGTCAAATCGAGGCCCGCTTCCAGATCTCGTACGACCGCTTCATCCGCACTGAAGATCCGGACCATGTCAGAGGGGTCCAGGAGTTCGTCGATCGGATCAAGCAGCACGGCGACATTTACAAGGGCACCTACGAGGGCTGGTACTGCACGTCGTGTGAGGAGTTCAAACAGGACGCGGACCTGCGTGACGGGTTCTGCCTGATCCACCCGACGGTGAAGGCGACCTATTTAAAGGAAGAGAACTACTTCTTCGCGCTTTCCCGCTACCAGGACCGCCTCCTGGAGCACTTCGAAAAGCATCCACAGTTCGTCCAACCCGAGAGCCGGCGCAACGAAATCCTCAGCATCATCCGGGGTGGACTCCGCGATTTCAGCATCTCGCGCTCGACGGTCCGTTGGGGCGTCCCATTCCCGGGTGACGAGCGGCATGTCGTCTACGTGTGGGGCGACGCGCTGGCCAACTACATCACCGGCGTCGGCTACGGAAGCGACCCGGCGAAGTTCAAGACGTGGTGGCCGGCCGACATGCATGTCATCGGGAAGGACATCACGCGGTTTCACGCCATCTACTGGCCGGCAATGCTCATGGCAGCCGGACTGGCGCCGCCGAAGCGCATCTGGTCGCACGGATTCATGACCATCCATGGGGAAAAGATGAGCAAGACGCGGGGCAATGTGCTCGACCCCGGCGACGCCGTGGAGCGATTTGGCGTCGATGGCGTTCGATACCTTCTCCTCCGCGAACTGCCGTTCGACCGCGACGGTGACATCAGCTGGGAGACGATGACCGACCGGTTCAATGCCGACCTGGCCAATGACCTGGGAAATTTTGTCTACCGGACCCTGTCGATGTTGCAGCGCTATTTCGATGGCAAAGTTCCAGCCCCCGACGGCGACACTGTGCCCCTGGACCAGCAACTGCGGACGGCCTTTGAGCGCGCGATCCGTGGTCTCGACAAAAACATGAAAGCTATGGATTTCACGGGAGCCCTCGACCTCACCTGGCAGGCGATCAATCGCGGCAATAAGTACATCGAGGAGACGGCGCCGTGGGTGCTGGCCAAGCAATCGGACCAGCGAAAACGGCTCCAGACGGTCATGTACAACCTGGTCGAGGCGATCCGGCTGACCACCTACTTGATCACGCCGTTCATGCCAGAGACCGCCGCGAAAATCGCGGCGCAGGTCAAGGCGGACCCCAAGGCGTCCTGGGAAACCGCGCGCGAGTGGGGACGGTTGGCCCCCCGGACCCAGACCACGCTCGGCGGAGTGCTCTTCCCGCGGATCGAGAAGCCGGAGCCGGTCGCCTGATCGATTCGCACGCCCACCTCCTGCACCTGCGTGAGCCGCTCAAGCCGCCGCAGGCGCTGCAGGAGGCGCGTACCGCCGGCGTGCAGGCCGTGATCAATATCGGTGACGATGCCAGTGACAACAGGCCAGGTGTCGAGCTGGCCGAACAGATCCCGGGCCTGCGGACGACGATCGGTCGGCATCCGCACTCGGCGGACCAACCCGTCAGCGCCGACGAGCGTCGAGAGCTGCGAAAGCTGGCAACGCATCCGAGCGTGGTGGCCGTGGGCGAGATCGGGCTCGACTACCACTTCACGGAATACCATCGGACGCCCGCACAGCCCCAGGCCCAGCTCTTTCGCCTGATGCTGGATCTCGCGCAGGAGGTCGGCAAACCGGTGGTGCTCCACACCCGAGACGCGTTCCCGGACCTGATCGCCATCCTTGATGAGTTCCCCGGCCTGCGCGGTGTCTTTCACTGCTTCAGCGGAAACTCCGCAATCGCCGCCGAAGCGCTGTCTCGAGGCTACTACATCTCCTTTGCCGGGACAGTGACGTATCCGACCGCTCACGGCGTCATCGGTGCCGCCAGTATCATCCCGCTGGACCGGATGCTGGTGGAGACCGACTCGCCCTTTCTTCCGCCGCAGAGCCGGCGCGGGAAGCCGAACGCGCCGCGCTATCTCGTCGAGACGGTTGAGCGAATCGCGGCACTTCGCGGCAGTACGGCGGCCGAGATCGGGGCGGCGACACGGGATAACGCCATCGACCTCTTTCGGTTGAACCACGCCGGCTAGCAAGCGTCCGCTCGATCTCACCGACCCGTCGATCATTCGCGGGATCACTCGCCGCTTCGGCATTCGCTTTCAACGGCGCTGGGGGCAGAACTTCCTCGCCGACCGCAGGCAGTTGGAGCGGATTGTCGAGGCATTGGACCTCCAGGCCACGGATGCGGTCGTGGAGGTAGGTCCGGGTCTTGGAGCGTTGACGGTCGAGCTCGCCAGCCGGGTTCGCGCCGTCGTCGGGGTCGAAATCGACCCGACCTGCGTCAAAGCCCTGGGGCTGGCGCTCCGGGATCATCCCAATGTTCGAATCCTCGAGGCCAACATCTTGCAGGTGCCGGTGGCGGACTTCCTGCCGGCGGACTACCGGGTGGCCGGGAACATCCCCTACAACCTGACGGGCGCCCTGTTCACCCACCTGTTCGAGCAGCCCCGACCACCGCTGCGCATCGACCTGCTGGTGCAGCAGGAGGTCGCGGAGCGGATCGTGGCGCCGCCCGGTGGCTGGAGCCTCGCCACCCTGGGTGTTCGTGTGTACGGCCAGCCAGAGCTGCTCCTGCGGGTCCCACGCTCAGCCTTTTTTCCGCAGCCGCGGGTCGACTCGGCGCTCGTCCGGATCATCCCCGACGCGAATGCCGCCGTGGCGAAGGCCGACTTGCCGAGTTTCTTTCGTTTCGTCACACCGTTCTTCCAGGCTCGTCGCAAACAGCTACCCTTCGTCCTGGGGCGGAAACTCGGGGTCAGTGGGGTGGAGGCTCGCGCCCGGCTCACCGTTATAGACATCGACCCGGCGCGGCGACCGGGAACCCTGTCGCTCGAGGAATGGAGGAGATTTTTCGAAAGTGAGCGCGAACGTTGACAACTAGCTACGATTTAGGCGCCTTGAAGGAGCCGGAGGACGTGGGCGCGGTGCGGGATCCCCGCGACATCATCCTTCCGAAGCCCGGCTTCGGCAGCGTGCTCGCGAATCGCGACTTCCGGCTGATCTGGTCAGCCCAGGTCGCTTCCCAGCTTGCCGACAAGTTTTTGATGTTCGCCTTGCTGATCCTGACCTACAGCATCAGCCGCGCCAGTACCCATGGCGCCGCGCTCTTCCTCGCCTACACCTTTCCTTCGGTCTTCCTCAGCCCACTGGCTGGGGTCTACGCCGACCGGCACGACAAGAAACGGTTGATGTTCTTCACGAACGCCATCCGCGGCGTCCTGATCCTGCTCATCCCGCTCAGCCAGCTCACCCCCTACTTCGCGCATGTGACCTGGCACCTGCTGGTGATCACCTTCCTCTTTGCCGCGGTCGGCCAAATCTTCGCGCCGGCCGAAGCCGCCTCGATTCCCTTCATCGTCGGGTCGGAGGAACTGATGACCGCCACTTCGATGTTCACCAGCACGGTGATCGTGACGTTGCTGGTGGCGGTCCCGGTCTCGACCCTGGCTGTCCGCTTTTTAGGTGAGAATTCGCCCTACTGGATCGCGGCCGGACTCTTCTTGCTGGCCGCCTGGCTGATCTTTCTCGTCAAGACCGACCTGCATGCGCGGACGCACCAGGCCAACCACGTGGACACCGACATCCTCTATGAACTGCGGGAAGGCATCGGCTATATCGCCGCCCGACCACTGGTCCGTTTCGCGGTGATTCAACTCAGCCTGACGATCGCGGTCATTTTCTCCGTATTCGTGCTGGCGCCCGGCTACATGAGCACGGTGCTCCGTCTCCAGGTGACCGATGTCTACCTGTTCCTGGCTCCGGCCGTGATCGGCATGCTCGGTGCGGCGTTCTATCTCGGCCAGTACGGTCGGCACTATCGGCGCAGCCGCCTGCTGATCGGCGGCCTGCTGTCGGCCGGAATCACGCTGATGCTGATCGCGATCGTCCCCTACCTGCTCGAGCAGCTTTCTGCCACCTGGTTGATGGTCGGGTTTCCTGTCGTCTTCGGCTTTATAGGCGGTGTCGAGTTCGGCGTGCTCTTCATTCCGGCTTTCACCGTGCTCCAGGAAAAGACGGAGGCCGAGCTACGCGGCCGAATTTTCGGCGCGATGTTCACCGTCGTGAACGCCGCAATCGCTCTTCCAATCCTAGTGGCCGGCGGACTGGCCGACCTCTTCGGCGTCACTCGCGTCATCTTCGGGATGGGCCTCCTGCTGGTGGCCAGCGGCGCGATCTCGGCCCTGGCCGGCCGGCGCAGCCCTCTCGTTCCGCCGAGCCTTTCGGCGAACGGGAAAGCCCGGGTCTGATCGCTACCGTCGCGCAAATGTCCGCCAAATCATCACATTAACGAAGGCAGCGAGTGCCACGGAAAGAGCTGCGTTGATGACGTGGCCCACGGTCGGAGCCTCGACGATCTGAGCCAGCCGAAGAAGCGCGTAGATTGCTCCGAGTATCATGACTGCCTTAAAGAACCACGGAACTTTGCTCACAACAGGTCGAACGTCCTAATCGGGCGTGGCCTGCGCCGGCACAGTAGCGGATGACGAATCAATCGAAAGACGTGAGCGACAAGGATCGACAGGCGATCATCCGGGCAGCAACCGATTACATCGCTTCATGGCTTGACGGGGATGAGGAGCGGATGCGCCGCAGCCTTCATCCGCAGCTTGCCAAACGGTCGGTCGGTGCCGGTGCGCTCAGCGACCTGCCCCTGGATACCATCGGGACGACCGAGATGGTGGAGGCGACCGGCAAAGGGTACGGCAGGAAGTACCGGCCGGGACACGAAATCACCGTCCTGGACACGTATGGCGAGATCGCAACCGTCAAGATCGCCTCGGTGCCTTATATCGACTACTTGCACATAGCCCGCTTCGGCGATCGATGGCTGATTGTCAATGTGCTCTGGCAGCGCCGCGCCGATGAACGGGCCACGATATAATCCCGTGCGTTACCCGGGCGCATAGCTCAGTTGGTACGAGCGCTTCCATGACAAGGAAGAGGTCACAGGTTCGACTCCTGTTGCGCCCACCACAAAGCACGATCGCGATGTGACGATGGCCCCAATGAAAACCGATCTCGAGGCGGTCATCCAGGAGGTTAGGTCCGCCGAGTCGCATTTGCGAGGGGCGGATGCGGAGAGCTGGGCGGCCCGGCTCGATCGGGACCATGACCATATCGAGCAGGCGCTGGACTGGCTCCTGAAAAACAACCCGACCAGTGGATTGGAGCTGGCGCTCGCCTTACCCGATTACTGGCATCTCCGCGGCAGGTGGGCCGAAGGGATAGGTTGGCTCGAAAGGTTTCTCACTGCGATAACCGCTCCCACGCCCCCGTTGCGCTGCCGCGCAGCAAGTAGTATTTCGGGCCTTGCGTTCCGCTTGGGTGAGAACGAAAAGGCGCGGCAGTTCGGGAACGAGGCGTTGGAAATTGCCAGGCGTTTGGGCGACAAGCCACTAATTGTCGGTGCGCTGACCCGACTTGCGCGCGTCGGCCTGCGGGACAACAACCCGCGTCAGACGATGATCCTCTGCCGTGAGGCCCTTGCACTGGCCGAAGAAGCTGGCGACGAGGAGCTCTCACTATCGCCCCTTCACTGCCTCGCCGAGGCGACCCGTATGGATGGCGATTACGAAGGGGCCCGGCAGCTCTACCGTCGCAGCCTCGACCTCAACCGCAAACGCGGCGATGAGCTTGTGATCGGCGTGGAGACGACCAACCTGGGTGCGGTCGAGCTGCGATTCGGCAACATCGACGACGCCGTCCGCCTGTGGCGGGAGTCCTTCTTCCTCGCCCATCGAACCGGAAACCGCTACCTGCTGCCGTACCCCGTCGCCGGGCTCGGCGAAGCGGCTGCCGCCAAAGGCGACTGGGACCGGGCGGCCCGTCTCCTGGGCGCGGCAAGTGGACTCTTCAAAACTAGCGGGGCCGCGATGGATCCAGCTGATGTCGCGGCCTATGAGCAAGCGGTCGCCGGGGCCCGGGCTGGGCTATCCGACGCATTCACCCGCGTCTGGTCGTCGGGCGAGTCAATGACCGTAGATGAGATCGCCGCGTTCATCTGAAGCTGGGTCCGCGCGGCAGGCGACAGCCGGCTCGTTCCTGACCGTTATACGAATCATGGCAACTCGCTTCCGGCGCTGGCTGGCCCAGCTGCTCGACTACGTCCTTCTGCACGGGTTCTGGAATTAGGACGCGCTAACCGCTACCGTCTAGGGATGGCGGTCGAAACTGACGCGCTGTCCCTGGCCGATGTTCGCGCTGCCGCCGACCGCATTCGAGAATTCATTGTGCCGACGCCAACAATCTCCGGGGAGGCTGTGGCCGGCATAGGAGTCTGGCTCAAGGCCGAGAACATCCAGCGGACCGGCTCGTTCAAGGTCCGCGGCGCGATCAACGCCGTCCTGCAGCTCGACTCCGAGCAACGCCGCCGGGGCGTCATTACGCTCTCCGCCGGGAACCACGGGCAGGCGCTGGCGTACGCAGCTCAAGTGTTTGGCATCCCCTGCGTGGTCGTGATCCGCGACGATGCCCAGGTGACGAAGCTGCAAGCGATCCGCCGCTACGGCGCCGAGATCGTTCTCACGCCGATCGGGCAGTGGCAGGAGCGGCTGGAAGAGGAACAGCACAAGCGAGACCTGCACCTCGTGCATCCGTTCGATGATCCGGCCGTCGCCGCCGGCCAGGGCACGGTCGGGCTCGAGATCCTGGAGGCAGTCCCCGACGTTGGCACGGTAATCGTCCCCGTTGGTGGAGGGGGCCTGATCGCCGGCGTCGCCGTGGCCATCAAGCAGCAGCGATCGGATGTGCGGTTCATCGGCGTCGAGCCGGAGCGGGCGCCAACGGTCTCTGAAAGCCTCGCGGCCGGTCATCCCGTTCCGCCTTCCCGCCTTGACACCATCGCCGATGGGCTCGCCGCCCCCTATACGCGGCCGTTCAACCTGGCGCTGATCCAACGGTATGTCGACGAGGTACGCGCCGTCAGCGACGAGGCCATCATCGGGGCGCTCCGGTCGATTGTCCTGCAGGCGAAGCTCGTCGTTGAGCCGGCCGGAGCAGCTGGGGTGGCAGCGCTGGGAGCTGATTCCGCGATCCGGCGGCCCGCCGTGGCGGTCCTCACCGGCGGAAACGTCGACGGCTCCCGGCTGGCCGGATGGCTTGCTGGCTGACGGCCATAAAGAAAATCCCCGGGTGGCGTCCCGGGGATTGAGCGAAGGGCGATTCCATCTCTGTTAACGCGGCGAGTCCCCGCCGCTTACGGCCTGGGTCCCATGCCATAATTTCGCTCGGCCATGGCAATCGGATCGAACGGTGGCGCCGACGCGGCGGCGATCTTGATTTTCGAGAATGACCCGCGGCAGGCGATCGCGTACCAGGAATTGTTTGTCGGCGCCGGCTACCGTGCGCAGACCGCGCTGCCCGATCAGGCGGTGCAGCAGCTGTGTGAACAGGTACAACCGCAGGCAGTCCTCTTCGACATGGGAATCTGGGAAGCAGACACAGCCTATGTCTTTGGCATCCTGAACGGGGCAGTCGGGTTTGAGCGACCGGTGGTCATCGCCCTCGGTTCGCTGCCCCATCAGGTGCGGCGGGCCAAGCGGTTCGGTGCCGACGGCATCTGGGTCCGCGGGGTGGACGACGCCGCGGGACTCCCGCGACTCGTCGCTGACCTTGTTGAGCAGAGACGTGAAGGGAAACTGAAACCAAGGACGCCGTCGACGCCGCTCTAACCGCTTGCGGTTGCCAAATTGCGGTTGCCAAAAAATGTCGTCATCATCTTTACAACGCCTCATCACGCGTTGACAGCGGCCTCGCAATACTCGGTCACGCTCGCCTCTTTTCCCCAGCTAATCCTCTCGTCGGTGCGTTGATGTGGATAAGCAGAGTCGAAGCTTGACTTGCAGGGTCCGGCGAGCATAATCAATAACGCGTCAGGGGAGAAGGTCTCGGCAGGGACTGAAAAGAAGTTGGAGGGAACGTTGGAGGTCGCTCACGGTTTGAAGCAAACCGCTCCGCCCAGGATCTGCGCTCGCCCCGGGTGTAGCGCCTCCGTCAAGAAGGCAACGGCCAAGTACTGCAGCATCAGCTGCTGCGCGATGGACCCGAGCCGGCAGGAACGCCTTCGACGGCAGGCGCGACGCGCGCCGATCGTTCCCCTGGCGCACCAATTGAGCATCATGTTCCAGGTACATCCGGACATCGAGGCGTCGCTCGACGAGCGAACGTTGGGCCGGGATGACATCCCGGCCGGTCTGCAGCGTCTGCGCGCCGTTTAAGCGCGTTCCCGGACCCTTCGTATAATCGGCTGGCCCTATTGAGGGCACAGTCATGAGCGAAGACCTCGAAACCCTGCGCCACTCGACGGCGCACGTGATGGCCGCGGCAGTGCTCGATCTCTTTCCGGGGACCGTAATCGGCATCGGCCCGGCGACGGATGAGGGCTTCTACTACGACTTTGGCTTCAAAGAGCGGCTGCTGCCGGAGCAGCTGCCGAAGATCGAGGCCCGGATGCGGGAGATCATCAAGGCGGCACCGCCGTTCACTCGGGAGGAGCTGCCACCGGCCGAGGCGGTCGCGCTATTCGAGCGGCTGCATCAGCCCCTCAAAGTGGAGTTGATCGGCGACAAGGTCACCGACGCCATGGCACGGGTATATCGGACCGGTAATTTTACCGACCTCTGTCTTGGCCCACACGTCGCGAACGCTGGGCAACTGGGTGCATTCCGCCTGCTCACCATCGCCGGCGCCTACTGGAAGGGGAGCGAGAAGAACCAGCAGCTGACGCGAATCTACGGCACCGCGTTTCCCACCGAAGATGAGCTCGACAGCCACCTGAAGAT
This sequence comes from Chloroflexota bacterium, assembly GCA_005889535.1. Taxonomy (GTDB): domain Bacteria; phylum Chloroflexota; class Dormibacteria; order CF-121; family CF-121; genus CF-13. Next base: position 42,453 of record VBHC01000112.1, read on the forward strand.
GCTGGAGGACGCTGCCAAGCGCGACCACCGAAAGCTCGGCAAGGAGCTCGACCTCTATTTGATCGACGAGATGGTTGGCCGCGGCTTGCCATTACTGACGCCCAAGGGCGCCGCAATCCGGCGCCAGATGGAGGAGTTCATCCTTCGCCTCGAGCGCCGTCAGGGTTACGAGCACGTCAAGACACCGGACATCGCCAGGCTGGAGATCTATAAGACCAGCGGCCATTACGAGCGCTATCGCGATTCGATGTACGCCCCCTCGGAAATGGAGGAGGAGCAGTGGCAGTTGCGGCCCATGAATTGTCCGCACCACATACGTGTCTTCCAGCGTAAGGCGTACAGCTTCCGTGAGCTTCCGGTGCGGATTGCCGAGCTGGGCACGGTATACCGCTACGAAAAGTCGGGAGAGGTTTCCGGCCTGATCCGGGTACGGGCCTTCACCATCAACGACGCTCACATCTTCTGCCGGCCCGACCAGCTGAACGACGAATTCGAGCGAGTGATCGAGCTGATCCTGCAGGTATACAAGGCCTTCGGCATCACCGACTTCTATTTCCGGCTGTCCCTCCGGGACGACTCCAGTACTAAGTGGATGGGCGACCCCGCCGTGTGGCAGCGCGCCCAGGACGCCGCGCGCGAGGCGCTGCGCGCTTCAGGTCATCCCTTCGTCGAGGCGCCGGGCGAAGCGGCCTTCTACGGACCGAAGCTCGATGTCCAGATCAAGGATGCGATTGGCCGCGAGTTCAGCCTTTCGACCAACCAGATCGACTTCCTGATGCCAGAACGCTTTGCACTGGAGTACGTCACGTCCACCCAGGCGATGGAGCGGCCGGTGATGATTCACCGCGCTCCGATCGGGTCGATGGAGCGTTTCATGGCGTACCTGATCGAGCGCTATGCCGGCGCGTTTCCCGTTTGGCTGGCACCTGTCCAGCTGGTCTTCATTCCGATTGCCGACCGGCATCTTGAGGCGGTCAGCAAGCTGGCCGATCGGTTCCGCCAGCGCGACCTGCGGGTCGAGGTTGACGGTCGGGGTGAGCGCATGCAGGCGAAGATCCGCGACGCGCAGCTCCAGAAGGTCCCGTACATGGCAGTGGTCGGCGACAAAGAGCTTGAGGCGGGAACCCTGAACATACGCCGGCGGGAAGGTGGCGATCAGGTGGCGCTTGGTGTGGAGGATTTTCTCCGCCAGCTCGAAGACGAGTCGCGGTTACCGCTCTAAATCCGACCTGTTATACTCCCGCGTGCCAAGAGAGGCTGTCCCAAACTCTCACCTCGAGGCCGGCGCCGAAGAGGTCAAGGGGACGCAGATAGCCTCGGGGCTATCTTTTTTTATGTTCGAAGGAGGCTTGATCCACGGCATTTAGGGAACTTCGGATCAACGATCAGATCCGCGCCGCCGAAGTCCGCGTTATCGACGATCGCAACGAACAATTAGGCGTCATGACCACCGACCGGGCCAAGGCTCTCGCGGTCGAGCGGGAAATGGACCTGGTCGAGGTCGCGCCCCAGGCGCAGCCGCCAGTGGCCCGGATCATGGATTACGGCAAATTCAAATTCGAGAGCCTGAAAAAAGACAAAGATGGGCGCCGCAAGCACAACGTCATCAAGGTCAAGGAAATGAAACTTCGTCCCAAGATCGGCGAGCACGACTTCCAGACGAAATTTCACGCGGTCAAGTCGTTCCTCGAAGAGGGCGACAAAGTCAAGCTGACCATCATGTTCCGCGGGCGCGAGATGGTGCACCAGGACATCGGCAAGAAGCTCCTGGACCGAATGGCGCTGGAGCTGAAGACGATCAGCACCATCGAGCGAATGCCGTTGCTGGAGGGTCGCAACATGATCATGATCCTGGCGCCGGCGGCGGCCGCCCAGGCGCCCCAGCCGCAAGCCCAGGCACGCAAGAGTTAAAGGAGCGATCGATGCCTAAACTCCGTACCCATCGCGCGTCGGCCAAGCGGTTTCGGATTACAAAGACCGGCAAGATCGTGCGTCCACACGCGCAAAAGAGTCACCTGCTCGGGCACAAGAGCCCGCGCCGGAAGCGTCAGTACAGCAAGCTGCTCATCCTGACGGGGAAGGATGCCCGGCGTCTGCGGCGGGCTGCCCCTTATATGAAGGAGAAGGACTGAGATGCCCCGCGTCAAGCGCAGTGTCCCGTCCCGCCGTCGCCACAAGAAGATCCTGAATCTGGCCAAGGGTTTCCGCATGACGCACCGAACGCTGTTCAGGCCGGCCAATGAAGCTCTGCTCCACGCGCTCGAGTACGCGTATCGCGACCGGCGGGCGCGCAAGCGCGACATGCGCAAGCTCTGGATCGCCCGGATCAACGCCGCGTCCCGCAGCCAGGGGATGCCGTACAACCAGTTCATGCACGGCCTCAAGCTGGCCGGCGTCAACATCAATCGAAAGATGCTTGCCGATCTGGCGGTTCGCGACGCCGAGTCCTTCAGCGAACTGATCGCCGTCGCCAAGGGCGGCCCCAAGTCGTAAATTAGCGCAGACAGTTGAACGCCTCTAGCGCTCGGATGCGCGTGCGGGCCCGAGGTTAGATGAGCGTCAACGTCGGCGACCTGGATGCGATTGGCGTCGATGCACGCCGACGGATCGGCACGGCGGCCGATGAAGCGGCGCTTAACCAACTTCGCGTCGACCTCCTGGGGAAGAAGGGCCTGTTGACGGGGGCGCTAAGGGGTCTCGGCAGTGTACCGGCCGATCAACGGGCGGCCGCCGGCGCCCGCGCCAATGCGCTCAAAGCCGAAATCGAAAACCTGCTGGCGTCGCGCGCCCGGGACCTGCAGGCCGCACGGCTCGAGACGCTTGGTGATGAGGAGTGGGCGGACATGACGTTTGTCCCTTCTCCGGTTCGGCGGGGGCACCTTCATCCCCTGACGCTGATCCTGCGGGAGGTAAAGGCAATCTTCTCCCGGCTCGGTTACGAGGTGGCGCTGGGACCACAGGTGGAGGATGAGTTCCACAACTTCGAAGCGCTCAACATCCCGCAGGAACATCCTGCGCGCGATACCATGGACAGCTTTTACGTCGAGGCTGACCACTTGCTGCTTCGCACCCACACCTCACCGGTGCAGATCCGATATATGCAGAGCCACAAGCCGCCCATCCGGATCATCGCCCCGGGCGCCGTCTACCGGCGCGATGCGACCGACCCCTCCCACGCTTCGCAGTTCTACCAATTCGAGGGCCTAGTCGTCGACCACGATATTCGTCTTTCGGACTTGAAGGGAACTATCGAATACTTCGCCCGCTCATTGTTCGGTCCCGATCGGCGCATCCGCATCGTCGGCGATCACTTCCCCTTCACGGAACCGAGCATTGCAGCGGCGGTGTCCTGTGGAATTTGCGCTGGTGCGGGCTGCCGGAGCTGCAAGGGCGGCTGGCTGGAGATCCTGGGCGCCGGGATGGTTCATCCGCAGGTGCTCCGCAACGGCGGCGTCGACCCCGACCACTATGCCGGCTTCGCCTTCGGTGCCGGGCTGGACCGGTTGGCGATGCTGAAGTACAACGTCTCCGACCTCCGCCTGTTCCTCGAGAACGACGTGCGCTTTCTGAGGCAGTTCTGAGCCCATGCTGATCTCACTCAACTGGCTGAAGGACTATGTCGACGTCCAGGTCGATGTGACGACGCTGGCCGAGCGGTTGACGCTGGCCGGCAACGAGGTGAATCGGATCCACGAGCAGGACGTCGATTTCGAAGGCGTGGTGGTCGCTGAGATCAAGGGGCTGCGGCCGCTACCAGGGTCAACAAAGAACCAGATCGCCTCGGTGAGCGCCGGCCCAACCGTCGCCGACGTCGTCACCGGCGCCTGGAACCTGGCGGTCGGCGACCGGGTGCCTTACGCCGTACCGGGGTCCCGGCTCAACGACCGACGGATCGAGACGAAATCATTCCTGGGCGTTCCATCCGCGGGCATGTTGTGCTCCGCCGTCGAGCTCGGCCTCGGCGAGGATGCGGCCGGAATCCTGATCCTCGATCAGGGCGCCACGCCCGGGGAGGACCTTCGCCGGTTGTATCCGCGCGACACCATCCTCGAGCTCGAGATCAAATCGAATCGTCCCGACCTCCTCTGCCATCTCGGCATTGCCAGGGAGGTTGGCGCTCTCTTCAACCTGTCCGTCAAAGAGCCGACCTCCTCAAAGCCCCGCGTCGCCGATGCCAGGGACCTGGTACGAATCGACGCGCCCGACGGGTGCCGGAGGTTTGTCGGCCGCCTGGTCACGGGCGTCACGGTCGCCCCCTCGCCGCCGTGGATGCAGGCGCGGCTTCGGGCCGCCGGCGTGCGGCCGATCAGCAACGTGGTCGACATCACGAACTACGTGATGCTCGAAGCCGGCCAGCCGATGCACGCGTTCGATTACCTCCGCCTCAAGGATGGGCGGGTCGTCGTGCGCCGGGCGCGCGAAGGCGAGGAGATCGCATGCCTCGATGGCAAGGCGCGGCGGCTGACCTCACATGACATGGTGGTCGCCGACGCCGAACGGGCCCAGGGGGTGGCGGGCATCATCGGTGGCGCCGACAGCGCCGTCCAGAAGGGGACAACAGAGGTTTTCCTGGAGGCAGCCACCTGGGAGCCCCGATCAATCCGGCGCACGGCGCGCACGCTCGGCCTGCGCACGGAGGCATCATCCCGGTTCGAGAAGGGGTTGAGCCCCGCTCTGAGCCTGCCGGCCGTCGATCGTGCAGCTGCACTCATCGGCGAGCTTGCGGGCGGAAAACAAACCAGGTCAACCGATGTCTACCCCGGGCCGCTCAAGCTGCCGAGCATCGAGGTCAGCGGTGACCGGATCGAGCGTGTGCTCGGAGTCAGGGTGCAGCCGGCTGAGGCAGCCGGCATTCTCGAGCGGCTCCATTTTTCGATTGAACGCTCCGACGGCATGCTTCGCGCCCGCCCGCCCGATTTTCGCCTCGACTGCACCATCCCCGAGGACCTGGTGGAGGAGATCGGGCGGGTGTACGGCTACGACCGGGTGCCCAGTACGCTGCCCGGGGAGCGAACCCCGGTGCGTGACCTGTATCAGCGCCAGGACGCGGATGAGATCGCGCGCGAGGTGTTGGCCGGCCGCGAAGTCGATGAGGCCGTGACCAACAGCCTGGTCAGTTCGACCGGGACGTCGGAGATCGGGATGCCCGCCGCACCCCGGTCCCTTGTTCGCATCGACAACCCCATGGCCGAGAACCGCGACGCGCTTCGTCGAAGCCTGCTGCCGGGACTTCTCGAGGCGCTGGCGTTGAACGCTCGACAGGACCAGCCCGGAGCTCGTCTCTTCGAGCTCGGCTGGGGTTTCTGGAAGCAGGCAACCGAGTTTGTCGATGAACCGCGCCTGCTGGCAATCGCGATCCACATCCCCTCGGGCGGCGGCGATGCGGCGTCCGCCGAGCTGCGTGCGCTGCAGGCCACTGTCGCGACGGTGCGGGACCGGTTGGCGGTGGCCTCAACGGATTTCCGTCAGGCTGAGGCTTCTGGCTTCCATCCCGGGCGCAGCGCGGAAATCCTGGACGGCGGCGAGCCGATCGGCATCGTCGGCGAGGTGCATCCCGCCACACTTGCCCGGCTCGATCTGCCGGGGCGGGCGGTGGCGGCCGAAGTGCTGTTTGATCGCCTCACCGCTGGAGGGGAGCGGACCCCCCAGGCCCGCCCGCTCCCGCGGTTTCCGGGGGTCAGGCGTGACCTTACGGTCGTGGTTCGAGGAAAGATCGCCAGTAACGATCTCGTGCAAGTAATCCGCCAGCTGGGCGGTTACACGTTGCGGGACATCTCTATGTTGAGTGAATACCAGGGGCCCCAGCTGGGGGCCGGCGCCCGCAGCCTATCATTCCGCCTGCAATACCAGGCTGACGATCGAACCCTGACCAATGAGGAAGTTTCGACGGTACAGCAACGCATCATTGACGGTCTCAAACAGCGGTTTGCCGCCGAGGTGCGCTCCTGATGGACTTCCTGGACCTGATCATCGTCATCATCCTGCTTGTCAATGTCGCGCTCGGGTGGGCGTTTGGCCTGGTACGGCGGATCGTGGCCTTCGCGGGACTCTTCGCCGGGATTGGCGCGGCGACCCTGACGAGCGCGAACACCTCGGCTTACATCGGAACGACCTTTGGGATCACATCGGCGCTGTGGGCGCACGTGCTCACCTACGCAGTCATCGTGACCTTTGCCGTCGCCCTCTTCGAAGTGCTGGGCGCCGTGTACCAGCGCTATCTCGACATGCTGATCGCGCCCGCCTTCGACCGATTGACGGGCATCCTCACCGGTGCCGTCGTGGGGGCCTTCGAGATCACCGTGATCCTGATCATCGGCGTGGGGATCGTGAAGGCCCAGCTGCCGGGCGGTTATGCCTCGCCGCCGGCGTTCATTACCGCCCAGGATTGGTTCAACAACTCGCTTCTCGCTCCCCACTTCTACGGCCTCGAACCGCTGACCCGCGTGATCTTCTCGCTCGTGCTGCCCAGTAGCATCAGCGAATACTTCACCCAACTTCTCGGCGCGCATTAATTGATCTGACGACGCCGAGGCTTCGACGAAGCTTCTTCGCCCGGGATCCGGTGACGCTTGCTCGTGACCTGCTCGGCCGCATCCTCTTCTACCGGACAGCAGGTGGCTTGCTGGCTGGCCGCATCGTCGAGACCGAGGCCTACACGGGGGCTGCCGACCCGGCTTCCCATGCGTTCCGGGGCCCGACGGCCCGCAACACGGTCATGTTCGGCCCGGCCGGCCATGCCTACGTTTACTTCAGTTACGGCATGCATTACTGCCTCAACGTCACGGCTGAACGACCCGGAACTGCCGGAGCAGTGCTGCTCCGCGGCCTGGAGCCGCTGGCCGGCATCGACCTCATGCGGGCCCAGGGCGACCATGGAGCGGCGAGCCGGCTGCTCAGCGGTCCGGGGAAGATCGGGCGCGCCTTTGGTCTCACGCTCAAGGACAACGGTCGTGATTTCACCCGCGGCCCCCTCGGAATTTCGGCAGGAACGCCAGCAGCGGCTGATCAGGTGGCCGTTTCTCGGCGGATCGGAATCTCGCGCGCGGTGGACTTTCCCTACCGCTTCGCCGTGATCGGGAGTCGGTCCGTCTCGCGTGCCTAAGGCAACGTCACGGTGATGGTCTGCAGCGCCGGTGGGTTGGCGGGATTGTAGTCGTAGGCCTTTACGCTCAGCGTGTGGCTGCTGCCCGGTGATCCTTTGATCACGAAGGTGAAGGGGCCCTGGGTGAGGCGCACCGGCTTGTTCGTCCCATCGAGGAAGAAGTCGACTTCTTTGATGGCCTCGTTGTCCGTCGCCGTGGCGGTGACCAGGACGCTCCCGTCCGCCTGGGGCGCCTGAGCCAGGGTCAGCGTCGGAGGGATCGTCTCCGTCGTCAGCTGACAGTTCTGGGTCGGCGGCGGCGGGCTGTTCTTGTCCTTCATGTCGTCCGGGTAGCCGGGCGGGTACACCACGAAGGTCTTGACGGCGATGAACTTCGCCGGCGTGTCGGGCGTGGCCAGCAGACCGTCCGTCGTGCAGACCCGGAAGGGCTGGTACCAGTCATCCTGGCGGGCCGGCGCGGTGCCTGCGATGAACCAATCCGAGATGGTCTGGCCAGCGCAGGAGGGCGTCGCCAGCAGCCCGCTGGCCTTGCAGACGGTAACTTTCTTGAGTCCGTCCGGCAGTGCGAAGTCATGGACCGGCTTGCCGGCCTCGTAGGCGTTGAAGATGTCGCGGAAGATCAGCCCGGCCCCTTGAACGCCCCAGACCACGTTGAGATTGGAGTTCACATTCGCGGGACACCCTCCCGCACAGGTATGGCCCATCCAGGCCCCGATCACGATGTCCGGGTTGTAGCCGATGAGCCAGGAGTCGTGCCAGTTCTCCGTGGTGCCCGTCTTTGCGGCGAAGGGCCGCTTGATGTTGAGGGCCGCCCCAACCGGTCGCAGGATGTCACTGATCATGTAGGCGACCGGCGCCGGCAGTACCCGCACACCTGGATTCGGCTTCCACTCCTGCAGGACACGACCCTCGCTGTCGACCACCTTGAGCAGCACGGTCGGATCGTGGTAAATGCCGCCTGAGGCCAGCACCCCGTACGCGTTGAAGTGCTGCATCGGCAGCACCTCGCTGGCCCCGATCGCCTGCGCCAGGCCTCGCTCGGGCGTCAGGTTGGCGCTGATGAGACCCATCATCCGCGCCGTTTGAAAGACGCGGTCGTACCCTAATTGCTTCAGCAGCAGCAGGGCAGGGATGTTTCGCGATTCTTCCAGCGCCCGCCGGATGGTGATCACGCCCTCGTCACGATGGTCCCAGTCGACGAACGGGTGGCCGTCGATCTTACCTTGCTTGTCGAGAATCAGGTTGGACGGCGCATAACCATTGGCCAGCGCCGTGGCGTAGACGTAGATCTTGAAGGAGGAGCCGGGCTGCCGGCCCTGGCCGTCGGTGATGACGTTGTACTGACCGCCAATGGCCTGGTCGTAGTAGTTCGCGCTGCCGACCATGGCCAGCACCTGGCCGGTTGCCGGGTCGATAACTTCCGCGGCGCCGTTGTTGACGTTGCGGGCCCGCAGGTCGGCCCGGTTGACGTTGGCGCTGACCGCCCGCTCGGCCACCAGCTGGAGGTTGTAGTCCAGCGTGGTGTAGACGCGCAGGCCGCCACCCGCCACGACGGCGTCACCATATTGCTGGCTCAGTTGCCGAAGGACGTAATCGACGAACCAGGGAGCCTTGAGATCCTTCTGGATGCTCCCGTTCTTGTACTTGAGGACTTCCTTGACGGCCTTGTCGTACTCGGTCTGGCTGATGTAGTGGTCGCGCAGCATGTCTCTGAGCACGAGTTCCTGGCGGTTTTTGGCGCTCGCCGCCGTGGCCGGGTTGTATGGGTCGAACTGGGACGGCGCGTTCGGAATGCCAGCCAGCATGGCGGCCTCGGCGATATCGAGATCCTTGGCCGGCTTGGCAAAGTAGGTTTGCGCGGCGGCCTCGGCACCATAGGCTTCGTTGCCGTAGAAGATCTGGTTGAGATAGAGCGTCAGGATCTCGTTCTTCGAAAAGCGGCGCTCGATCTCAAGCGCAAGGGTCGCCTCCCGGACCTTGCGCTCCAGCGAGTTGGCGCTGCCGACGTACATCCGCTTGACGAGTTGCTGGGTGATCGTGCTACCACCCTGTTCAACTCCCTGGTGTGTGACATCGGCGATCGCCGCTCCGATAATGCGGCGGATGTCAATGCCGTTGTGCGTGTAGAACAGCCGATCCTCCAGCGCGATCGTGGCGTCAACCAGGTGCGGGGAGATAGCCGAAAGCGGCATCACCGTGCGGACGACGCCGTCCGTGTGCTTGACGTAGAGCAGGACCCCATTGCGGTCGTAAATCCTGGTGGCCTGTGCCAATTCCTTGGCACTGAGCGAGCCCGGGTCCGGCAGGTCGCGGGTATAGGTCTGGTACTTGTCGACCGCCTCGGCGCCGCCACCCACGCTGAGCAATCCGAGCACGGTGAGGCCGACGATGATGATCTTGTGGAGGTTGCCCCCCTTGCGGCGCCGGGCGATCCGGGTAATGGTCAGCACGCGGATTGCGGCGCGCCGGGCAAACCGGTGCTTCTCTTCGGACACCGGGTCTATAACGGTTGAGTTCGCTAAAAAAGCACAGTGAATCGCGTCGACCGCATATATACTCGGCGTCGTGAACGCGTGACGGAACGATGAAGAAACGACAAAACATTGATCACAGCGCCTGGGAAGCCGTTATCACCGGCGCGGTTGAGATCAACGATCGCGAGCACTTAAGGAGTCGCGTCGACCGCGGCGAGCGGCTGCGCGTCAAGCTCGGTCTCGACCCGACCCGCCCCGACATCCATCTCGGCCACACCGTCGTGCTGCGCGCTTTGCGGCGCTACCAGGAACGTGGGCACCGCGCCGTCCTGATCATCGGCGACTGGACAGCCCGGATTGGTGACCCGTCTGGCCAGAACATCACCCGGCCGCAGCTCACCAAGGCGGAGGTGGAGCAAGCGGGCAGGACGTACCTCGATCAGGCGTGGAAGATCCTCGATCAAGCGGAGACCGAGGTCCGCTTTCAATCGGAGTGGTTCGACAAGATGCACCTGCAAGACGTCGTGCAGTTGACCAGCCGCTACACGGTGGCGCGGATGCTGGCTCGCGAAGACTTCACCAAGCGAATGAAGGAGAGCCGGCCGGTCGGCTTGCACGAGCTGCTCTACCCGCTGCTGCAGGCCTATGACTCCGTCGCCGTCAAGTCGGATCTCGAACTGGGCGGGACCGATCAGACCTTCAATCTGCTGGTTGGCCGCGACATCCAGCAGGCCTACGGCCAGCTGCCCCAGGACATCCAGACCATGCCGCTGCTGGAAGGGCTTGACGGCGTCCAGAAGATGAGCAAGAGCCTCGAGAACTACATTGGCATCGACGAGCCGCCCGATGTCATGTATCGCAAGGTCATGAGTGTTCCCGATCAGCTCATCACCCGCTACCTCCAACTGACTACGGACATCGGCCCGGAGGAGTTGGCCGCCGAGATCCGCGCCCTGAATGATGGGGAGAATCCGCGTAATGTCAAGCAACGCCTGGCCGAACGAATCGTCCGGCAATTCCATCCCGCGGCGGCGCCAAGCGCCTATCGCGAGGAGGCGGGAGGGCTCAAGTCGGGCGGCCCGACGCCGGTGGAGATCGCCCCCGGCGAGCGGACCGTCGCGCAGCTGTTTCTCGATGCCGCCCTGGTGACGAGCAAGAGCGAGGCGCGACGCCTCGCCACCCAGAAGGGGCTGGCCATGAACGACCAGCCGGTGACGTCCGTGGACGAGAAGGTGACGCCGTCCGACGGCTGGCTGTTGCGGCGCGGAAATCACCGGGTCGCCCGCCTGAAGCTGCGCTAAAATTTCGACGGGGAGAAGATGTCCGGACATTCCAAGTGGTCTTCGATCAAGCACAAGAAGGCCCTGACCGACGCCAAGAAAGGCCAGCAGTTCACCAAGGTGGCGCGAGAGCTCACGATCGCCGCCCGTGAGGGCGGGGGTAACCCGGAAGGGAACTACCGGCTACGGCTTGCGATGGAGAAGGCCAGGGATGTCAACATGCCGCAGGACAACATCCAGCGCGCGATCAAGCGGGGAACCGGCGAGCTGGGCGGCGCCCAAATGGAGGAACTTCGTTTCGAGGGCTATGGTCCCCACGGGGTGGCCATCATGGTCGTCACCGTGACCGACAATCGCAATCGCACGAGTGGTGACATCCGGAATCTGTTCAGCCGCGCCGGAGGGAACCTCGGCACCACCGGCAGCGTGGCCTGGATGTTCACCCGGCAGGGACAGATCGTCATCGATGCCAATGGTCGCGACCCGGACGAGGTCGGGCTGGAGGCGATCGATCTGGGTGCCAGCGACGCCCGGGTGGACGGCAAGACCGTCGACGTCGTCACCGACCCCGCCAGACTCGAAACCGTCCAGCAAAGCCTGAAGAAAAAGGGCTACAAAATCGATTCGGCCGAGGTCACCATGAACGCCTCCCAGGTCGTGTCCCTTGATGAGGGACGCGCCCCCTCGGTGCTCAAGCTCCTCGATGCCCTCGAAGAACACGACGACGTCCAGTCGGTCTATTCCAACATCGATGTCCCGGCAGACGTCATGGAGCGGATCAGCGAGCGTGTCTAACGACGGTCTCCTGGTGCTCGGCGTTGATCCAGGGCTCGCCGATACCGGCTACGGCGCGGTCCGCCGCGTCAACGGGCGGCTCGCCATGATCGCATGTGGCACGCTGAAGACGCCGGCGAACCTTTCGGAGCCGCAGCGCCTGCGCATCCTCGCCGAGCAGCTGCGCGCGCTGATGACCGAGCTCCATCCGCAGGCCGCCGCCTTCGAGGAGTTGTTCTTCAGCAAGAACGTCCGAACCGCGATGGCTGTCGGACAGGCCCGCGGGGTTGCCCTGCTTTCGGCGGTCGAGGCGGGCGCCGACGTCCATGAGTACACGCCAAACCAGGTCAAGCTGTCGGTAACCGGATACGGAGGCGCGACCAAGGGCCAGATGCTGAAAATGGTCCAGTCGCTGCTGGCCACCCGCGAGCTGCCCCGGTCGGATGATGCCATCGACGCGCTGGCCATCGCCATTTGCCATCATCACAGCGGCCGGCTGCGGACCCTGATCAGCCGGGCTCCGACCGGCGTCCGCACTTGATCGCGACCCTCGAGGGCATCCTGGCCCAGCGAGGTTCGGACTCGGTGATCGTCGATGTCCACGGGGTGGGCTATCTGGTCACGGTAGGAAACCGGACACTAGCCGAGCTCCCCGCGGCAGGAGATCGGGTCCGTCTCTATACCTATACCTATGTCCGCGAGGACGCGCTGGGCCTGTTTGGCTTTCGCAACCAGGAGGAGCTCACCTTCTTCAAGCTGCTGCTCTCGGTCAAGGGCATCGGCCCCAAGGCAGGGCTGGCCATCCTGAGCCGAGCCGAACTCCGCCTGTTGAAGCGGGCGATTCTGCAGGAGGATGCCGCCCTGCTGTCCACCGTGCCCGGAATCGGTCCCAAGACCGCGGCGCGAGTCGTCCTCGAACTGAAAGGCAAGCTCAAGGAAGAGATGTTCGGCGAAGAGGCGCGTCTTCCGGCGGTGCTGGGCGCTACTGACCCGGTGGCGCAGGCCCTCCAGGTGCTCACCGGCCTCGGCTACACACCGGCGGAGGCCAAGGAGGCAGTTCGCAAGGCCAGCGGCGGCAATGGCGGAAGCCACTCGGTTGAGCAGCTCGTCACCGTGGCCCTCAAAGGACTGGATCGCGGGTGACCGAGCGCGTCATCACCGCTGAGGAGCGCAACGAAGACAAGGAATTCGAGTGGAGCCTGCGGCCTCGCCGGCTGGCGGAGTTCATTGGACAGGAAAACGTCAAAGCCAACATGGAGATCCTGATCACCGCCGCGCGCGGACGTAACGAGCCTATCGAGCACATCTTGATCGCGGGGCCGCCGGGCCTGGGCAAGACCACGCTCGCCAACATCATGGCAAACGAGATGGGGGTCAATATCCGTACCACCTCCGGACCGGCGATCGAGCACCAGGGGGCGTTGGCATCGATCTTGACCAACCTCGAGGACCGCGACATCTTCTTTGTTGATGAGATCCACCGTCTCGCCCGCCCGGTCGAGGAGTCGCTGTATCCAGCGATGGAGGATTTCAAGTTCGACTTCGTGAGTGGCAAGGGAGCCGGCGCCCAAACCTTCCGGCTGCAGCTGCCGCGCTTCACCGTGATCGGCGCCACCACGCGGCAGGGCATGCTCTCGGCCCCCCTCCGCGACCGCTTCGGCGCCGTGTACCCGCTCTATTTCTACGGCGTCGACGACCTGTTCGCCATCGTCCGGCGTTCTGCCCAGCTGTTAAAGGTCGCCGTCGATGACGCCGGCGCCCAGGTGATCGCCAGTCGAGCGCGCGGCACGCCGCGAGTCGCGAACCGGCTGCTGCGCCGCGTGCGCGACTTCGCCCAGGTGCGGGCCCAGGGCCGGATCGACGAGCGGATCGCGCTCGACGCGCTGGCCATGCTCGAAATCGATGCGCTGGGACTCGATGTCATCGACCGCCGAATCCTGCAGACGATCGTGGAGAAGTACGAAGGCGGCCCGGTCGGGCTCGACACGATCGCGGTCTCAGTATCAGAGGATCCGGAGACGGTCGAAGACGTCTACGAACCGTTCCTGATGCAGCTCGGCTTCCTGGCGCGAACGCCGCGCGGGCGCGTAGCGACGAAGCTCGCTTACGATCACCTTGGCCTGGTCAGGGCGAGCAGCAGCGAGCAGCCGCGACTGTTCTGATCTCCGATCGCCGTCTGCAGCTGGGGGTCGTTGGATTAACGGCGCTGGCCGCCGGCATGTCGCTGTACCTGTTCAGCGCGGCCCTGCCGCTCTATCTCTTCCGATACCGTGGCTACTCCCTGGAGCTGGTCGGCGTCCTGGTGGGACTTGCCTCGGTAGTCCAGCTCGTTGCCACGCTGATCTCCGGGCCCCTGGTCGACCGGCGGGGCGCCCGCCTGGCAATGCGTCTTGGGGCGGCCTGTTACGTGCTGGCGGCGCTTCTGTTCCTGACTTCCGCCTGGCTTCCCGCGATTGTCCTCGCTCGCATCCTTCACGGTATCGGCATCGCCCTCGTCCTCCCGGCGGTCTTGAGCGTGGTGCCGGCCCTCGTCTCGCGCCGCTTCCGGGGAACCGCGCTTGGCACAGTCGGCGCGTTCAATAACGTGGCGCTCGCGATCGGCCCGCCGCTCGGCCTGCTGCTGCTGGCCCACGCCCCAGCCACACTCTTTCTGACCGCGCTGGCGACAGCCGCGCTGGCCATTTCAACGAGCCTGCTCCTGAACGTCGGTGGGCGGGCTCCGGAACCGGGCCGGCTGTTCAAGTACCGGGGGGCATGGACGCCGCTCTACGCGATCACCTTTCTTTCCGTGGTCTACTGGGGTGTGGTTACGGCGTTTCTGCCGATCGCGGTTCCGCCCAGCCAGATCCCGAATGTTGGTTGGTTCTTCGCCGCGGATGCGGTGGCGGTGATGGCGGCGCGGATCCCGACGGGTTACCTGGCTGATCGCTTTGGTGCACGGTGGCTGCTGGTTGCCGGCGTGGCCACCACCGGACTGGCGATCAGCGTCTTACTGACAGCACCATCCCTCGTCACGCTTGTGGTCGCCGGGGTCGGCACCGGTCTCGGTGCCGCGCTGCTCTTGCCCCCGATCCTGCTCGAGCTCACGAAACGGAGCAACGACACGAATCGCGGCACGGCGATGGCCCTCTACAACACCAGCTTTGCGGCCGCGGTGGGCGTGGGAAGCCTCGGAGGAGCCCTCCTCGTTCAGCATTTTGGGTTCAATGCAACCCTGGTCGCAAGCCTGATCGCCTGTCTGGCTGCCGCACCGGTCGCGCTGGTAACGGTTCGCCGGCTTGAAGACGGCTGATTTCGACTACGACCTCCCGCGGGAGCTGATCGCGCAGCATCCGCCCACCGAGCGGGATGCAGCCCGCATGCTGGTACTCAATCCATCCGACGGCTCATTCAGGCATGCCACCATCCGGAGACTGCCAGGCTTCCTCGAGCCCGGCGACCTCCTGGTGCTCAACGACAGCCGCGTGCTACCGGCGCGCCTGCTGGGGCGCCGACGCGATGGGGGAGAGGCCGAAGTGCTGCTCCTCCGCCCAGTAGACGGAGGGCGCGGCCGCTGGCAGGCGCTGATTCGGCCGGCTCGGCGGCTCGAGGCTGGCGCACAGGTCGTATTCGAGCACTCACCGCTGAGCATTTCGGTGGAAGTCCGGCATGGTGAGACCGCGACGGTGCGGCTCGACGGCGTCCCCGACCCGCTCCAGGAAGTCCGGCGCATTGGCGAGATGCCAACGCCGCCCTACGTCCGGGAACGGCTCGTTGATCAGGCGCGTTATCAGACGGTGTTCGCGCGGGAGGAGGGTTCGGCGGCGGCGCCGACCGCCGGCCTCCATTTCACCACCGATTTGCTCAAGGCGGTCCGCGATCGCGGGGTCAACCTCGCGTTCGTGACGCTGCACGTCGGCCTCGACACCTTTCAGCCGGTCCGGGCCGATGACCCGTCACAACACCCGATTCACCGAGAATGGTTCCGGATCGACGAGGCCGCGGCGCATGCCATCAACGAGACGCGCCGGCGCGGAAAGCGCGTGGTGGCTGTGGGTACCACCTGCGTGCGTGCCCTGGAGAGCGCGGCAACAGGCGACGGCGTGCGAGCCGGTGAGGATTGGACCAACCTCCTGATTCTTCCCGGCCACCGGTTTTCGGTGGTCGATGCCATGATCACCAACTTTCATTTGCCGAAGAGCACGCTGTTGATGCTGGTCAGCGCGTTTGCCGGCAGAGAGCCGGTTCTCGCCGCCTACGCCGAGGCGATCCGTGAGCGCTACCGCTTCTACAGCTTTGGCGACTGCATGTTGATCATGAGCCGCGCGTCGTGAGCTTCGAGTTGCTCGCGGAAGACGGTGGGGCGAGGCGAGGCCGCTTGAGCACAGCCCATGGCCCGATCGATACGCCGGCGTTCATGCCGGTCGGGACACAGGCGACGGTGAAGGCGCTGATCCCCGACGAGGTCGCCGGGCTCGGGGCGCAGGTGCTGTTGGGGAACACCTACCACCTCGCCTTACGACCGGGCGCCGACCGAATCGCGCGCCTCGGCGGGCTGCACCGATTCATGGGCTGGAACGGAGCCATCCTCACCGACAGCGGCGGCTTCCAGGTTTTCAGCCTCGATCACCTGGTCAGGGTCTCGGACGACGGGGCGACCTTCCGCTCACACCTGGATGGCAGCGAGCAGCGGTTCACGCCGGAATCGGTCATGGCGATGCAGCGCGAGCTCGGCTCCGACATCGCGATGGCGTTCGACCAGCCGGTCGCCTGGCCCGCAACACCGGCGGCGGCTCGAGCCGCGATGGAGCAAACTCACCGCTGGGCGGTGCGCTGCCTCGATGACGAGCGCGCGCCCGGCCAGCTGCGGTTTGGGATCGTCCAGGGTGGATTCGATCAGGAGCTTCGGCGGGAGAGTGCGCATATGCTCGGAGCTCTCCCGTTTGACGGCTTTGGCATCGGCGGGTTGAGCCTCGGCGAGCCGAAAGCGCTGACCTTCAGCCTGCTGTCGGCGCAGACGGCCATCCTTCCTCGCGACCGTCCGCGCTACCTGATGGGCGTCGGCACGCCGGCCGACCTGATCGAAGCGATCGTCCGGGGCGTCGACATGTTCGACTGCGTGTTACCTACTCGGATCGCCCGTAACGGATCGATCCTGACTCGGGGCGGACGGATCAACCTGCGCAACCATCGGTTCATCGAGGACCCGGCTCCACCGGATGAAGGTTGCGATTGCTATACCTGCCAGCGGTTTACGCGGGCGTATCTGCGCCACCTCTTCATGGCCGGCGAGATCCTGGGGCACCGGCTGGCGTCGATCCACAACCTGCGGCTCCTGGTCCGCCTCGTTGGGCAGGTTCGCGATGCGATTGGGGGCGGCCGTTTCGACGACCTGGTGACGTCGTTGCGCGAGCAATGGGTGCAGGCGCCGCTGCCGTGAAAGGGTTAAGAGTTTCTCATCGGGGCTCGCCTATACTTTCCCTCGCATGCGCGTCGATCGTCGATTCCTTTTTTTGATTGGCATCATCGCCCTGCTGGCCCTCTTCATCGACGGGTTCGCATATGTCTACCGGGCGGCCACGAACCAGCCGCTCACCGGCCCGATCCGCGGCGTACCCACGCTCTCCATCCCATTTCTCGGGTTCGAACAGCAGGTCTTCGTGCACAAGGGCCTCGATCTCCAGGGTGGCACCCACCTCGAGCTCGAGATCTCCAAGGTCCGTTCGGGGACGCCGATCGCGGAGGCCCGGGATATCGCGGTGGCCATCATCGAGCGCCGGGTCAACAGCAGCGGCTATGCCGAATCGGTGGTGCGGCCGGAGGGTGACAACCGCATCATCGTCGAGCTACCGGGCGTCAACCTGGAGCAGGCCAAGCAGGTCCTGGGCAAGACGTCCTATCTGCGGATCTATGAATGGGTGCCCGGCACACCGGATGCCGCGACGCTGCAGGAGCTCAATCCGACCGCAGCCAATCAGTACCAGGGGTTCAAGCCGCAGTTCACCAACATCGACGGCAGCATGGTCACCAGTGCGACCCGATCGACCGATCCCAACACGAATCTCCCGGACGTGCAATTCTCCTTCAACTCCACTGGGAGCGATCGATTCTGTACGCTGACCCGGGACCGAGTGACCCACCCGCAGGGCGAGCCAGAGAACAAGATCGCGATCTTCATCGACAAGGACCTGGTGGAGGACGCTAACGTCCAGAGCGAGATCTGCGGCGGAACGGGAATCATCACCGGCGGCTTTACCGCCGCGAGTGCCCAGGCGCTGGCGGTCCAGCTCAACTCCGGAGCGCTACCGGGCACCATCAGCCTGGTGTCGAGCACTGAAGTGGGCGCGACCTTGGGCGCCTCGACGGTCAAGCTGAGTCTCCTGGCAGGCGCCTTCGGATTGGCCGTCGTCATCCTGTTCATGCTGCTTTACTACCGGCTCCCCGGCGTGGTGGCCAGCATCGCCCTCCTGCTCTACGCGGCGATTGCGCTGGCCATCTTCAAGATTTTCGGCGTCACCCTCACGCTCGCCGGCCTGGCGGGATTCATCCTGTCGGTCGGGATGGCGGTCGACGCCAACGTGCTGATCTTCGAGCGCGTCAAGGAGGAGCTGCGCGCGGGCCGGACGCTGGGCGCCGCGATGGAGGCCGGAGTACACCGGGCCTGGCCGGCGATCCGGGACTCCAACATCTCGACGCTGATCACGTGCTTCGTCCTGTACTTTTTCGGGGCGCCGCTCATCAAGGGATTTGCTATCACCCTGGCCATTGGCGTTCTGGTCAGTATGTTCTCGGCTATCGTCACCACCCAGCAGTTCCTACAGATCCTGGCCGGGCTGCGACCAGCGCGCCGGCTCGCGCTCTACGGTGTCCAGGCGCCGAAGGCTGCCTGAGGTGACCGCCTAGATGGACATCGTCGGACGGCGCAACTGGTACTTCCTCCTGTCGCTGGCGATCATCCTGCCCGGCATCATCTCGATGCTCTTCTTCGGCTTTCGCCTCGGCATCGACTTCGCCGGCGGCGACCAGTTCAACATCGCCTTCAAGCAGCCAACCTCGGCCGCCGCGGTCCAGAAAGAGATGGACACCTTCAACGTGGAGGCCACCGTGCAGCAGGCCGGTCCCAACAACGTCTTGATCACGACCAAGCCGCTCGGCACTACACAGGAAACCGCCATTCGCGATGATCTGAGCAAGAAATTCGGCGGCACGGTGGCCAGCAGCGCGTTCGTCGGGCCGACCATTGCGAAGGAACTCGTTGTTGGCGCCGGCGCGTTGATCGCGATCGCTTCGATCTTGATCGTCGCCTATCTGAGCTTCCGGTTCAATTACAAATTCGCGATCTGCGCCGTCCTCGCGCTCTTACACGACGTCTTCGTGCTGACCGGCGTGTATTCCATCCTGGGCAAGATCTTCAATCTTCAGTTGGGGGAAATTAACACGCTGTTCGTCACGGCGGCGCTGACGGTGATCGGCTTCTCGGTCCACGACACCATCGTGATCTTCGACCGGATCCGGGAGAACCTTCGCCAGGCGAGCCGCCTGACCTTCGAGCAGAACGTCAATCTCAGCATCATCCAGTCGCTGGCCCGATCGATCAACACCTCGATGACCGTGGTCTTCGTCCTCGTGGCGCTGTTCTTGATCTCGCCACAGAACATCAAGGGGTTCACCCTGGCGCTGCTGATCGGCATCATCAGCGGCACCTATTCATCGATTTTTAATGCGAGTCCGCTCCTCGTCGTATGGAGGCGGCTCGACCCCAGATAATCTGGCTATACTCAGGGCCAAGTGAATAGGAATCTTGCAATGCGGGGCCGTTGGCCCTTTTTCTTTTAGTGGTGTCCTCGCCGGCCACGAATCAGCAAATCAGTCGCATCCGCGAGCTCTTTCAGCCCACCCTGAACTTCCTCGGCTATGAGCTGTACGACCTCGCCCTGACCGGGAGCGGCGGGCACACGACGCTACGGGTTCGTATCGACCGTCCCGAAGGCGTCACGCTCGACGACTGCGAACGAGTCAGCAAGTCGCTGGG
>VBHC01000112.1:62153-62650 GCA_005889535.1 Chloroflexota bacterium
CCTGGAGGAGTATCGGCGCTTCATCGGGAAACGAGCCAATGTTCGTTACCAGGTCGGCGACAGCGAGCAGGTTGCCGAGGGCCGGCTGACGGCGGTGTCGGATGTTGCGATCGAGCTGCAGTTGGGGGACGGCAAGCACCTGAGGAGCACAGCGATCCCGCTGACGGATATCCTGGCCGCCCGGTTGGCGGTCGACCTGTCGCGCCACTGATGCTGAAGTCAGACTTCATCAAGGCGCTTGACCAGGTTCAGGAGGAGAAGGGGATCTCTAAGCAGTCGCTGCTCAACCTGATGGAAACGGCGCTGGCAACAGCCTACCGCCGGGCGTTCAATCCGCCGGAGAGTATCCGGGTGCATGTCGATCCAGATACGGCGCAAATCGCGATCTTTGGCCGGCGTCGGGTGGTTGACGCGGTCCAGGATTCGTCGACCGAGATCAGCCTCAACGACGCGCGAACGTTCGGGGCGGCATCCCTGGGCGACATGGTCGACGTGTC
>VBHC01000112.1:62668-68944 GCA_005889535.1 Chloroflexota bacterium
GCTCAAGGACGTCCTCGAGCACAAGGGGGAGATGGTGAGCGGCATCGTTGAGCGCGTCGCGGAGCGCCCGGAGGGCCACACCGTCTACCTGGAGCTGGGCAAGGCCGAGGGCGTGCTGCCGCCGGAGGAGCAGATCCCGGACGAGCCGATCCGGATCGGTCAGCACCTGAAGGTCCTCCTGCTTGAGGAGCGCAAGCGCAGCCGGGGCGCTCAGGTGACCGTCTCGCGGGCACACAAGGCGCTGGTGCGGCGCCTGCTCGAGTTCGAGATTCCCGAGCTCACCTCGGGCGCCGTCGTCATCCGCGCCCTGGCTCGCGAACCCGGGGTGCGAACCAAAGTCGCGGTATCGGCGAACCAGGACGGCATCGACCCGGTCGGCGCCTGCGTCGGCCCGCGGGGCGTGCGAATCCGCAGCGTCGTCGGCGAGCTGGGATCCGAGAGGGTCGACATCATCCCCTGGGCCGATGAGCCGGCGCAGCTGGTGGCCAACGCGCTCAGTCCCGCCCAGGTCCTCAATGTCGAGATCGATCGCGAGTCCCGGACCGCAACCGCGCACGTGCCCGAAAATCAGCTGTCGCTGGCGATCGGGAAGGACGGGCAGAACGCTCGGCTGGCAGCAAAGTTGACCGGTTGGCGGATCGACATCAAGCCGACCGCTGAGGGCCCCCACCCTGACCCTCCCCCGCAAGCGGGGGAGGGAACCACAAGCGCTGGCCCCCACCCTGATCCTCCTCCGCAAGCGGGGGAGGGAATGACGGATCTTGAGCCCTGAGCCCCTCCGCACCTGCGTCGGGTGCCGCCAGGTCAAGCCGCGCGGCGAGCTGCAACGCCTGGCCGCGGTCGACGGCACCCTGGTCTTGAATCCGCGTCGAGTGGCCGGGCGGAGCGCCTACCTTTGCCCAAACTCCAGCTGCTGGACGGTCGCAGAAAAGCGGCGGGCCGTCGAGCGGGCACTCGCCGTGCGCATCTCGGCCGAAGATTGGGACCGGCTTCGGCAGGGAATACTCAGCTGAGCGCGCCGCCTGGCAGAGGCGCGCAGGTTATCATTGCCAGTTGAATTGCGGAGGATAGCTCAGCCATAGCAACAACGACTCGCGGTATCAAGGTTCAGCAGCTCGCCCGTGACCTCGGCGTCGAGGCCCGGGACATCCTGGATTTCCTGCGTCCTCAACGGCACGCACCCCGGCATGCCATGGCGGTGCTCACGGCGGACCAGGAGGCGTCGGTGCGCACCCAGTTCGCGCCGGGTGCCGGCCAGGCGGCGGAGAGTAAGCCGGTTGCGGCCGAGGGAAAGGTGGAACTGCCGCCAACCCTGTCGGTGAAGGAGCTGGCCGAGTACCTCGACGTCAAGACCGTCGACATCATCAAAGAGCTGATGAAGAACGGGGTGATGGCAAATATCAACCAGCAGATCGATTTCGATACCGCCGCCATCGTGGCTGACAGCTTTGGGGTGCAGGCCAGTCCGATGGCCATGGACGCCGCGATCGCCGAGCAAGTCGTCGGGGAGGGCGAGGGCACCCAGGTCAAGCTGACCACGCGGTCCGAGCTCTTCAGCAACGACGGCGAAGCGCCGGAGAACCTGAAGCCCCGCCCGCCCGTGGTGACCGTCATGGGCCATGTCGACCATGGCAAGACTTCGCTGCTCGACGCCGTCCGTCAAACCAAAGTGGCGGCGGGCGAGGCTGGTGGCATCACCCAGAGCATCGGCGCCTACGTCGTCGAGGAGAAGGGCCGGCGCATCGTTTTCCTCGACACGCCAGGCCACGAGGCGTTCACCGCGATGCGCGCCCGCGGCGCCCAGGTGACCGACCTCGCCGTGCTGGTCGTGGCGGCCGATGACGGCGTCATGCCGCAAACGGTCGAGGCGATTTCCCACGCCAAGGCCGCGCAGGTGCCCATTGTGGTCGCCATCAACAAGATCGACAAAGACGGGGCCAACCCCGACCGGGTCAAGCAAGGCCTGTCCGAGCAGGGCCTGGTCCCCGAAGACTGGGGCGGGCAAACCGTCATGGTTCCGGTGTCCGCGAAGCAGAAGACGGGCATCTCGGAGATGCTCGAGATGATCCTGCTGGTCGCCGACCTCCAGGACCTCAAGGCCAACCCGGCCAAGCTGGCCGCCGGCACGGTGATCGACGCCCACCTCGAGAAGGGGCGCGGCCCGGTCGCGACCGTGTTGGTCCAGAACGGGACGCTTCGGGTTGGCGACAACGTGGTGGTCGGCCACATCTTTGGCAAGGTGCGAGCCCTGCTCGATGATCGCGGCCGCAAGATGAAGGAAGCCGGCCCGGCCACACCCGCCGTTGTGACCGGGCTGCCAGACGTTCCGACCGCCGGCGACATCTTCCAGGTTGTCTCCAGCGAGAAAGTGGCGCGCACCATCGCCGGCCAGCGGGCCGAGCAGTATCGGGTCGCGACCCTTGCGCAGACCCGCCGGGTCACCCTCGCGGACCTGTCTGCCCAGGTTGGGAAGGGCGCCGTCAAGGACCTCAACCTTGTGCTCAAGGCGGACAGCAACGGGTCCGTCGAAGCGCTCAAGGGCTCCCTGTTGAAGATCCAAGATCCGCAGGTGCAGATCAAGATCGTCTTCGAGGGCGTTGGTCCCGTGACCGAGTCCGACATCCTGCTCGCGGCTGTTTCAAACGCGCTCGTGATCGCGTTCAATGTGAAGTCCGATGCCCTGGCCCAGAAGGCGGCGGAGCGCGAGAAGGTTGACATCCGCAGCTACGACGTCGTCTACAACGTCACCAACGACATCGAGCGGGCAATCAAGGGGCTCTACGAGCCAACCTTCGTCCAGGTCTGGGAAGGCCGCGCCGATGTCCTGACGCCGATCAAGATCCCGAAGCTCGGGATCATCGCCGGCTCTCGCGTGCAGGACGGCAAGATCACGAGTGGGTCGACGGCAAAGGTGCTGCGCGACAACAAACTGATCCACGAAGGCCAGATCGCCGGCCTGAAGCGGTTCAAGGACGACGTAAGGGAAGTCGTGGCTGGGCTGGAGTGCGGCATCCGGGTTGACGGATACCAGGACTTCCAGGAAGGCGACGTCATCGAGTCCTACCAGGTCAAGCAGGCCTAGTCCCACGCGGCCGCTCAAGATCGGCTTCCAACTCCCCGAAGTGGAGCGGGAGGTGCGCTGGCCGGAGCTCGCGGCCATGGCTCGCCTCGGGGAGCAACTTGGCTTCGACTCGATCTGGGTCGGGGATCATCTCCTGTACCGGGATGAGATGTACGGCGCGCGAGGCCCATGGGAGGCGTGGGCACAGCTGGCCGGCATTGCCGCAGTCACGAGCCGAATCGCGATCGGACCCCTGGTGGCCTGCACCAGCTTCCACAATCCCGCCATGCTGGCGAAGCTGGCCTCGACAGTGGATGAGATCAGCGGAGGGCGCCTGATCCTTGGCCTCGGCGCCGGATGGAACGAGACCGAGTATCGGGCGTTCGGCTTTCCGTTCGATCGGCGCGTGTCGCGATTCGCGGAAGCCTTCACCATCATTCGGTCGTTGCTCGGCGACGGGCAGGTCGACTTCGCGGGGGAGTTCTATACGGCTCGCGACTGCGAGCTGCTGCCCCGGCCGCGGCCCGGCGGACCACCACTGCTGATCGGGTCGACGGGCCAGCGGATGCTCGAGATCACCGTGCCGTATGTCGATGCCTGGAATGCCTGGTATCGACAGACGGGAAACCGGCCCGCGGGCGTCGCCCCGCTGCGCCAGACGGTCGACAAGGCCTGCATCGCGGCCGGCCGCAAGCCCAGCGAGATCGAGCGGACGGTCGCCGTCCTTGTCGAGGTGGCCGGTGGGTCCGGCCGGCGGGACGCGTACGACTTGTCGGCGGGGGCTTCACCGCTTCGCGGAAGTTCTGAGGTGATCGCCAACGAGTTGCGTGCCTATGCGCGCGAAGGGATCGGGCACGTTCAGCTCATCGTGGAGCCCATGACGGAAGCGTCGCTCGAGGCGCTGGCGCCGGTGCTGGAGAATCTCGACCCGAAGCCCTGACCGGGTGTGCACAGGCGGCGGCGCGCTCCAGCAACAGGTCACGCTGCCGGGCATTCCGGGTGAGCTGCGCCGCATGCTCGAACTCGCTACGGGCTTCCTCGAAGCGGCCGAGCCTTGCTAGCAGATCGCCGCGGACACTCGACAAGAGGGGGTAGTCCTTGAGCGCCGGCTCGTCGGTGAGGCTATCCACGAGCTCCAGGCCGGCGGCAGGACCAAACGCCATCGCGAGCGCCACCGCGCGATTCAACTCGACGACGGGTGAGGGTGCGAGCTGGGCGAGGGCATCGTAGAGCGCAACAATCCGCTCCCAATCCGTTTCCTCCGGGAAGCGAGCCCCCGCGTGACAGGCGGCGATCGCGGCCTGCAGGCCGTACGGGCCCAGCGCGCCGCCAAGCTTCTCAGCCCGCTCGAGGGCGTGAAAGCCACGGCGGATGAGGAGCTGGTCCCAGCGCGAGCGGTTTTGATCGAGCAACAGGATGGGCTGCCCCGATGAGCTGACACGCGCCCGGACGCGAGAGGCCTGGATCTCCATCAAGGCGACCAGACCGTGGACCTCCGGCTCGTTCGGGGCCAGCTCAGCCAGCACCCGGCCGAGACGGAGCGCATCCTCGCAGAGCTCCGGTCGCATCCAATGGTTGCCGGCGGTGGCCGAATAGCCCTCGTTGAAGATGAGATAGATGACCTCGAGGACCGACGACAGGCGAGCGGCGCGCTCAGCCCCCTGCGGGACCTCGAACGGAACATGCGCCTCGGCGAGACTCCGCTTGGCGCGGACGATCCGCTGGGCCACTGTTGACTCGGAGATCAGAAAGGCTCGGGCGATTTCATCGGTCGTCAATCCGCCGAGTAAGCGCAGCGTGAGGGCGACGCGGGCGTCAGTGGATAGAACCGGATGGCAGGCCACGAACATGAGGCGCAGCAGATCGTCATCGATGCTGTCACCCGCGTCGACGTCCGGGATGGCGATCTCCTGTCGGACCTCGAGCTCGCGACCAAGTTCTTCGACCTTCCGCTCGAAACGTGCATTTCGCCGCAACAGGTCGATCGCGCGATGCTTCGCCGTGCCCATCAGCCAGGCGCCCGGTTTGTCCGGGACGCCCGATTGCGGCCACTGCTCGAGGGCGGCCACCAGGGCATCCTGTGCGAGCTCTTCTGCGAGGCCGACGTCGCGAACGATCCGCGCCAGACCCGCGATGAGCCTGGCCGATTCGATCCTCCAGATCGTCTCGACCGTCCGCTGGATGTCGGCCCTGGTTATTGCTTTGCCGCGATCTGCGCGCGCTGGCGCTCCTCCTGCTGCCTGAGCTCGGGGGTGTAGGCGGGACCAAGGTCATCCACCTCCGACACCTGACGAATCTCGACCTCGCTCTCTTCGCCGGTGGGATTCGGAATGCGCTTGACCCACTCAATCGCCTCATCAAGCGACTTCACCTGCCACAGCCAGAACCCCGCGATCAATTCCTTCGTCTCGGCGAACGGCCCGTCGATCACTGTGCGCTTCGAGCCGGAGAACTTGACCCGTGCCGCCTGGGTGCTTGGCTGCAACCCCTCGGCGGCCAGCATGATACCGGCCTTGACGAGCTCATCGTTGAACTTCCCCATCTCCGTGAGCAGTTGTTGGCTTGGCAGAGCGCCGGCCTCGGATTCCCTGCTGGCTTTGACCAGGATCATGAACTTCATCGACGTGCCTCCTTCTGAAGCTTGGTTCTAACTCTACGTCGAAGAGGTCGGCGCGAAATCGACACGGACCCACCCCGACCCTCCCCCGCAAGCGGGGGAGGGAGAGTTGCCCCAATACAATGAGCAGATGGGCACTCATAGAGTTGAGCGTGTTGCCGCACAGTTACGCCAGGAGATCAGCGAGATCATCATCCGGGACCTGAAGGATCCGCGCATCGGGATGGCCACGATCACCGAGGTCAAGCTCACCCCGGACCTGCGGAATGCCACCGTCAAGGTCAGCGTCGTGGCCGAAGACGACGGCCGGCAAGCGGCGATCGACGGCCTGGAACACGCAAAAGGCTTCATTCGCCGCGAACTCGGCTCGCGACTGTCGAACCTCCGCTTCGCGCCCGACCTGCATTTCCAGCTCGACGAGGGGGTCGCGTACAGCGTTCGGGTCAGCCAGCTCTTGCGTGAGGTCCAGCAAGGGGAGTCAAACGCCGGCAGCTGAGCTTAGCCCGCCTCGCCCGGAGGTGGCCGAGCTGGCGCCCCGGATCTGGCAGGTGATCGAAAACGCTCCGGTGCTGACGGCGGTCACGCATAAGGATGCCGA
>VBHC01000177.1 GCA_005889535.1 Chloroflexota bacterium
CAGCCTTCTTCGTGGACTTTGCGGTGATGGGGCCGGCAGAGCAGGACCAGGTTGCTCATCGTCGTCGGCCCATCGTCGATCCAGTGCTTGACGTGGTGGCTGTCGGTCCATTGCGGCGGCCGATTGCAGTGCTCCGCAACGCAGCCCCGGTCCCGCGCGGCGAGCGCCCGCCGGGTGGCGGGAGGGGCTGTCCGGCTGGCCCGGGTGATCTCCGCGTCGAGCTCGCCCTTGCCGAGGATCCGGCTGATGGCGGCGTCGCAGGCGATCCGGCGCACCGCTTCGGCCGGGATGATGGCGCCGCCGTCCAGCTCCCCGCCCGGCGCATCCGGCGCGCCCACCAGCGTGTCGATGCTGGCGCGGATCACCAGGTGCGGCCGTGGGCCGGCACCATCGGCGGCGCCGACTGTCCGCGGCTGGCAGAGCTCGACCAGCCGGTCGGCGCGGCGCTGCCCCGGCGTCCGGTCGTCGTCTCTGGCCGGCGGCAGGCCGCCGTTGACGGCATTGCGGACCAGGGCTCCGGCCTCCGCGTCGAGCAAGCCGTCGATCCGGACGATGCCGTCGAGCGGCTCGCTGATGCTCAGATAGCGCCGCTGATACGCGCGGTTGGTCTCCGTCAGCGCCGCCTGGGCATCGACCCGATGCTCGAAGTTCTTGGCCACCCCGGTGAACTGGCCGGGATCCATCGTGCCCGCCAGGGCCAGCAGGCTACCCTCGGCCTTACGGACGGCGGCGGCGCCAACGTGCTCGGCGGTGCGGGCCAGGACGGCCACGTGCTGGTAGCCGAGCTGGCCGGTGGCAAAGGCCTGGCTCGTCTGCGGCAGGTGCGCGAGCTGGCGGGCGATGCCGACGCGCTCGGCCGCCGCCCCACCGGAGAGCTTGCACTTCGAGCGCAGCCAAGCCACCAGGTCGATGGCGCCGTCGGCGGCATACTCGCCCGACTGATCGAAGCGGCGCAGCCCTTCGGCGAAGACCGCCTCCAGACGATCTTTCATGGCGCGGGTTTCGATCAGGCCCTCGCCGAGCCGGGCCCCGTCCACCCGGCGCAGCTCGGCGCCATAGTCCTCAACGGCGGCCACGGCCCGGATCCGAGCGCTCTCCAGACGATCGCCGTTCGCGGCCATAGTCGCAGCATGAAGCCTGGTTGCGACAGCTGTCTGTCGTACCCACCGAAATTCATTTGCGCCCGTTCGAGGTCCAACAAATTCAAAGGCCGGCGGCGGGGGACGACCGCCGGCCTGCACGCGGGAGAGTTAGACTTCGCGCGGTTTCAGAATCCAGAGCGCCACGCCGATCAGGACAGCCAGGGTCAGCAACATGAATGCCGTGCCCAAAGGAGCGGTCGGCAGATCCACCGGTTGAGTGCTGCCGCTGCCGTCGACAATCGCCATCGGCTTCGTACCGAAGGGTGCCACCCTGATGACGCCCATCGGCGTCACGCTCATGTCGTAGGTCACCTTCGTATCGGGCGCGTTCAGCGTCAGGTAGGTGAGCCAGCTGTCGCGCCGTACCCATCCCATGTTTTTGTCACTGGACAGGTCCTTGTACAGGCGGTCGGTCATCTTTTCCTGAAATTCCATCGTGAAGCCCTCCGCGCCCTGCACCGAGGTGCCGACGCCGGACTGACCGATCAGCGCGCGCCACTCGCTCGTGTTGACCGGCTTGTCAGAGAGCAGGTAGAGATCTGCCTGGACCTGCGCACCCGCTGCCAACACTTCGAAGGGAATCCAGGGATGTGCAATCTTGAGAGTAATCAGCACCGGCGCGCCGTCGCCGAACAACAGCCGCTGCTGCTGGGCCCGATCGGCGTTGTACTTGGCCGCCATGAAGACCGGGCTGCCCTGCGCGTAGTGCAGGACGTGAAGGCGCGTCTCGGCGTCGACCGCGAAGCCATTGTCGGCGGCCCAGTCCAGCACGGCCTGGCCGCTGCCGCGCAAGACGGTGATGTCGAGGGCGCGGACCTGGACCTGTTGCAGGACCTCGACAGCACTGCCGGTCGGTGTCGCCGCGAAGCGCAGATCCAGGATCTCCGGCTGCGGATGCGTCTCCCGGAAGAGCCGCTGGAGTGTCCACCCTCCACCCTCTTCGACTTTCTCAGGAACGGCCGGGAGTGGCACGATCCAGCCGAAGCTGTCCGCCTCGCCGTGATAGCTGAAGCTTGTCAGATAATGCTCCACCCCGTTGTGCCACTCGACCAGGGTGGTCGCCTTGGCCAGCCGGATCGCCCCGTTGGGCGCGACCAGCCCGCCGCACGCCGCCACCGGAAGGGCCTGGGTGAGAAACAGCGCCAGCGTCGCCGCCGCCGCGGGAACGAGCTTGTTGACCATAGGGAACCTCCTGTTCCGTCGTAGACGTCAGTACTCAGACGCCGATGGCCACAGAAAGTTCCCGGAGCACCGTGACGATGCGCCGGTCGCGCCAGCGTCTAGTTAATGGGTGGCGGCTCCCGTTCGCTCGAATGCATTGACCGGCTTCAGGATCTGGACTTTGACGGGCGCTGCTTCCTTCGCGAACGTGTCTGCGTCCGACGCCACTCCCACGACGAATCCGTAGTGGTTCGGGACGGCAAGCTGCGGCTTGATCTTCTTCACGACCCCCGCCGCCTCGGACGCGTTCATGACGTAGGGGTCGCCGCCGATACAGATCAGCGCAACGTCCGTTTTGACTTGCTCGATGTCGGGGTTGGGGTCCCCGTCCCCGGAGAACCAATAGCGATGGCCGTCGAGGCTCAGGATGTACCCGACCCAGTTATTGCTCTTCGGGTGGGTCTGGAGCCGGTGCTCGACGGTGCTATACGCCGGCACCGTCTGGAACTTGATGCCCGCGACGTCCAGCGACTCGCCCGGCTTCACGGCTTTGACGTTGCCTTTGAGCTTGTCGGCAACGTCCTTGGGCGCGACGAACTGCGTCGTGCTCTTTCGGATCTTCTCGATGTCCTCCGGCTCGTAGTGATCGGAATGAGCGTGGGTGATGAAGATTAGGTCGGCGGGCTCCTCCTGAGGCCTGAGCCCCCAGGGATCGATGTACACCGTGATGCCCTCGCCCTTCCACTTATAGGCGGACTGCTTGTACCAGGTGAACTTCTCGAGCATGGCAACCTCCTTCTACGGGCTCCCGTCGCCCAGAGCTTCTAGGTTACCGGGTCAGGCGCCGAAGACCTGGACCACGAGCTGGCGGTCGCGGCCTCGGTCGAGTTCGAGCAAGAAGATCCGCTGCCACCGACCGAGGTCGAGGCGGCCCTCGGCGACCGGAATGTTCTCGCTGCTACTGAGCAACAGGTGCTGGCAATGGGCGTGGCCGTTGGCACACTCGTCGGGATCCATCTCCCCGGTCCGGCGGCTCAGGTCGTTGTGCTGGTAGATGCCGCCGGCCGCCGACAGGCGTTCCAGCATGCCACCCATGTCCTGCAGCAACAGCGGCTCGTTTTCTTGCAGGACGACAGCGGCCGTGGTGTGTTTCGAAAACGCGGTCACCCACCCTTGCGAGATCCGCGAGCGCCGCACCACGGCCGCGACCTGGTCGGTCACATCCAGGAATTCACGGGCCGCGGTGGTGCGAAAGGCAAGTGTCTCGGCCCAGAGCGTGAGCCCCCCCATCCGGCGAACCCGAGCGCCGGGATGGTCGTCGGTCTCATCGAGCAGGCGGAAGGCCGGATTGGACGCGTTACCCATTCCAGCTCAGCTCCTTTTGGCGCGGCACACGTGTGCCGTCGCTTGCACTTCCGATGCTGCGCCGGGAACGTTGCGGCGACCGTTACGAAGTGCGGCGGGGTGTTACCGTCTCGTCGCGCGGACCTTGTCGAAGCAGTCGCTGCAATAGACGGGGCGGCCCATCGTGGGCGTAAAGGGAACCTGGGCCGGCTTGCCGCATTCGGCGCAAATCACTTCATGGAGCTCTTTGGCACGCCCGGTGCCCCGCACGTTCCGATTGATCGACCGGCAGTCCGGACAGCGGGAGGGCTCATGCTGGAATCCCTTGGCGGAATAAAACTGTTGCTCACCGATGGTGAAGATAAAGTTGAGACCGCAATCACGGCACGTCAAAGTCTTGTCGCTGAAGCTCACGGCGAATCTCCTTTTGTATGTCTTTGGATCTCAGAGACTCGCCGGAGCGATCTAGCCTTCGACCCAACTTTCCCGGGCGCGATTATAGCAAGCGCCAACTAGCTTTTGGTGATGGCCAAAAGATAGGCTGGCGCGATCAACCGGCTATTCTGCAGCCGTGGCCCGGCGCCTGTTTGTGGTCGAGGACGACCTGCTGTTCGCACAGCGCGTTCGGTCCGCAGCCGCTCGGCTGGGGGTGCCGGTGGAGTCCATCGGCCCCGCCGATGCCCTGGTCTACGCCTGGGATCCCGACCAGGTGGTCGTGCTCCAGGCCACGCTCAGACCAGAAGAGCAGGTCGCCCTGGTCGACCGACTGATCCACCGGCAACCGGCCCCCGTCGTGGTCGCCGTCACCGGCCACCTGGAGACCGCTCTGCGCCAGCGGCTCAAGATACTCGGCGCCACGCTGGCGGCGCACTCGGGCATGGATCGTGTGCTGGCGCGCGCGCTGGGGATCAATGCTCGTGGTGCTGATGCGCCGACGGATCCGCCGGCGTGATGGCGGGCGCTTCCATCATGCGCAGCATCGCCGGGCCACCGGTGCGGAGAAACCGCCAGCCGAGCAGCGCCATGATGGCAAGGAAAATCACGTTGAGCACGCTGGTGTAGTTGAGCGCCGGGGCCGTGGTTATCGCCACTACCGGATGATGCACGGGAACAAACCCGAGAAGCTGAAACAGTAGGCCGATCAAAAAGCCGGCCAGCGCCATCGCCGCGTACGACACGACCAGGAGGTACAGCGCCATCCGGCGGCCATAGTACTTGCGGTAGATATCAACGATCGGCAAGATGATCAGGTCGGCGAAGATGAAGGAGATCACGCCGCCGAAACTGATCCCGCCGTTCCAGAGCACGGCGGCGAGGGGGACGTTGCCCACCGAGCAGACGAAGCTCAGCAGGGAAATCACCGGCCCGATCAGGGGGCCCCAGACCTGGGACAAGACCGGGTGGCTGGTCAAGAAGAAGTCCTGCCAGAACGAGGCCGGCACCCAGGCGGCCAGCGCGCCGGCGATCAATAGCCCCAGCCCGATGTCCGTCCACACCGAGGTGACGTCCATCCAGAAGTTATGGCTGATCGCCGTCAACCCCCGTCCCGAAAACAGCCGGCGCAGAAACGGTCCTTCGGTGACCGACATGTCCATCTCGCCGTGCCCTTCCATCCGTCCATGGCGGCCGTGCTCGGCCTGCCGCCGGGCTTCGTCGATCATTCCCGGCTTAAGGGTCCAGCGAAAGAGCAGCGCCAGGATCACGATCATCAGCAGTCCGCCCGCGAACTCGGCACCGACGAACGACCAGCCAAGCAGGATCAGCAGGATCAACCCCAGCTCGAAGACCAGGTTGGTGGAGGCAAACTCGAAGACGATGGCGGCTGGAAAGCTGGCGCCCTTGCGGAACAGCGAGCGCGCGATGGCCACGGCCGCGTAGGAGCACGATGAGGAAGCCGCCCCGAAGATCGTCGCCAGAGCCAGGCTTCGTGGCGAATCCGAGCCCAGCGCACGTACGACAGCTCGGTGGGAGACCAGGGTCTGGACGATCGCCGACAGGATGAAGCCAAGGGCGAGCGGCCAGAGAACTTCCCAGAGCATGTTGAAGGCGGCGGCCAGCGCCTGGCCGGCAACTTCGACGACGATCACCCGCTCAGCCTACCGGGCGCGCCGGATTAGGTTTTCAGCGCCCCCGACCAGCGTTCCTCGATGTGCTGGGTGCGATAGATCACAAAGGCGCCCGCCCAGGTCACGACGAAGGCCCCAACGATGACGAAACCCATGACCCCCAGTTCCATTCCGGCGATCGCGTCCCAGACTCCACCGCGAAGGTCCAGCTGCCCCACGAGAAGCTGGCTCAACTCGAAGAGGCCGACGAACAGCGCGACGAAAACCGACAGCGCCGTCACCGTCAGGTTGTAGAAGACCTTGCGCACCGGGTTGGAGAATGCCCAGGCATAGGCCCGCGACATGAATGCCCCGTCGGCGGTGTCCATCAACGACATGCCGGCGGCGAAGATCAGCGGCAGCGAGATCAAAGCGTAGAGCGGGATCCGCTGGGCCGCGGCGCCGGCCGAGATCGCGAGGAATGAGATCTCGGAGGCCGTATCGAAGCCGAGGCCGAAGAGGAAGCCAACCAGATACATCTGCCAGCTCTGGGTGATCAGCCGGAAGAGGCGGCCGAAGATGCGGGTCAACAGACCGCCGGCCACCAGTTCGTGTTCGAGGGAGTCTCGATCGTACTGCCCCTCCCTCATGCGCCGAAAGAGGCGAAGAATGTCGAGCAGGATGATCAAATTCAGGATTCCGATCAGCAGCAGGAAAATTCCGGAGACGCCCGTGCCGATCAGCCCGCCCAGGCTCTTCAGCTCGCCATTGCCATTGACGAGGTTGGTCACGACGAACTGGGTCGCCACGCCTAAGGCGAGGGCGATCAAGAAGACGACCGTCGAGTGGCCGAGCGAAAAGAAAAAGCCGACGCCCAACGGCTTCTTGCCTTCCTGGAGCAGCTTGCGCGTCGTGTTGTCGATGGCCGAGATATGGTCGGCGTCAAAGGCGTGCCGCAGCCCGAACGCATAGGCCAGGCCACCCAGGCCAAGCATGACCGGGTAGCGGGGCGCGACCAGCAACAGCATGATCCCCCAGCCGACCAGGTGCAGAAGCGCAACGCCGCCGAAAAGGCTGGTCAGTCGCAATGAAACCGACGTCATCGAGACCGCCCGCCAGCTTCGCCATGCCGCGCGCGCCGTCGCCATCCGAGCATCCAGTATAGATTATTGCGAACGGTTCGCAATAACAAATCGGTTACGACGTGATCGGCGCGCGAACCCGGCGCCGCTAGGTGCCGCTGACGTGCAGCAGACGCCCGATCCCATAGCCGGCCGCGGCCGAGACCATGCCGATTACCGTCATCTGGAGCCCGCTGATCCGCCAGTCCCCCACCAGCGTCAGTGCTTTATAAGCTCCGACGCCGAACAGCACCGCCGCGCAGAGCGGCACCGCCATGATGGTGGCGAGGCCGACCGAAAGCCCGAACAGCGGCACGAACAGGAACGGGATCAACGGGATCAGCGAGCCGATCAGCGTGGAAAAGCCGGTCACGAGCGCCCGGCGAACCACCCCCTTATCGCTCACCGGCGTGAGATGGAGCTCATCGCGCATCATTACGTCGACCCACACCTTCCTATCTGAGGTGATCTCGCCGACCACGCGCTCGAGCACGTCGCCGTGGAGACCCTTGTCGCGAAAGATCTGGCGAACCTCCTCGGTCTCGACGTCGGGCATCTCTTCGACCTCTCGCTGCTCTTTGGCAAGCTGGGCCAGGTAGTAATCACGTTCCGCCAGGGCCGACGTATACATCACGCCGCCCATGGCAATCGATTCCGAGAAGGTCGCCGCCAGGGCGGCGGCGACGATGATGCGGAGCTGCGCGGTGGCGGCGGCGACGCCCAGCACCAGGCCGAGCACATTTACGAGGCCATCCTGGCCGCCGAGAATGACGTCCCGCAGCGAGCGACCGATCCCGCCCTTGTCGACGTCGGGCTCATGCAGGGGTTTGGTTTGATCGCGAGGCGTCGGCTCGGGCTGCGCCATCGACCTATCTTCGCATCAAGCTTCGCGAGCGGCCGCTATCGGGTCCTGGCGGCTTTCGCCTGGCAGCGAGCGCAGCGGCCGTGCACCACCAGGTCGGCGTTGCCCACCATGAACTCGTGCTCGTCGGTGATGTGATGCAGCACCGGGACCATGTGGTCGCCCTCGATGTGCAGGGTCGAACCGCACTGGTCGCAGACGAGATGGTAGTGATCGGTTCCTTCTTCGGCCAGCTCGTAGTAGGCGCGGTCCCGAATCC
This sequence comes from Chloroflexota bacterium, assembly GCA_005889535.1. Taxonomy (GTDB): domain Bacteria; phylum Chloroflexota; class Dormibacteria; order CF-121; family CF-121; genus CF-13. Next base: position 7,935 of record VBHC01000177.1, read on the forward strand.
GCGTCTCCTTGACGAGACCCAGCTCCTCCAGCACCTCGAGAGATCGATAGATCGTCGCCAGGTTGAACCGCGGGTAAGCGTATCCCAGACCAGCTGGCGCTGCATCGTCAGCCGGTAGCCCGACGTGTGCAGCGCCTCGGTTGCCGACTCCCTTGGCGTCATCGCCTCATTGTGGCAGGCGATTGCGCGGTCGCTGCCGGCTGGTCGCCGGCTGTCGCACGTTTGTCATCGAGGCTGAAGAAAATGATCCAGATCGCCACGAAGTAGATCAGGTTGCCCAGCCCGAACATCACGAGCCCGGCGACCAGCTGGTCGTCGAGCGGCGACAGCGGC
>VBHC01000178.1:0-7971 GCA_005889535.1 Chloroflexota bacterium
CCAGAAGTGCACATTCTGTTACGACCGGCTGCAGAACAACCTGAAGCCTGCCTGCGCCACCGCCTGCCCGACCCAGTCGATCAAGTTCGGCCCGCTCGACGAGATGCGTCAGGTGGCGGCCGACCGAGTGAGCACCCTGCACGCGCAGGGTCTGAGCGAGGCCCGCATCTATGGCGACAAGGAATACGGCGGGTTGCACGCGCTCTTCCTGCTGACCGACAAGCCGGAGGCATACGCGCTGCCGAGTACCGAGAGCGCGGTGCTGCCCAGCCGCAACAACATTCCCGGCTACCTCACCGCCGTTGTCACGGCCGTTCTCGCCGGGATCGCCGGCCTGATCGCATTCCGCCGTCGCGGAGAGACGACCGCTTCTCCCTCCCCCTCACGGGGAGGGGCGCCTTCACCTCCCGCCCCGTCGCCGGGAGGGGCGCCTTCATCTCCCTCCCCCGCTCGCGGGGGAGGGCAGGGAGGGGGCTAATGCCCAACGAGCATTTCGTCGTTCCGCCGCATTGGGAGTGGTACATCCTTCTCTATTTCTTCTTCGCCGGTCTCGCCGGCGGCGCATTCGTCATCGGCACGATGCTCCGGCTGTTTGGCACCGCGGCGGATTGGCTCAGCTCGAGGATCGCCTTCCTGATCAGTCTCCCGCTGGTGCTCATCTGCCCGATCTTGCTCACCCTCGACCTGGGGAAGCCGCTGGACTTCTGGCACATGCTGTTCGACGCGACCACAGGGACGCCGGTCTTCAAGACCTGGTCACCCATGTCGCTCGGCGCCTGGGCTTTGCTGGTGTTCGGGTTCTTCGCCTTCGTCATGTTTCTCGTCGCCCTGGGTGAGGGCGATTACCTCCGATCGCGCGCTCTTGCACGCGTCGGACGGCTGCCGACGAACGTGTTTGGCCTGGTGTTCATGGTGATCGGGTCGATCGTTGGGATTTTCATCGCCGCCTACACCGGCGTGCTGCTTGCCGTCAGCAATCAGCCGGTCTGGAGCGATACGTGGACACTCGGCGGCCTCTTCCTCGCTTCCGGGCTGAGCGGCGCGGCGGCCACGATCCTCCTGCTCAACCGCCGGCAACCTGAAGCGACCGTCACCCAGCCCAAATTGATGGAGGCCGATCGCTACTTCATCATCCTCGAGCTGGTCCTGATCGTCCTCTTCCTGATCACGCTCGGCGGGCTGGTGTCAAAGGTGCTGGGCGGCGCCTGGATCATCCTCTGGTTGGTGGTTCTCGTCGGTACGCTGGTGCCGCTGCTTGTGGAATGGCGGCCCAGATGGACGCGCCAGGTGTCACCGGTGCTGGCGTCGGTCCTGGTTCTGGTCGGCGTGCTGGCCTTGCGCGCCGTCATCATTTTCAGCGCCCAGGCCTGAATGAAGGTCGGGGTCGTTTTCCCTTCCCGGTTCGAAGACCCGGGGGAATTCCTGGCGGACGCGCGCGCCATGGAGGCGGCGGGCATCGACAGCATCTGGCTGGAGGAGTGGGACGACGACCTTGATCCGTTGCTCATGCTGGCGGCGGTCGCCGCCGTCACCTCCCAGCTCCGCCTGGGCCTGATTCCTGAATCTTCCTCCCCCCTTGCGCGGGAGGTTCAGGATAAATTTCCCTCCCCCGCAAGCGGGGGAGGGCAGGGTGGGGGCTTTGACGAACGACGCCTCGCGACGCTCCAGCAGCTGTCGCGCGACCGGGTCGTCGAGTCGTCAACCGAACGCTGGCATCGCGTCGAAGTTCCTGCCGATCGCGAGGCATGGGCCAGCACGCTCGAGCGGGCTCAGCAGCAGGACGCGGACGGCATCCTCGTTCCCTTCGACCCGCGCCTGCTGGACATCCTGCGACATCCAGACGACGCGATCGATCGCTCGGACCTCATCCTGGCCCAGGGGTAAGGCGACTCTGGCCGGTAACGCTCCACGCGATCTGAAAGTGCTTGCCTTCGACGTCTTTGGGACAGTCGTCGATTGGCGCAGCGGCGTCATGGCTGAAATGTCGGCTGTTGCCCGCGAGCGCGGCCTGGCGGTCGGTGCCGGCGCGGTTGCCGATGCCTGGCGCCGGCGCTATCAGCCTTTCCTGGACCGCGTGCGTCGTGGCGAGGCGCCGTGGCAGGTGCTCGACGAGTTGCATCGAGCCGGTCTTTACGAGGTGGTCGGCGAGTTCGATTTACAGGCGCTGATTGAGGCCGACCTTGACCGGCTGGTTCTGGCCTGGCACCACCTGCCGCCATGGCCCGATGCGGTTCGTGGCCTCACCCGCCTCCGATCCGGGTTCGTGCTGGCGACCCTCTCAAACGGTGGGATGGCGCTCCTGGTCGACCTCGCGCGATCCGCCGGCCTGCCCTTCGACTGCATTCTGTCGACCGAGCTCGTCAAGTCCTACAAGCCTGACCCACGGACCTACCAGCTGGTGCCTTCGCTGCTCGCGGTTCGGCCAGATCAGGCCATGATGGTCGCGGCTCATCCGTATGACCTGGCGGCCGCGGCCGAACAGGGGATGCGGACCGCCTTTGTGCGCCGTGCGCAGGAATGGGGCACCGGCAAGGCTGAGGTTCCGACGTTCCCCGTCGATCTCATGGCCGAGGACTTCGTCGACCTGGCGTCGCAGCTTGGGGCGTAGGGTTAGGAGCCATGGTCCTGGAAGGACAGGTGGCCATCGTTACGGGCGGCGGCCGGGGGATCGGGAAAGCCATCGCATCGCGATTCGCCGCTGAAGGCGCCGATATTGGCATCATCGACGTCAACGCTGAGGCCGCCAGAGCCACGGCCGAGGAGATCCGGCCGCTGGGTCGTCGAGCGGTCGCAGCTATTGCTGACGTCGGCTCTGTTGGCGCGGTCAAAGCCGCGGTGAGCGAAATTCTGGGCGAGTTGGGACGCCTCGATGTCCTGGTCAACAACGCCGGCGTCGAGAAGCGGACACCATTCCTCGAGATCACCCCAGAAGATTGGCAGCGTCAACTGGACGTCAACCTATCAGGAACGTTCTACTGCACCCAGGCGGCCGGACGAGAAATGGCGAAACGGAAGTATGGAAGGATCGTCAATATATCTTCGGTTGCCGGCCTGATCGGTCCCATCGACCTCGCCGCGTACGGCGCAGCGAAGGCGGGCATCATTGGCCTCACCCGCGCAGCAGCCTTAGATCTGGCTGACTACGGCATCACCGTCAATGCCATCGCGCCCGGGCCGATCGAGACAGACTTAATGCGCGGTGTGTGGACCGCCGAAGCGCTGCGAGAACGGCCGCAGCATGGAGCGATTGCCCGGTTCGGGACGGTCGACGAGATCGCTCATACCGCTCTTTTCCTCGCATCACCGCAGTCCGGCTTCATCACCGGAACTACGCTGTCGGTTGACGGCGGCGCCGTGGCGGCCGGCGCATACATGGTCGAGAAATATCGGAGACGCAAGCTCGCGGCCAAATAAATGACGATGCGTGTGCAGCCGGCCTGGGCGATCCATTTGCAGCCCGGGAGCCAAATTCCATTACAAGATGAGGCAGCCCGCACGTACCTTCGCCGCGGTTACCTGGCTGAGGCGCTGCTCCAGGGTGGAGTTCGCCCGGCGCTTATGGCGGGCGAGCTCACGCTGACTCACGACGAGCTCAGGGCTGCGGCGAGCGGCGCGGCGAGGCGGCTCAAGGAGATCGGCGTCACTCAGGGACTGCACGTAGCGCTCTTCGCGGAGAACTCCGCCGCCTGGATTGTTTCCTACCTCGGCTTGCAACTGCTTGGGGCGACGGTCGTGGGGATGAATCCAGCGTTCAAAGAAGCGGAGGCCGAGCAGATCCTCAGCGATAGTGAGGCGGCCATAGCCCTGGTCGACGCCGGACGGCAGCCGCTGATCGACAAGCTGCGCCCGCGACTCAAGGCCCTACGCCAAATCGCACACGTCGAGGAAATCGGTTCAGTTCCCTCCCCCGCTGCGTCTCCGTCTCCCTCCCCCCTTGTAGGGGAGGGTTGGGGTGGGGGGTCGCTTCATCCTGAGAGTCCGGCAATTCTGCTCTACACATCTGGCACGACTGGCAAGCCGAAAGGAGCCTTGCTCGACCACGGCAACCTGCTCGCCCAGGGGCGGGGCGTGGTCGAGGCCTGGCGCTGGACAGCCGAAGACCGCCTGGTGCTCGCGCTGCCGCTCTTCCACGTACATGGCCTGGCCATCGCCTTGCATGGCTCGTTGATTGCCGGGGGTTGCGCCGTGCTCGTGCCGTTCTCGCCGGAGAATGTCGTCCGCGAGCTCCGCGCCGGCGGCACGATGTTCTTCGGCGTTCCGGCGATGTATCAACGGCTCGCCGATTATCTCGATCGCAACCCAGCGGACCTTCGGCATGTTCGCCTCTTCGTGGCGGGATCAGCACCCTTGCCGGCGACTCTGTTCGAGCGCTGCCAACGCGTGCTGGGGCAACCGGTGCTCGAGCGCTACGGGATCACAGAGGGCGGCATCGTCGTCTCCAACCCCTATGACGGGCCGCGTCAAGCCGGCCGGGTTGGCTATCCGCTGCCCGGCGTCGTGGTGCGGCTCGGCGACCAGGATGAAGTGCAGCTGAAGGGCGGCCAGGTCTTCAACGGCTACTGGCGGAATGCCGCGGCGTCGGCAGACGTCTTTGTCGATGGCTGGTTTCGCACGGGCGACATCGGCGAAATCGCCGGCGATGGCAGCCTCGCCATTCGGGGCCGCATCAAGGAGCTGATTATCTCCGGCGGGTACAACGTCTATCCGCGCGAAGTCGAGATGGTGCTCGAGCAGCATCCGGCGGTGGCTGAAGTGGCGGTCGCCGGCCTCCCGTCGGAGCGTTGGGGCGAGGAGGTCACGGCATTCGTGGTCGCCAGGTCACCGGTCGAAGCGGAAGCCTTGATCACTTATGCGCGAGACCGGCTCGCGAATTACAAATGCCCGCGAGCGGTGCATTTCATCGAGGCCATCCCGCGCAACGCGATGGGCAAGATCGACCGCTCGAAGCTCCAATAAGTCCCGCCCCTTCCCTCCCCCGCTTGCGGGGGAGGGTCAGGGTGGGGGCGTTCAGCCTGAGACTTTATGTTGGCTGCTGCGTCGGCCGCATCCCCGCTCCGACGGGTTGCGCCGCAGGCTGTTCGTCGTACTCGAGCGAAATGTCCTGCTTCGAACGCTCTTTAACAGTCGCCACCGCGATGAAGGAGATCACGGCGCAGATCGCGATGTACCAGGCGATCGCCAGGCTGGTGTGGTAGCCCGTGACCTTGATACTCGTCCCGGGGATCACACCGCCGGCGAGGAGAAGGGTCGCAATAATCGGCGCCGGCCCGCCCGCAAAGACGGACGCCAACTGGTAACCGAGCGAGGCACCGCTATAGCGCAGCCGCCCGGTGTAGCTTTCGGCGATGAGCGCCGCCTGTGGGCCGTATTGGGCGTCGTGCGGGATCAGCGAGAGGAAGATGGCAAGGAAGATAAGCCCCGCCGCCTTCGTATCCAGCAAGCCGAAGTAGACAAAGCCCCAGACGCCCATCGCCACCACGCCCGCCATGTACACCCTCTTGCGGCCAAGCCGGTCAGAGAGATAGCCGAACAATGGGATGGAGACGAAGGAAAGGACCGCGGCGCAGGTGAGGGCGAGGAGGATGTAGTCGCGGGTTTGCTTCAACGGCCCCGGCGTTACCGCATAGGTGAAGATATAGGCGGTAAAGATATAGAAGGGAGCCTGCTCGGAGAGCCGCAAGAACGCCGATTGCAGGATCTCTTTCCAGTTGCGACGGATGACTTCGGCCACGGGGGCCGATTCGATCTTCTTCTCGTCGAGAAGGCGCTGGAAGAGTGGAGTCTCGAAGACCCGCAGCCGGACATACAGACCGACCGCCACCAGCAGGATGCTGAAATAGAAGGGAACTCTCCAGCCCCAGGTGGCGAAGCCTTCCTTCCCGGCGATGTTGCTCATGATGTAAAGAGCACCGTTCGCCAGCACCAACCCGACGGGGACACCAAATTGCGGCCAGCTGGCCCAGAAACCGCGCCTACCACGATGTCCCCACTCCATCGACATCAGCACCGAGCCGCCCCATTCACCGCCGACGCCGACGCCCTGGACGAAGCGCAGGACGACGAGAAGGAGCGCGCCCCAGATGCCGATCGACTTGTAAGTCGGGACGAAGCCGATGAGGAACGTGGCAACGCCCATCAGCAGCAGCGTGGCGATCAGCGTCGCCTTGCGGCCGATGCGGTCGCCGTAATGGCCGAAGATCGCTGCTCCGATTGGCCGGGCGATGAACCCAACCGCGTAGATCAGAAAGACATTGAGAGTCGCCACGGCGGGATCGGACTTGGGGAAGAACAGATTCGCAAAAACGAGACCGGCAGCGGTGGAATAGAGAAAGAAGTCATACCACTCGATCGACGTTCCGACCGTGCTCGCGATAACGGCTCGCCTGAGCTGTTGCCGTTCGTCAGCGGAAGCCGCTGTCACTGCCACGCGCAATCACCTCTTGAAATGGGATGGTCGCAACGGACCCTCCTCCGAGGAGGGGAACAGGTGACGTCAAAGCGTGCCGCAGCCTCCCCGCGCTGGGCGCCTCACCACCTCCCTTCCCGCCTCTCCCTCCATAAGGATGCACAGGCGGAACGTCTCGGTCAACTCCTCCCCCTCCAAGCTCCCTCCCCCGCTTGCGGGGGAGGGCCGGGGTGGGGGTCTAAGCCACCGAAGCCTCCACGGCCGGTTCCTCGACCCGGTTGGGCGGCCTGCCCGATTCGCTGGAAACCTCCGTGACGCGGGCCGGTTCGGCCAACGACAGGGGCAGGGCCAACGCGAAGACGGTGCCCTTTTCGGGCGTGCTGCTCTCGATCGTCAGGGTCCCGCCGTGTCCCTCTGCCAGCCCGCGGCCGATGAACAGGCCGAGCCCCGTTCCAGCCACGTTGCGGAAGGCGGGATCGGTGGTTCGGTGGAACCGCTCGAAAACGCGCTCGCGTTCGCTTTCAGCGACGCCGGCACCGTTGTCCGCAACCCGCACCATGGCGCGGTCCCCTTCGGACGAGACACGAATCGAGAGCTGCGGCCGCCGGGTCGTATACGAGAGGCCGTTGTTGATCAGGTTGTCGAGGATGCGTCCCAGCTGCTTCTCGTCCGCCTCGATCGGGACAGGATTGGACGGCAGCAGCGTGTCAATCTCGGCACCGAGAAGGTTGGCTCGGGCGCGCGCTCGTTCGCTGGCGTCCTGGACAACGGAACGGAGGTCGAGCTGGTCATGGCTTCGCGGCAGTGCCTTCGCTTCGATGCGCGACGCCTCGAGGAGGTCGGCCACGATGGCATTGAGTTCACGAGTCTTTCCCAAAAGAGTCTCGAACGGCCTTCTCCACGCATCGGGCACTGAACCAAAGGTGCCATCGGACATCATGGACAGGTAGCCCATGACAACCGTGATCGGCGTTCGCAATTCGTGCGCCGCCATGTGGAGGAAGCGTGTCTTCTCCTCGTTGCCGTGTTGCGCTGACGCGTAAAGGCGTGACATCTCCTCCTGGCGCTCACGCGCCTCAACGAAACAAGCAAGCAGGAACGACGTCAGGGCCACGCTCACGTTGAACACCTGCAGCGTGACCATCTTCTCCAGCAGGGTCTCGCTGAAGAAGGGTCCGGTTCCTTGAATCGCTGACCAGATCGCGATGCCCGAGGCGATCAGCGCGGCCATCGACGCGCCCAGCAAGCCAAACCGCCAGGCCGTGATCATGATCAGAGGAAGCATCACGTACTGCAGCCCCAACCGGCTCTGGAAGAGGAGATAGGTCACGAGGCCAGTCGCAGCCAGCAGGCCGGCCAACTCCAATCCTCGCCGCCATTGCCCCATATTCCATCCACCCGCGAGGGAACTCTCCCTCCCCCGCTTGCGGGGGAGGGCGGGGGTGGGGGCTCGAAGACTCAACAGCAATGGCGCGACCAGCAGGACCCCCATGGCATCGCCCGTCCACCAGACGGTCCAGGTCGACCAGAAGTTAGCGGCGACGACCGACGCCGAGAGCACCAGC
>VBHC01000178.1:8019-8395 GCA_005889535.1 Chloroflexota bacterium
AATCCACTCGCCGCAAAAGCTCTGCGGCAGCGAAAGGCGCCAGCGTATTGCCCGCGGCAATAACGGCATCGCCAAGTGGCGATGGTCCAATCGGGAGGTTCACGGCAAAGGCGCCAAGGGCGATAGCCGGCCACGCCCGGCGCCCAATAACGAGGAAGGCTACGAGGGCGATTCCGCTCGGGGGCCAGACCGGCGTCACCTGTCCGTGGACCACCGCAAAGCTCAAGCTCAGCCGCGCAGCGAGCCAGTAGGCGACGGCAACCAGCGCCAACCGAAGTAATTCGCGAGCTAATCCGCCGAAGGGTCGCACGGCCTGCTATTCAATAACAGGTCGCCGGAATCAATTCAAGTATTGCCACGCATCGTGAACCTTGAT
>VBHC01000179.1 GCA_005889535.1 Chloroflexota bacterium
CAGCGCGCTCGCGGGCACCGCATCCTGCGCCGGGGTGGCCGGCGAGTACGCATCGGAACTGTAGGCGTCCGAGGAATACGCGTCCGGTGAGTAGGCGTCGGGGGAGTAGGCATCAGGCGAATACGCGTCCGGCGAGTAGGCATCCGGGGAATAGGCGTCGGGGGAGTAGGCATCGGGGGAGTACGCGTCGGGGGAGTAGGCATCCGGCGAGTAGGCGTCGGGTGAGTAGGCGTCGGACGCGTATCCATCCGAAGAGCCCGCATCGGATGCAAACTCGGCACTGACGCGGGTGAGGCTGTTCGGGGCCGACCCCACGGCCTGGTAGGCGGACGCGATGTCTTTGTAGAGGGTGAGGTCGTAGTTCGCCGGCAGGTTGGTGAGAGACAGCTTGACCTTGCTGCCCGGCTGAATCGGGACTTTGAACCAGGCGGACTGATCCTGACGGGTTAAGCACTCGTCCACCGTTGCCGGAGCCGGCGTCGAGCTGAGCGCGTCAAGCGGCGAGGCGGTGACCCAGGCGTGGTTGTTGCGTGAGTCGGCCGGGCATCGGGCGCCGGTGTTGGCGGCCAGCGTGCTGATGGACGCGTCACCGACGAGGCCACTGAACAGATCAGGCGCCGAAACTGTCGACTTGATGCTGACCTGGTAGCCGCAAATGGTCCCTCCCGAGCGGACCCGGACGGTATAGACCCCCGGAGCCGCCGGCGGCAAGGTGAATTGGGCGGCCGCGTCGGCCGTGGCGGCGGCCACCAGCCCCGCGCCGTTGAACAGTTGGACCGTGGCGCCGGCCAGGGGGACGGCACCGCACTGCGCCGAGCCGCTCACCGAGGCCAGCCCGGGCGTCGTGGTCAGCGTCGCCTGGCCAAGGTCGGCGCGCGCCGAGATTCCACCCGCGTAGGCGAAGAGAAATGCGTCCAGCAGGAAAGCGCCGGATGCCAGCCAGCGCGAACGGCTCACGGCTCGTTCCGACGAGCTTCGATCAAAACCAGCGTTCCACCGCCGTTCGTCGCGCGGCGCACATCCACGGTGCCGCCGACGCGAGCCAGCCGCTCGGAGCTTGCCAGCAAGCTCAGCCCATCGCTGCTCGGCCTGGCCTCATGAAGCGATGAGCCGGCACCGTCGTCGTGAATCGTCACGCGGATCCGACCATCTGGATACTCGACGCGAACACGCACCGAGGTGGCGTTCGCGAGCCGCACGACATGGGTGATGGATTCCTTAATGACGTGCGCGATCTCGCGCAGGATGCGGTTCGCGACTTTCCGGTCGTTGCGCTCCTCTGTCCATGAGAGACGGCAATGCACGGACCGCAGCATGGTTTCGGCATAACTGCGCGCCTCCTCCAGCGGCCCGATGCCGCGCTCGAGATGCCGAATGCCATATGCGAGCGACCGCGCGCCATCCACTGCCCGACCAGCGGCGCGCTCCAGGACCTGAAGGTCGTCGAGCCCAGCTGTTCCCTCCGCCATCGCGCAGCGAACCTGCACCAGGAGGGTGCTCAGCGCCTGGCCAACGCCATCGTCAACTTCGCGTGCGAGGCGCTGCCGTTCGATCGTCAGCTGGCGCTGCCGGCGCCTTTCGGCCTGCCGTTCATACTCGAGCCGGCGGGCGATACGCAAAACGTGGGCGATCCGGCTGGCGACCAGCTCGAGGATCGCAATCCGCTCCGGCGACATTGGCTGACAGCGCGAGCGCCGCTCCTCACCCACAATCAGCACCCCCTGCGTCCGCGGGCCGGCGAAGAAGGGCAAGATCGCCCCGACCTGTGTCGTCGACGTGAAGAGGGCGCGCCGTTCCACTTTGATCGCCGGGTCATGCTGACTGAAGTTGAGCACCACGGCGTGTCGTTCCCGGAGTGCCCGGGAACAACCGCGAAGCCCGGACACACGCCAGGTCGCCGTTCCGATCCGGCGGGGCGGTCGATGACCGGCCCGAGCTCGAATCGAGAGTGCCCCTTTTGAATCATGAATCGCGATCAGACAGTAGCTGGCATCTACGCTGTCACCAACCGCGCGGGCGATCTCCTGGTACGTGGGTGGCTGGCGAATCGCACGATCGAGCGCCAACGCGTTTTCCAGGCTGCGACTGACTTCAGTGAATAGCCGGCGCTGTCCGGCGAGGCGCGCCTCGTAGGTCCGCGCCTGGACGGCCAACGAGGAGACCAGTGCCAGCTGCCGCGCGTCATCGCGACCGAGCGCGCTGGCCGTCGAACTTACGAGTCCCATCGTCCCGATCACCCTGGTGCGGGCCATCACAGGCACCACGACGCAGGACTGGATGCCGCGGGCGCGGCACCATAGGGCCCACGGTCCGAGCGAGACCCCGGCGTCGATGAGGATGGGCTCGTCCGGCGGGTCCGGGAACTCGGCGATGAGTGACGGCTCCACCGGTGACACTGCCTCGCGGCGCACCACCACCGGATCGTGGCGGTCGAGCCAGGCGAGCCACCCCAGGTCGGCCGCTGAGGCTTCCACGACGGCGCTGACCAGGATGCCAGCCGGAGCGAACGCCTGATCGGCCCACGAATTTTCCAGCGGTTGGAGGCGACGCGCGCCACGTTCGGCGTCCGGACGGAATGCGGGCGCTAGCGCCATGGTGACCGACCCGCCTGGTCACAGCGGTAATTGCGTCTGTGCCTCAGCTCACGCTGAGCCACCCTTCCCCGTCCCACGAGCGCTCCTTGTGGCTTGGACGACCGCCGACAACCGCCTGTCACGTGATGAAAGTCGTACAGGGACGACTCAACATTACGTGAGTGACCTAACGGTAGGTGAGTGAACAGCCGGAGTCAATCGGTAAAGTTACCGATGGCGCAACTTTTTGCGCGCGACCGGTTCAGTGAACTATCGGAGGCAAGCTCGGGCCCGGCGGCAGGCTGGCAGCCGGCGGCACACTGGGTAGTGGCGACAATCCAGGGACGGGCGCCACGCTTGGTAGCCGCGGCGCGCCTGGAAGGAGGGGGCCCGTCGATTGCCCAAGCTGATCGGCCAGGGATTTCAGGGTAGGGGCCGCAACCGACGGGATCGCGCCCGGCTGAATCAGCGCGTGGGTGCCGCCGGCCGTGCCCGCCTGGGCGCCGGCGCTCAGGGGCGCCAGCATGGAGCCCAGGCCACCGGGCGCGATCGCCGTGGCCGAACTACCAGGGACGGCGGGTACCGCGACCGTCGGCCGGCTGGGCTGGCGCGGGGCCGTTGCTGACGAGGCGGGGAAGGAGACCGCGGCAATAACGGGCAGTGCAGCCAGGGCGAGCACCCTCTGCGCCGCCAGCATCGATTCGGCATCCTGCGTGCGTCCCAGCAGCCGACGGACCGCTCGCGGGAAGCGAAACACCGCCATCACGGCGGCGACACTGGCCGCCAGGCGGACCGCCCGCTGGCGAGCGCGGTGCACGATCTGCGCGGTTGCCGCATAGCTGAGCTGAAGGCCGGTCGCGATGTCAGCCAACGAGCGACGTTCGACCGCGGACTGCCACAGAGCCATCCGCTCGCGCAGCGACAACTGTCGCAACACGCCATCTACGAAATCACGATCAACGACCCCGCTTTCGAGATCGTCACCCACGTCCCCGTTGGCCCCGAGGGTCACCAGCGCCCGCCCGAACCGCTTCCGCCGGCGGAGCAGGTCCAGGCAATGATTCTGGGCGACCGTCAGCAGCCAGGCGCGCGATCGTTTGTCATCGGCCTCCGGCGCCAGTGAATTGAGCGCGATGAGAAAGACCTCGTGGGCGGCGTCGGCGGCGTCCTCGGAACTCTTCAGGAGAGCGCCACACCGCTTGAAGACGGCGGCGAAGTTCGATTCATAGAGCTCCGCCAGCCAGCGCTGCTGCTCGCCGGACATCGGACCAGATCCCCCAGCCTGGCCCTCCTCCGCGAGGGGATATTGACGCAGCGAACTCAAGTTACCCACTTGTCACTACATTAATTTCCCCCAGCAACCATGTCAAACATCCCGCCTCCCATTCGTATGAGTAGACATCAAGGCACCGTACTCGCTCAAGAGGGCGGTTGTCCCATGACATGGGAAGGGAGTTCGAGATGACAAGGACAAATGTCCCACAGGAGTTTGCGGCCGTTCAGCGCGAGAGTGAGCGCGTGCTGGCGATCTTGCGCGATGTTATGGTTGAGCTAGAGCCCCGGGCAGCGAAACCGCATCACGGAGCGCAGCCGAAATTCGCACCCGTAGCGCAGCATCGTTACGTGATAACGTATTCGCGGCATTCATAACAGCGGGTGATGAGACGGTGCGTACTGGCGCCGGTGAACGTGGTCCTTTGGGAAATGACCCAGGTGGAGGAGGGGCGGGTACTCCTCGCCTGACGCCACGCCAGGCGCAGATCCTCGAACTGGCCGCCGCGGGCCTGTCCGACAAGGAGATCGCTCGGCGACTCGACGTGACCCACCGGACGGTCCGCACCCACTTCGAAAAGCTTTACGAGCAGCGCGGAATCCGTAACCGCGCCCAGGCGATTGCCATCTGGTCACGCCGGCCCACCCAGGGGCATCGGACGCGACCCGCCGACGAGTGTCCGTATCCGAAGCCATTTCCGCCGGGGTTCGCCGAGTGCACCGCCTATCAGGCGACCCAGATGATCACGCTGGACATTTCGCACCGGCCGCTGGGGGCGGTGTGGACCTGCCGCCACCTGGAAAGCCGGTTGATGCCGAACACGGACTATCGATGGTATGGCGCCTGCGTCATTGGCGACGCCGAGGCCCGGCGTCTATGGAGCCAGTCTGTCGGCCCCGGTCGGCTCTACGAGATCAGCCAGGTCCGGCAGGAAGTCTCGGCGCTGAGCGGCCCGTACATTCAACGACTGATGGAGCTCAAGACGGCCCAACAGGCTGCACCAGAACGTGGTGGATCGGTATCGGTCGCAGATGCGCAGCAACGGGCGCGGGCCATCTCTCATCAAATCAACGGTGTCGTCGACGAGTTCATGACCGATATCGCCCATCTGCTGCAAGAGCGGAAAGCCGTGCTCGACCAACTCCACCTCCCGCTGCGCGCCTGCCTGCAGCTGATTCGGATCGCGATCGACCGCTTCGTCCAGCAGGGACTCACCGAGCCGGAGTGGGAGGTGCCGGACGAGGTCCTGACGCTCTTCCCGGACGACATCCGGTCGTACTTCCGGCCAAGTCGGGCGATCGAGCCCGCGGATCGACAGTCCAGGGAGACCGGCGGGGGGACCGCCTGACACGGGGTTCCAAAGCGCGGAGATTCAGAAGTGACCCGAAGAGAGTCCATCATCGTCGCATTTGCCCTGGCCGTCACCGCGCTCGCGATCGTCATCGTGGTGGGGCATCTATCCATCCAGGTCGCGCCCCCCAATCACCTGCCCGCCCTCAACCAAACCCCGGCCCCCAAACCAACGCCGGGTGGTGTCGGCGCTCCGACGCCCCAGCCGACACCAACCGCCCCGGCGCCTACCGGCGCGGCGCCAACAGTGCAAGCAGCGCGGACTCGCCTGTCATCAACCGGCGGTCAGCAGAGTGGTGCATCGTGTCGGCCTTCAACATCGACCGGAGATTCTCCGACACCGAGCTCCGGCTCGAGCACCGGGGACCAGCTGCTGCCCCATGTGAGGCTGCCGATCGTCCCGCCACCGGTTCCACCGCTTCCCCTTCCCACCCCGTAGGGAGCACGGACGTGCTCCCCGGGGTTTCCCTCAGGGCTGCGGACGTGGCCCGACCGGCCGCCCGGGGCTGCCGAGGACCAGCATGTTGGGCGCCACATCGCGGGTGATGGTGCTGCCGGCGCCGACCAGTGAATTCTCACCGAGGGTCACGCCGCACACGATGGTCGCGTTGGCGCCGATGCTGGCGCCTCGCTTGACCAGCGTCGGCACAACCTGCCAGTCGTCCGCCGCCAGCAGTTCTCCAGCTTCACCCGCGGCCCGAGGATACCGGTCATTGGTGAAACATACGTGAGGGCCGATGAATGCACCGTCCTCGATTCGCACGCCAGTCGGAATGAAGGCGAAGGCCTCGACCTTTACGTTGTTGCCCAGGACGACGCCGCGCTGAATTTCCACGAAGGAGGCGATCTTGCAGTTGTCGCCGATGGTGCACCCGTACAGATTGACCAGCTCCGGATGCGGGATTACGACGTTGCGGCCGAGGCGGACGTCGGGCGCGACCACGTGGCCATGATACTTACCCCCGGGCGCCAACCCTGAAGCTGAGCCGGCAGTTACGTCTTATATGTCTGTAGTTCTCACTCTGAGCCTCCGTGCGCGAGTTGGGCGGCTCTGACTCAACCGTGCATCAAAGATTGTTCTTGACGCAGGCCGGAGCGAAGCTGCATGCTCAGGCTCTCAGGCCCGAATCTGTGGCCCTTCCAGCCCGCGCTGATGGGGATGGGACTTCGGCTTTAAGCCTCTGAGGTCGCAGGCGACTCGTCGCCGCAGCCGCGCATTCGCAGGCTTCTGCCAATTCACTGAGGGGACATGGCAAGCATCGGGCCGAATCGCACTGACTCGCTTCTCCCGGGCGAAACCGCCGACAGCTCCGATCCCGAGGTAGTACAGTGCTGGATCGCCGCTTATCAGGAGCTGCTTCGCACCGTACCGGCGCTGGCTCCGGGCGACGACGGACATGGCCTGCCACGGGAGCACGCCCGGCGATGGCAGGGACGCCTCGACTTTTGGAATCAGCGGCTGCGGTCATGATGGAGCGGGACCTGCTGGATCGCCTGATTGCTTCTAAAATGTTGATCGCACGGCAGGCCCGACGCTCCCGTTTGGCGAACAGCGGCGAGCGAGTGAAGAGGATCGAAGCGGAGCTGGCCGCCTATCGTTCCCGGCTCGATTTGTGTCTGTATCATGGCGGCCCCGATACTTGACGATGGAAGATCTGCCAGGTGACGTCCGTGCCCTGTTGGATGGGCCGAATGTCGCGCACGTCGCCACCCTGCTGCCCGACGGCGGCCCGCACAGCGTCCCCGTGTGGATCGGGCTGGAGGGAAACCGAATCGTCTTCCTGACGAGCCCCGGATCGCGCAAAGCGCGCAACCTCGATCGGGATCCCCGGGTGGCGATTTCCATCACCGACCGCAATCACCCTCACACGATGGCGCAGGTCCGGGGCCGGGTCGTCGAGCGGGTCGAAGGCGATGCGGCCTGGACGATCATCGACCGGCTGTCCCACAAATACATCGGCCAGCCTTACCCGCTGCGGACGGACCGCGTGGTTTACCTGGTCGACCCCGAGCGCGCATCGGCCGAATCATTCGGATAGGTCAGCTCCTCGGCCGCCGTTTGGCTAGGCGGATTCGATAGCGAGGATCGGGCGAGATGGTGCCGTGATCGTCGTCTGCGGTGAAGCACTGATCGACATGGTCGTCAGTGCCGACGGGACGCGGCGCGCGGCTCCCGGCGGCGGCCCGTTCACCACGGCGCGCGCGCTCGCGCGGCTGGGCGTGCCCACGGCATTTCTCGGGCATTTTTCGGAGGACCCGTTGGGCCACTTGCTGGCCGATCAACTGAAATCGGATGGAGCCAGCCTGGCGCTGGCGAGCTTTGGCCCCGAGCCGACGACAATCGCCGTCGCCAATGCCGGCAAGGATGGCCTGGTTGAGTACGAATTCGTCATCGCGGGAACCTCGGCGCCGAACCTGACCCGCGAGATGGTTCCGGCTGAGCTGCCTCCCGAGGTCAACGCGCTGCACCTCGGAACGCTGGGCCTGGTGCTGCAGCCGATGGCGTCGTCTCTGACCGAACTGGTCCAGCGCGAGAACGGGCGCCGGTTGGTGATGCTGGATCCGAATATCCGGCCGGTGCTGGCGGCGGACTCAGAGTATCGCCCGCGCCTGCACTCGCTCATCGCGGAGAGCACCATCGTCAAGGCCAGCGCGGACGACCTGGCCTGGCTCTATCCGGACATCGATTATCCGGCGGCGGCCGAGCGAATCCTGGAAGCC
>VBHC01000180.1 GCA_005889535.1 Chloroflexota bacterium
CGGTCGAACTCCGTCTCTGGCTGGCGATGCGCAACGACTTCTTTCCCCTACTCGACCATCAAGGCGGCATCCCGCGGGAAACCCGCCAGCGGGCCCAGGCCGACGACTCGACCGATTTTCGCCTCTCGCAACTGCGCCGGCCGCCCGAAAACGATCTCCTGCCGGTGGTTGACCGTCTTCGGCGACGGGAATTCCTGCCGGCGATCTATTTCATCTTTTCGCGGCGGGGCTGTCGCGAGGCGCTGGCGCGCTGTGCCACCCACGGCTTCGACCTGACGACGCCGGCGGAGAAGGCAACCATCGACGAGCTCATGACGCAGCGCCTGGAGCAGATCGAGGACCGCGACGAGGCCGCACTCTACGTCGACCTCCTGGACGCCGATACGCTCCGCCGCGGTCTGGCGATGCACCACGCCGGGCTGCTCCCCTACCTGAAGGAGCTGGTGGAAGACCTTTTTCAGCGCGGGCTGATCAAGGTCGTCTTCGCCACTGAAACCCTCTCGCTCGGCATCCACATGCCGGCCCGTGCCTGCGTGGTCTCGTCCTTTACGAAGTTCGATGGTCGGGACTTTATGCCGCTCACCTCGGGAGAGCTCACCCAGCTGATGGGTCGCGCCGGGCGGCGCGGGATCGACCCCATCGGCCATGGCGTGATCCTCAAGGAGCCGGACGTCGACATCGGCACCATCTTTGAAGCGGCCACCGGCGAGGAGATGACTGTGGAGAGCAAGTTCGCGCCCACCTACAACATGGCGCTCAACCTGCTCCGCTATCACCCGCCCGACGAGGTCGATCTGCTGATGGAACGCTCCTTCGGCCAGTACCAGAAGCTGGTGGCCCGTCGGGAGCTCGACGGCCGGCTGGTCAACCTGCGCCAGCGTCTGGCGGACGTGACCGCGACCCGGTTCCACGCCCAGGGCGAGCCCTGTTGCACCGAACGAACCTTCTCATCGTTTGTTCGCGCCGAGGAAGAGATCGTTTCGGTGAGGGCACGCATGGGAAGGCTCCGGCGCGAGCACTGGCATGGCCGGGGCCGTCGCCGGCGAGGCGGGGCGACAAAAGAGGCGGGCGGCCAGACCCTGGTCGAGCTCAAACAGGAGATGCAAGGCTGGCAGCACAAGCTGGCTCAGCTACCGTGCCGCAAGTGCCCGTTCCTGGCGGAGCACCGCGCCCATCATGCCGAGGTCCGCGAACTCCAGGCCCGCACCCGCGCCTCCGAGCACGACGCCGAGCGGAGCCAGGGGGAGTACCGCCGGCGGATGCATGCACTGCGCGGCGTGCTCGAGGAGCTGGGTTTTTTGGAGGCCGCAGCCCCGACCGAGAAAGGGCTCCTCGCCTCCCGCATCTACGGCGAGAACAGCCTGATCATCACCGAGGCGATCGCCGATGGCTGGCTGGAGGAGCTCAGCCCTCCGGAGCTGGCCGCCGCGCTCGTGATGGTCACGGCGGAAGACCGCAACCGTGACCGCCCTCGAGAGCGCCGCCGCTTCCCGACCAGCGGGATCGCGCTGGCGCAGAAGCGTCTGCGCATCATCTATTACCGCTTCTCCGCCCGGGAAAAGGCGCGGGGCGAAGAGAACCTCCGGCCGCTATCGGGTGATTACGTCAACTTCACGTATGACTGGTGCAGCGGTCGCCCGCTGACCGAAATGCAGGCCCCCCTTGACATCGAGCTCGGCGACGCGGTAAAGGCGCTGAAGGGTCTGTACAGCGCGCTGCGACAGATCGAGTGGGCGGTCGTGGATCGCCCGTCGCTTCGCACGCTCATCGTCAAGGCGCGCGCCAGCCTGGAGCGCGACCTGATCACCCGCGTGTAGCCGGCTAGTCCCGTCCCTCTTCCTGGGCCAGCTTCTCCGAGATTCGGTAGACCTGCTCGGGCAAGTCCGCAATGTCATAGAAGCGCAGCGGTTTCTTGAGCCGTCTCGCAATTCCGACCTGTACCTTGACCCCCAGGCTCATGGTGCCGAAGACCCAGACCTCATCGCAGCGGGACAGCAGGTTGTTGATAGCTTCCCGGACCAGTTGCTTCGGCACGGTGTGGAGCAGGTAGTAGTCGAACAGCATGAACGGGTTGATCGGTACGTACCCCTCGTCGAGCACCACCTTCGAGACATGCATCCGCCAGTAGAAGTTGCGGTTCGACATGGCGATGTAGATCAGCTTCTTGGGATGGCGCAGGGTTTGCTCGAGCTGTTCTAGCGGGCTGGCCTCAGGGATGGGCGAGAAGATCGACGCCAGGATGTCCTCGGCGGATTTTCCGCCGACAGGTAGGTCCGCGGGAGCCGTCAGCGGTGCGGGCGGCGCTTCTTCGGGCTCGACGGCGTCGCGCCCGCTGTCGCTGGGCATGTTGTTTGCGAGTTTAGGCGCCCACTAATTCCTGGTCAAGCGATGCCGCCAGCAACGACCGCAATCGGCCCAGCGCGCGGTCGAGGAGATCCCGGTTCGCCGGATCGTTGAGCCAGCGACTGGCGCCGGATGGGTGGGGCAGCGGAAGCAGCACAGGCCGGGCCCGGGTCCGTGGCCCAAGCTCGCGGCCCGACTGGTCGAAGACCCGGCCGACCAGGTCGGCCAGCGGCCGGCCTGGTAGGAAGCGCTCATGGGCCAGCCCGCCCACGAGGATGAGGAGAGCCGGCCTGATCAGGGCGAGCTGCCGGTCGAGGTGTGGCCGGCAAAGCTCCACCTCAGCCCGGCTCGGCCGGCGATCACCCCCTGCGGCGCCCTTTCCCGGGAAGCATTTGGTGATCGAGGTCATGTAGATGCGGCGCCGCGCCTCCACTTCGGTGGCAAAGCCCGCGCGCGCCAACCATTGCATCAACACTTTTCCCGAGCGCCCCTGGAAAGGGAGACGCCGCTCCGCCTCCACCGCCCCCGGCGCCTGCCCGATCAGCATGAAGCGGTTGTCGGCGTAGCCACTCAGGACGGGCGCGGCCAGTGGGAGATAGCCGGCGTCGACGCAACGGGTGCAGCCGACGATCTCGCGGTGCAGGCGGGCGAGTTGCAGGTCGGTAGCCATTGAACGAAGCTGTCCCCACCCTACAAGTTTTCCCGCCTCGCTTCCGTTCGCACATTGATGAGGAGGGCGCTTTTCCTGCTGCCGATCGGGGTCGCGCTCTCTGCGTGTGGCGCAGTGACAACCGCGGCAACGCCGACGCCGCCTCCCAGCTACCGGGCCAGCGTTCTGGCCGACCATCCCGTCGCCTACTGGCGGCTGGATGAGGAAACCGGCACGGTGATGGCGGATGCCTCGGGTAACGGGAACGATGGCGCCTACGCCGGTGCCGTCACCCTCGGCCAGCCGGGCGCGCTCGCCCATGACAGCGATACCGCGGCCGGCGTTGGTCCGGCGGGCGGCGCGGCCAGCGTCGTGAGTACGCCGAGCCTGCAGGTGAATCCGGTCACGATTGAGATCTGGATCAACAAACGAGCCGATACGGAGTACGGCGCCTATGTCAGCAAAAACTTTGCCCCCGGGGCTGGCGCCGGTACCGGATGGTTCCAGCTGCTCAACGACCACCACAGTGGGCGGATCGCGTTTCGCGTGACGGAAGACAATCCGACGCTGGTCTCGTCCAAAATCCTGGGCTTACATACCTGGTACTACGTGGTCGCGACGTACGACGGGACGACGGCGAAGCTCTACATCAACGGCAAGCTGGACGGTTCGATCGCCATCGCGGCGATCGCCAAGCAGACGGCAGACCCAGTCTATATCGGCCGGCGGGCCGACGGGCTATTCACTAATGCCGTCCTCGACGAGATCGCGATCTACCCCACCGCGCTATCCAGCGAGCGGATCGCCACGCACTGGCAAGCCGCATCGAACGCTCCTTAGATGGTCAGCCGGCAACCGTCGGCGCCTGGATCTTGAGTTGGGTGTTGAAGTCGTGGAGGTCTATGACGATATGGGCCGTCACGTGCGCGACCGAGCCCGCAGGAAGGTTAAGTCCGGGTACCTTCGCCGTCGCTGAGCTTTCGAAAGCGCCGGCCAGAAGGTGAAGATCGGCGCTGACGTCGGCGTCGTAGCTGAGTCGGTGGATGAGGTGGTCGTTGGTCCCGGTCCAGACGTCGGCTGTCAGGCTGGCGTTCTGCAGCACGGTCTGGAGAGCCGCCGTGGCGGCCGAGTTACTCGATGCATGGCTCGCTGAGATCTGCGCGAAAAGCTTGACCAGGTCGGGCACGACCCGGTAATGCTCGACGGTCGCACCGTTCAGTGTCGCGCTGGAGTCGGTCACCTCGGTGATGGACTTCGCGGTATCGAGGATGGCCTGATATGACAGCTTGCCGGGCGAGGTTTTAGGAGCGGTGGTCTCGGGCCGCTTGAGGACCTCCCACTTCGAAGTCATCGGGTCCTTGTAATAGAGTGTGCCGCCGACTGCGACCACCTGGGTTTCGATAGTGAGGCCGCCCAGCTTGGCACTGACGTCGGCTTGCAGCTGGTCGGGTTTCTGCGCGGCACCGCTGATCTTGAGCGTGGCGGTCATGTTGCTTGACAGGGCGCCCGCCTGGGCTCCGCCCTTCGCCTTCAGCTGGTCGACCAGCGACTGCGGTAGCGTCACCTGGACAGTCCCATTCACGTCGAATTTTGCGGACTTTAGCTGGTCCATCGCCTTGCCGGTGGCGACCAGGCTCTGCTGCGGCGTCTCGGTTTTGGAGGCGCCCGGGGCGTTGATTCCGGCGCAAGCCGACAGAAGACCAGTGGCGAGGGCGGCGGCAAGCAGGCGTTTCATGGGCTTCCACCAATATATGCACCGCCGAACCCGCAGATGTGACATCCGATCTGCGGCCCTGCGCCCTTAGCCAAAGGTGCAGTCGAGGGTCACCTTGGCGAGGGCCCTCTCGAGAACGGCGAGCTCCTGGTCGTCCAGCTTCGTGAGGAACAGTTCGGAAACTCCGCGCATGTGGACCGGAGCTGCGACGGTCAGACGGTTCAATCCGGACTTTGCCAACTGGACCACGACGCCGCGCCCGTCGGCATCGGCGTCGGCACGACGCACCAGGCCTTCGTCAACGAGTCGGGTCACGCGCCGAGTCATGCCGGAGCGCGAGATGAGGGCGCGGTCCGCCAGCTCTGTCATCCGCAGCGAACCGCCAGCGATGGCAAGCTGAGCCAGCACGTCGAAGTCGGCGAGGGCCAGACCGGTCTTGCTTTCGAGATCGGTCTCAAGCTGGCGCAAAAGCGTGGCGTGGGCGCGGAGCAGCGCGTCCCACGCCTGTAAGCCGCGCCTGCCCGGCACCTCCCTCGCCACGATCCGATCGAAATGAGCAGCGGCGTCCGATTTCGAAGGTACTTGCATATGCAATCACCCTATGGTAAGTTAGTTGTAGTTGCAAGTATATCGAATCCAGAGGGAGATTGCGAATGATTCAAGAAGTCGTGGTCGACTCGGATGAAACGCTGACCCGCCGGTGGGGCACCAGGGCGGACGACGTCCGAGTGAAAAGAACCATGGCCGGCCTCGAGGCGAATGGAATCACGGTCCTCCGGGCGTCCGACGCCCCCGCGGCAAAGCGGATTGTCCTGGACCTCATTCCTGACGCCTCCCCGGTGCACCAGGGGGCCTCGCAAACACTCGACGTGCTGGGTATCACGTACGAGATCGAAAAGTCCGGTCGCTACGCGGCGCTCCGCCCTCGAATCTGGAGCATGGATCGCGAGACCGAGGCGCACGAGATTCGTCGCCTGGGCGCGGCACCGGACGTGATGCTCGGGAGCGTGCACGCGGTCACTGAGACCGGGTCGCTGCTCGCGGCTTCCATGAGCGGCAGCCAGCTCGGGCCTTATGTCAGCGGAGCTGGACGGGTCATTTTCGTCGTCGGGACGCAGAAGATCGTGCGCGATCTCGAGGAAGGTCTCCTCCGCATCAACGAATACGCGTATCGGCTCGAAGACGCCCGCGCCCAGGCTGCGTACGGCGTACGCAGCGCGGTGAACAAGGTTCTCGTTATCAACAGGGAGATCACGCCGGGGCGGATCACGGTGGTGTTGGTCGACGAGGTGCTCGGTTTTTAAATGCCTCGGACAGAAGCACGCGAGACTACATCAGCCCTAGCAGTCCCTAAATCGACGCTGGGTGTCGGCATCATCGGAGTCAGCCCCGTTCGGGGCTGGGCCGCCACCGCCCACATCCCGGCACTACGCGCGCTGCCGAGCTACGAGATCCGGGCACTCAGCGCCCACAACGGGGAATCCGCGCGTGCCGCAGGCGACGTGTTCGGGGTCAGCGCGGTGTTTTCAGACCACGAGCAGCTGGTGACCCAACCAGACATCGACGTGGTCGCCGTTACGGTCAAGGTCCCGCACCATCGAGAGCTCGTCTCCGCCGCACTTGCCGCCGGCAAGGCCGTCTACTGCGAGTGGCCGCTCGGCCGCGACCTCGAGGACACGCGAGCCATGGCCGCGCTCGCCGCCAAGCGCGGGGTGCGCACGGTCGTCGGGTTGCAGGCCCGCCAGGCCCCGGCGATCGCGTTCGTCCAACAGCTGCTCCGCGACGGATACGTCGGAAAGGTCCTGTCAACAACCATGGTCGGGCTGTCGATCCCGGGCGACGTCGTGGTCCAGCCCAACGCCTACATGCTCGACAAAGCGAACGGCGCCAACTTGCTCACGATCCCCGTCGGCCACAGCCTCGACATCCTGAATTACGTGCTGGGCGAGTTCGCCGAGCTGTCAGCCGTGTCGGATGTTCGCCGGCCACTGATCACCATCCAAGAGACCGGGGAGCGGATCGTGAAGACGGCGGCCGACCAGGTCGCGGTGATCGGCACCCTCAGGTCTGGGGCGACCGCCAGCGTCCATGTCCGTGAGGCCGTGGCCGGCGGTATCGGGTTCCTCTGGGAAATAAACGGAACCGACGGAATACTCCGGATTACCGCTGAGGCCGCAGTCCCCGGAATCTTTCCCATGATCGTCGCGGGAGCACAGGGACGCAACGAGCCCGCCGAGCTTGCCGTTCCGACGGCGCTGACAGAAAAATGGCCCACGCTTACGGGCTTGGCAGGAGCGCCCGCCTTCAACGTCGGGTGTGCCTACGCGGCGTTCGCTGCAGACATCGCCAATGGGACTCACACGGTGCCGGACTTCGCCGACGCCGTTCGGCGCCACGAGGTCATCGCCGCCATCGAGAGGTCGGCGGCATCAGGGGAACGCGTGAAGGCGTGAGGCCCAGGGTTCAACTCGCGACCGCCTCGACAAAGTTCTCTTATCGCTCGAACCTGATCCTCGCGCTGCTTTGCGCGGCGCAGTTCATGCTGATCCTGGACATCGCGATCGTCAACGTGGCGCTGCCCTCGATGCAGCGTACTCTGGGTTTGTCGGCTGAGAACATTCAGTGGGTGGTCGGCGGCTATGCGCTCACCTTTGGCGGATTTCTCATGTTGGGCGGTCGGTTGGCTGACGTCGTCGGCCGGCGACGCATGTTCTTGACGGGTTTGGTCCTGTTCGTAGGGGCATCGATGCTGGGCGGATTCAGCCAGTCCGGCGGAATGCTGATCGCCGCTCGCGTAATTCAGGGCTTTGCCGGCGCCTTGGTCTCGCCCGCGGCACTGTCGCTTCTCACAACGACTTTCAAGGAAGGCCGGGGGCGGAATCGTGCGCTTGGGATGTGGAGTGCCATGGCTGCCGGCGGCGCATCGGCCGGGTTGATTCTGGGAGGCCTGCTCACACACTCGCCGCGCTTCTGCTATCTCCAGTGCTGCCGTCAGATGCTCCTCGCCGAGCGGCGAAGGTCAGCCTTGACATCCCTGGGGCGGTGAGCCTCACCGGCGGAGTTCTCGCCCTCGCGTACGGCGTGACCGAGGCGACCGGGCGAGGCTTTGCCTCCATCAAGGTGCTGATCGCGCTGGCGCTCTCTGCCGCGCTCCTGATTGCATTCGTCGTGGTGGAGAAGCACAGCAGCCAACCCCTTCTGCCGGGTCGGATGCTGAGGCTGCGATCCGTGGTGGCGGGCAACTCGGTGGCGGCGCTCGTGTCGGTCGTGATGATCGGCGCCGTGTTCTTCAACTCGCTGTATCTGCAGGAGATCCTCGGATATTCACCGATCCAGGCAGGTCTTGCCTGGCTGCCCCAAACGGTACTGATCATGGTCGTCTCCAACATCGGGGCCCGGATTGCAATGAAGCTAGGGGTCAGAACCCTGATCGCATTCGGAACTCTTGTGCTGGGGGCGGGGATGCTCCTGTTCCTGAGAACCGCCCCCGAAAGCGACTACGTCACCGTCCTCATCCCCGCCATGTTGGTTACCGGCATCGGCGTAGGACTTGGCTTCGTAAGCATTACCATGGCCGCCACCGCTGGCGTCCCCGATCGGGATCAGGGAATCGCTTCGGGTCTCATCGGCACCGCCCAGCAGGTCGGAATGGCCGTGGGGCTGGCGATTCTGGTCAACATCGCTGGGTCGGTCACGAGGATGTCCCTCCCGCAAGGTGCAGGGGCCGTGATCGCCGGATACCACCAGGCGTTTGTGATCGCCGCCGCCATCAGCGTCTTAGCGGCGATCGTCGCGCTCATTGTGATCAGGCGTCCGGCGGCACGACACCTGCCCGCCGAGTTGGCTCTTGGTATTCGCTAGTCGAGCTCCGGCGGACCCTGTCCTTTGGCGCAGCGCGTGACGGCGTTCTACCTTCTACAACGACGTCGCTAATGTAGTAGAATGTGGGCGTGGCTGACATGGCACGCGACGAACTGGATATCAGGGCTGCCGCGCGACTCACGGGACGATCCACAGAGACCGTACGCCGTTGGGTCTGGTCCGGAAGGCTTCGAGCACGAAAGCTGGGTAAGCGGCTGTTCGTATTGCGCAGTGATGTGGAGGCACTGGCCGGCAGCCAGCAGACCAAGCCTCTCTCTCTGACCGAATGGCGCGCTTCCGCCAGCAAGATCCTAAGGCGTTCCGCGGCCGGCAAGTCTGCCAGTGATCTTGTCCTGGCGGATCGCCGCGAACGTTCGGGCGAGCTCGATGCCCGTCGTTGATGCGAGCGTCGTGATTGATTGGGTGGCGCCGGGAGTCTCGGCCACGGCTCCCGCCGTGAAATTCTTCGATCGTTTGGCTCGAGCTTCACTCGAGATCGCGGGGCCACGCCTCCTACTCGAAGAGGTTTCCAACGCACTGCTGAGTGGGGTTCGCCGACGCCGTTGGAGTGGAGCGGCGGCGGACGCCTCGCATGGGCTTCTCCTGAGCCTGCCTGTGCGCCTCGCAGATGATCATCGTGACTTGGACCGTGCCTGGGAGCTCGCCCGTCGTTACGACAACCATCCAATCTACGACATGATCTACGTCGCACTAGCCGAGCGCAGGGCGACGGAGTTGGTTACTGCCGACGAGGCACTGCGAAGGCGGCTGACCAACGTTGACTGGATCGTCGGCCCGGATCAGGCCGCTATTTAGTCCTTAGTGCAGAGTTCGAGCGACTTCCACGGCGATGCGCTCGCATATGTCGATTCGATCGTGAAGGCTGCGGTCGAGCAAGGCCAGGTGCCCGGCGTCGTGGCGGCCGTCGCCCGCGGCAAGGCAGTGCACGTTGCGCTGGCGGGTGTGATGGCGATCGGCGGGGCGCCGATGCGGCGCGACACGCTCTTCCGTATCACGTCGATGACCAAGCCGATGACAGCGGCCACCGTGCTCTCGCTCGTCGACGAGGGCCTCTTGAAAATCGACGACCCCGTCGATCGATGGCTGCCCGAGCTTGCCGACCGCCAGGTGCTGCGACGGCCCGATGGTCCGCTCGACGATACGGTTCCGGCGCAGCGCCCGATTACGGTGCGCGACTTGCTTACTTTCACCTGGGGCTTTGGGATGCAAGGCGCGATGATCATGGCCGCAGAGCCCTGGCCGATCTTCACCGCGACGGTCGACCGGGAACTGGCGACGTTCGGCCCGCCGCAGCCCGCCACCACGCCTGACCCGGACACCTGGATGGCACGTCTGGGGGAGCTGCCGCTACTCGCTCAACCTGGGGATCGCTGGCTGTATCAAACGGGCTCGCAGGTCCTCGGCGTGCTGGCGTCGCGGGTCGCCGCCGCGCCGTTTGACCGGGTGCTCAACGAGCGACTGCTGCATCCGCTCGGTATGCGAGACACCGGATTCCACGCAGCCGAAACCGGTCGGCTCGCCACGGCGTACGAGAGACGGGATGGCCGTCTGGAGGTGACCGACGCACCTGACGGGCAATGGTCGCGCCCGCCCGCATTCGCGGACGGCGGCGCCGGACTGGTTTCATCCGTCGACGATGTTGTCGCGTTCGGACGCATGCTGCTCCGGGGCGGTGATGAGATCCTCGCAAAGCCGACCGTGGCTGAGATGACCCGCAACCAGCTCACCCGGGGTCAGCGCGAGAACGTCTGGCCGGGCTTCAGCTTTCTCGACGACCGCGGCTGGGGCTACGGCCTATCCGTACTCGATGATGGCCGGTATTCCTGGGATGGTGGGTTTGGCACGACGTGGTCGAACGTGCCGTCGCAGGATCTCACCGTCGTCGTCCTCACTCAGCGGGCCGCCGATGAGACAGGCCTGCCGGCCGTGTGCGCCGACGTGCTGGCTGCAGCTCGCACCGCCTCACCGTCTTAGCTGCAAGGTGCCCTATGCTCCATCGGCCCTAACGAGCATCGTCTCGATCGGATAACCGCCGTTAGGCGCCGGAGTCGGCGTGCCATCCCAGAACTCAGTCCTGGCCCGGAGTGGACGGCCTCGTTGCTGGTCCGTAGCTTGACAATGGACCAGACCTATGCATACTGAGTAAGCATACGCTGTATGCATAAGGAAAAATGGACCTGGTTGCATGTCGCTTAGGTTCGGGATCCTGGGCCTCCTCGCGGAAGAGCCGCTGCACGGCTATGAGGTCAAGACTCGCTTCGAGTCCCTGCTGGGCGGCACGTGGGAGGTCAACATCGGCCAGATCTACAGCACGCTTCAGCGACTGGAGCGAGATGGTCTGGTGGCGCCCGCCGACGACCGTGGCGACCGTGGCAAGCTTCCGTATCACCTCACCGCGACCGGCCGCCGGACCCTCAACGACTGGCTACGCCAGCCGGAAGACGAACCCCAACCGCTGCGGGAGGAGATCTACGTCAAGCTGCTCCTCGCCGGCCGACTGGCGAATGGGAACGTTGAACGTTTGCTCGCGGACCAACGACGGGTCTACCTGCAACGGCTCAAAGACCTCTCGGGATTGGAGCGCCGGTCCCGCGACGAGGGCCGTGATGACCTCGCCCTCCTGGTCAGGGGCGCTGTTTTTCACACCGAGGCCGACCTGAAATGGACCGACGCCTGGGCGGAGGAAATTCGTCGCGCACCAAAGAGAGGTGGACGGCAATGACGGTGATGGTCGAGCTCACGGACGTACGAAAGCTCTACAACGGAGGATCGCCCCAGGCGGCGGTCGACGGAGTCACGCTGACGTTGCAGCAGGGAGAGTTCACCGCCGTGATGGGTTCCTCCGGCAGTGGAAAGTCCACGCTCCTCAACCTGATTGCAGGACTGGATCGGCCGAGTCAGGGGCGGGTCCTGGTTGACGGGGTTGATGTCGCCAGGCTGAGCGAGACGGAGCTAGCACGCTTCCGTCGCACCCGAATCGGATTCATCTTCCAGTTCTTCAACCTACTGAACAACCTCACCGTGCTGGACAACATCCTCATTCCAGCCCAACTGGCCGCCGTCAGTCCTGCCGTGGCACGCGACCGAGCGACGGCCTTGATGCACGAGCTCGGCCTTGCCGAGAAGCAAATGCTCTTTCCCGGCCGGCTCAGCGGAGGCGAGCGACAACGGGTAGCCATCGCTCGAGCCCTGATCAATCAACCGCTTTTGCTGCTGGCCGACGAGCCGACTGGCGCCCTCGCCAGTCGCGCTGGAGAGCAGGTCATGGAGCGACTAACCGAGCTCAATCGCCGCGGCCAAACGATCCTGTTAGTCACGCACGACGCCAAGCTGGCCGCTGCGTATGCCAGCCGGATCATTACGCTGAGCGATGGCCGGGTGGCCGATGACAGTCGCCTCAAGGCATCGCCGGAGGTCGCTCCGTCCGACGTCTTGCGGCTCCGGCCCGGAGAAGCATCGCCGTGAGGGCAGTCGTTACCAAAGTCGTGGCCGAGCTCCGCCGCCGCCGCCTTCAGGCCGCGCTGATCGGCATTATTGTCGTCCTGGCAAGCGGAACGGCGACCATTGCGTTAACCCTGATCGCCGAGGCAAGCCATCCCTACGACCGAGCGTTCGAGGACCAGCGAGGCGCTCACCTGGTCGCCTTCTTCAATGCTCGCAGGGCAACCAGCGCGCTCGTCGCCGGGACCCAGCAGCTGCTGGGCGCGTCCGCCGCGGGCGGTCCCTGGCTGGTCGCGGACGTTCCCTTCAAGCATGGCTCCGGCAAGTACACCCTGACCGTCGTTGGCCGCGGCGATCCTGGCGGCAGGGTTGAGGCCCTGCGGCTCACAGCCGGGCGGTGGGTCGAAACCGCTGGCGAGATTGTCGTAACCCGGTCCTTTGCCGAGCAGAATGCGATCGCCCTCGGCGACCAGATCACCGCACTCAGCGTCCGCACCGAGCCGACCTTTCGCGTCGTCGGGGAAGCGGTCGACATCAATGAAGGGCCCGCCGGAAGCTGGTCGCAATCCGCTTGGGTCATACCGGACCAGGTGGACCAGCTTGTGATTCCTGGCGATGCCATGGATTTCAAGATGGCCTACCGATTCCACAGCGCGCCCACAGC
>VBHC01000181.1 GCA_005889535.1 Chloroflexota bacterium
CACCGCCCGCAGCTCCGGCCACTCGAAAACCTGGGTCGTCGCCTGCGCTTCCGGCGGGCCGATGAAGACCCCGGCTTCGCCGTCGCGATCGACCAGATGAGCGATCCCGGCTTCGATCCCCCGGTAAAGGTGACCGACCGTGTGCCATTCCTCCGCGCCGGCCGTCAGCTGGGTGTCATCGCCCCTGAGGGGGTCCATCTGGCCGAGCGCAGCGAACCCCTCCGCATCCTCGAGGGCCATCCCCTCGGGGCGCTCCAGGTACATGAAGTGGCGGAGCGCGCGCTCTCCGAACGGAACCAGCGCGATCTGCACATCGGGCGGGTACCAGCGGCAGAGGATGGGAAAGTTCGGCCGCTCGAAATGCGGCGCCGCACCGATCGCCGTCAGGATGTTCGTGGCCAGGGCCAGGTGCAGCATCTCCTGCTTGACGACATCGATGATGGTGGTTTCCCAGGCCTGCATTCGCGCCAGCTGTTCGGGCGTCACCCCCTCTGCCACGCTGCGCTTGAGGGAGAACTGGGCATAGAGGTACTCGCACAACAGGCCGTGCTCCAGCTCGCAGGCCTCACCCAGCAGGTAGACGAGTTCCTCCCGGCTCTCGACTCGAAGGGGCGGCTCCGGAGCCTGCCCGTTCGGCGGCCTTCTCGTAGCCATAGGAGCCATTGTCGCCCGACCAGCGGTTCGCTGGAAGGCGCCCGAATACGCGTTGTATTTGGCGCGGTATGGCTGAAAACGAGCGGATTCCGGTTGACTTCCACCCGGCCATGTTTCGCATCGCCGCGATTGCCTTCGTCACGGCCGCCACCGTCGATGTCGGCAGCAGCTTCATCGGTGCGCCGCACTTCGACTTCCCGGGCATCTTTGTGGTCGGCATCCTTTCTTATGTGGGGGCGGTGGTGAGCTGGTTTTTCCCCTGGCACCGGGTGCCGGTGGAGCGCTTCCTGGTAGTCATCGTCATGCCGGGCCTGGCTCTACTGGGGTTCATGCTCATGTACACCGGCGGGGTTCATTCGCACATCCTGCCGATCTTCGTGGCCCCCGCCGTCTTCATGGCGGCGGCCTATGGATTCAGGGCGGGTGCCGCCATTGCGCTCTTCACCGCCGCCACCGCCAGTTTGCCGCTGTTCATCAACGGCTGGGATAGCTACTACGCGCGGACCCTGCTGGTACTGGCCGTGGCCACTATGCTCTGCGCCTACATCCCGGCCCGGGTCCGCCGCGCCCTACTCAACGAGTACGAAACCCGGCGCCGGCAACAGGAGGAAAGCTACGTGGCGACGATCGGCGCGCTGGCGGCCACGCTGGACGCCAAGGATCGATATACGGAAGCGCACTCCCGTGAGACCGCCGAGCTGGCGGTCAACGTTGGCCGCCGGCTCGGCCTGCAGGGCGATGACCTGCGCCTGCTGGAGTATGGGGCGCTGCTCCACGACATCGGCAAGATCGGGATTCCCGGCTATATCCTCCAGAAGCCGGGTCCGCTCACACCAGAAGAATTCGCGATCATGCGCGAGCATCCGGTCATTGGTGAGCGCATCCTTGCCTCGGTGCCGTTCCTGGCCCCACTCGGCCCCATCGTCCGAGCCGAGCACGAACGGTGGAATGGCACCGGGTATCCCGATGGGCTGAAGGGTGAGGAGATCCCCATCGAAGCGCGGATCATCCACGCCTGCGACGCCTTTCATGCGATGGCGTCCGATCGCTCGTACCGCAAGGCGCTGCCGCTCGCGGATATCGTGGCAGAATTTCGTAAAGAAACCGGCCACCAGTTCGACCCCCGCGTGGTCGATGTCATGCTGCAGCTGATCGAGCAGGAACCACCTCACATCACGGCGCAGCCGCAGGCGGCCGGCCAGCCGGTTCCCGACGTGGCGTTGTCAGGACCTCGCTCGTGGGCGCAACACATGCAAACGATCGAGGTGCTTGGTCAACAGCTCGCCCGGGCCACCAGCGTTGCCGACATTTGCAACCGGATTGGCGAGACCATCATCGCGCTGGTGCCGCACGACCAGTGCCGGGTGTTGGTGATGAATGATGATCGCACCCGGCTGGAGATCGCCTACATGCGGGGCACCGACCGCGAGGAGTATCGGGGCGTGACCGCGCAGAATGCGGCGGTCGACGTGGGCGAGGGGATCGCCGGCTGGGTTGCCGAGTCACGGCGAGGCGTCGTCCTCGGCGACACCGAGCACCATCCCAAAGCGGCGCACGTGGTCGGGACCGACGTGGTGGATGAGTCCATGCTGGCCGTCCCGGTGGTTTTCGAGGACCAAATCCTGGCGGTCATCGTCGTTCTCAAACTGGGCCTGAACCAGTACTCCCTCGACCAGCTCCGCCTGCTCACCATCCTTGCCAACCAGGCGGCGGTCGCCATGGCGAATGCCCGGTTGATCGACCGGCTGGCCGCGGCCGCCAGCATCGATCCACTGACCGGCCTGATCAACCGTGGAGCGTTCGAGGAGGCCGTCAACACGCAACTTCTCCGACCGCAGTCGTGGGGGACGCTGCTGATGCTCGACGTCGAGAATCTTCGCGAGGTCAACGACGCCTACGGTCATCGGGCCGGGGACGCCGTCCTCAAGCGGATCGCCAAAGCGATTCAGGGCTCGATCCGGAGTGAGGACCTCGCCTCTCGCTGGATTGGCGATGACTTCGCCGTCCTGGCCCCCGGCATCGATGCGGAGCAGGCGGGCCTCCTGGCCCGACGGATCGAAAGCGGGTTGCAGTCCGAGCGGATTTCGATTCGCTGGGGCGCGGCCGAGTACCACGGTGACGAACTCACCGCCCAGGACTTGCTCGCGGCGGCTCGCAAGGCCGCTGGCCGCAAGGCCGACGACGTCGCCGCCTAGGAGGGCAAGGTGCCGCGCCCGAATGGGCAGGATGCTCCGAGTTTCGCGCAATTTGCGTGACGGTCCCGATCCAGCGTCGATTTGACGGTCGCAACGACGAACCCGGCCCTCGGTCCGGTATCGACCAGCCCGGTCACCGTGAGCTAAGGACTGGCGAAGGGGGCGAAGAGGATCCGGAATTGCTCGACCGGCAACACCTGGCGTAGCACGAGTGCGCCGGCAGCGATCATGCAGGCATTCATGACCCGGCGCCAGGATTCTTCCTCGTAGGCAGTTGACATGATCCGGGTGATGGCTTCGGCCTGCGCCTCGGGTGACAGGCGCTCGTCGTCCACCACGGCAGAGCTCGCTGGTTCGGGTCGCGTTGAGGGCTGAAATCCGCTGGCATCGGCGACCAGCTGGGCGGTCCGCATCGCGTCGTAAAAGGCTGATTCCGACCCTGGAAAGACCTCACTCTTGGCAACCCTGGTGGCCCGGTCGAGGGCTTTGAAATACTCGGGAGATTGCCTGATCTCCAGGTCCGGAATGGCTCCCACGCCGGGCGATGCCTTCATCACGGCCTCCCATTCGACGGAGGTCAGGCCGCGGAGCCGATCGAGAAACGCCTCGACCTCCGCTGTGTTGGGCCCGAACCGCTCGTCGCCCACGTGACTTAGAATACGCGCGATTCCATGGCTGTGGGAGTTTTCTCATGCCCGTAGTCGACTGGGCCGTCAAGGTCGGCTATACCGTGGAGGCTCGCGACGGTGAGCTCGGCGTCCTGCAGGAAGTCTTCAACGGGCCCGCCCAATCGCTCTTCCTCTCGGCGGACTCCTTCATGCGGGTCGTCGATCGCGGACAGCCCGACCTGACGATTCCGTTCACGGAAATCGTCGACATCAGCGACGTGAAGCGGACCATTTACCTCAAGCGCTGGCTGCGGGAGATCGATGCCCTGGGCTGGACGCGCGACCCGCGGCAACCGGGCACGCCGGCCGTCCCGTTCTTTCCGAAACCAGAGTCCGCCGCGGCGGTCAAACCCGATGCAAACGGATCCGTCCCGCCGCGGGCGCGGGTGGAGAGTGGCGCGTGGTCACCCGGTGCGGCGGCGCCGCGGCTGGAGCCGGGCAAGGGGGTGCGGATCGGCGACCGCTTCAAACCTGGCGACCGGATCCCGGTCCGGGCTCAGTACATGTGCACCGTCTGCAGCTTTCGAAAGCACAGCCGCCAGATGCTTGAAGAAAATCCGGAGGGTCTTTTCCCGCCCGCCCATCATCCAGGCGCGCTGTGGGAGCTGGAGGACCTACGCCCATAGGGCGCTGACCTGATTCGACGCGATGGGCTGCGATCTGCGGTCCGTATTCAGAAACCTCTTTGTTAGACTTAGCCGCGTACCGTGCTGAGCGATTATTTTCCCTTGCTCATTTTTCTTGCTGCGGTCCTCGTTTTCGGATTCATTGCCCTCTTCCTTCCGCCCTGGCTGGCGGGCAGCCGGCGCTCCGCCGCGAAGGATCTGCCCTATGAGTCCGGCATCGTGCCGCGCACCGGCGCCCGCCGCCGCTTTGCCATCAGCTTTTACCTGACCGCCATGCTCTTCATCATCTTCGACGTCGAGGCGATCTTCATCTACCCCTGGGCGGTCATCGTCAAGGGACTGCGCTGGTTCGGCGTCATCGAAATGGCGGTCTTCGCCGCCATCCTGCTGGTGGCGCTGATCTACGCCTGGCGCAAGGGAGCGCTCGAATGGGGGAGCTGAAGCTCCGCCCGGTGCCCTTCCAAACCGGTCGCGCCGCCGGACCAACCCCGCTGAATGCCCTCGGTGACAACGTCCTCACCACTACGCTCGACCAGGTGATCAACTGGGGCCGCTCGAGCGCGATCTGGCCCGCGCTGTTCGGCCTCGCCTGCTGCGCCATCGAGATGATGGGCGCTGTCGGCCCCCGGCAAGATATCTCGCGTTTTGGTTCCGAGCTCTTTCGGGCGTCACCGCGGCAGTCCGACCTGCTGATCGTTTCTGGCCGGGTTGCCATCAAGATGGTGCCCGTGATCCGGCAGGTCTACGACCAGATCCCCGAGCCGAAGTGGGTGATCGCGATGGGTGCCTGTGCGTCCTCGGCCGGGATGTTCAACAACTACGCAATCGTCCAGAGTGTGGACAAGATCATCCCAGTTGACATCTACCTGCCCGGCTGTCCCCCTCGTCCGGAGGCCCTGCTGGACGCCGTCATCAAGCTCCAGCGCAAGATCCGCGGTGAACCGCTGGTCAAGCGTCCCGCCTGACGGCGGGGTCGTTACGCCAGCATTGAAGGCGGGCTAAATGAGTGTGAACCCCAGCGATACGCTCGTGCAGCGGCTCGGCGACCGCTTCAAGACGGCGGTGCAGGAGAGCTCCGACTTCCGCGGCGACCTCAGCGTCGTGCTCGAGCCGGCCGGACTGGTCGAGGTCGCCCGCTATCTCAAGGCGGAGGAGGGATTCGATTACCTGCTTTACGCGACAGCGGTCGATTGGCCGGCCCGCGACCCCCGCTTCACCGTCGTATGGGAGGTCCGCTCACTGGCCGATAAGACCCGGATCCGGATCAAGACCACCGCCGCCATGCCTGATCCACACGTCCCCAGCCTCACGTCGGTCTGGCCCGCTGCCAACTGGCACGAACGGGAGACCTGGGACCTGTTCGGCATCAGGTTCGATGGCCACCCCGACCTGCGCCGCATCCTCATGCCACAGAGCTGGGAGGGGTTTCCGCTGCGCAAGGACTACGTCTCGTTTGGCGAGCCGGTGATTTTCAGTGATCAGAAACTCGAAGGGTTGGAGCCCGACGCCATCCGTGGCTGAGACGCAAGCCCGCGTCACCCAGGAAGCGTACGGCCCCGAGCACGAGCCCGAAACCGAATGGATGGAGCTCAACATGGGGCCGCATCACCCGAGCACGCACGGCGTGCTGCGGGTTCGCCTCAAGCTGGATGGCGAGATCGTGCGCGACGCCGATGCCGACATCGGCTATCTCCACACCGGTTTCGAGAAATCCTTCGAAGACAAAACCTACACCCAGGGCATCACCTTCAGCGATCGGATGGATTACCTTGCCCCGCCGATTAATAACGTGGGTTTCGTCAGCGCGGTCGAAAAGCTGATCGGCGTCGAGGTGCCACCGCGCGCGCAGGCGATCCGGGTGATCATGATGGAGCTGGCAAGGGTCTCCAGCCACGAGCTCTGGCTGGGAACCACCGGGCTCGACCTCGGGGTCTACTCCGGATTCTTTTATGCGTGGCGCGACCGCGACCTTGCTCTGGATCTGAACGAGGCCTACTCCGGCGTCCGCATGATGACGTCGTTTACCCGAGTGGGCGGGGTGGCGTGGGATTTGCCAGAGGGCTGGCTCGACCAGCTCCAGCGGTTCATCGACGTCATGCCGGCCCGGATCGACGACTTCGAGTCGATGCTGACGGACAACCCCATCTGGCGGCAACGTACCGAGGGTGTGGGGGTGATCTCGCGCGAGGACGCCATCGAGGCGGGCGTCACCGGGCCGGTGCTGCGTGCCTCCGGCGTTGATTACGACGTTCGCAAGGCCTTTCCATACTGCGGCTACGAGCAGTACGACTTCGAGGTGCCGGTCGGGGCGAACGGAGATTGCTACGACCGGTACCGGATGCGGGTGGCGGAGATGCGCCAGAGCCTGCGAATTCTGCAGCAGGCAGTCGATAACCTGCCAGACGGCCCCTGGCTCAGTGCCGACCGCAAGGTCGCCTTGCCGCCGCGCGCCGAGCTCAGCAAGAGCATGGAGGCGGTCATCCACCATTTCCGGCTCGTCAGTGAGGGCTTCAAGGGTCCGGTCGGCGATGCCTACGCCTTCGTCGAAAGCCCGCGCGGCGAGCTGGGCTTCTATCTGGTTTCGGATGGCACCAACAAGCCCTACCGGATGAAGGTTCGGCCGCCGTCGTTTTGCAATCTCCAGGCGCTCAAAAAGCTGGTGCAGGGCGTCCTGGTGGCGGACGTGATCGCGATCATGGGGAGCCTCGACTTCATCCTTGGGGAT
>VBHC01000133.1 GCA_005889535.1 Chloroflexota bacterium
CGCAAGCTGCGGGTGCAGACGCGGGCGGAAGCGGCCGCCCAGGCAGTCCAGCTCGACATCGAACGAACGGACGTTCGCTATCGCCAGGCCTAGGCGAGCCGCCTGTCGATAGATTTACGGGAGGCGCCCCGCCAGATAGCGTGGAGAATTACCAGGGGAGTCTGCGCGGGTCCCGGGAATCATTGTGGGGGTGGTCGCGATGAAGAAAATGCTCGCTGTCGTCGTTGGCCTGCTTGGGGCTATCTTGGCCGGCGGTGCCAACATAACCATCTAGCAGCAAGCTGACCGCAAAAGACCCGGGTCTTACCCGGGTTTTTTTATTCTCGGCGGGGTCAGGGCAATCGCCAGTTATGTGTTTAGATACGGAGACATTGGATGCCCGGACCTAAGCGCGCGTCCATCTATCTGCTGACCGTCGGGTTTTTGGGTTTGGCCTTGCTGGTCAGCACGGCGCTAATCCAGGCGCCGCACGACCTGACGTCCAAGAACGCCGGCGACCTCGTCTGGGACCTCGCCATCCTGCTGCTGCTGACGTTCCTGTCTTCCATCGCGCCGCTAAAGACGAGACACGGCGCCGCCCTGACCGTCGGCCTGGCGCCCCTATTTGGAGCTCTCTTGTTGCTCCCCCCATGGGCGCTAATGTGCGTTGCCGCCCTTGGAACTATCGACGAGCGCATTCCTGGACGAAGCGTATCCTGGATCCGGTTCATTTTTCCTCGG
Source organism: Chloroflexota bacterium (assembly GCA_005889535.1). GTDB lineage: Bacteria > Chloroflexota > Dormibacteria > CF-121 > CF-121 > CF-13. The sequence continues at coordinate 721 of VBHC01000133.1, forward strand.
GGCATGTTTGCTTTCGTCTACGGGATCCCGAGCCTTGCCCTGTACGGACTGGGTCTTCAACGCCCTCAAGCGGCGTGGGTAATTGCGCTGCCTCTCACGGTGCTGGTCATTGTTGCCCTTAACGACGCGTTCGTGGCCGGGTTCTTGTCGCTGCTACAGGATGTGAGCTTTTGGCGTACTGCGAAGAATGCGGTCGCCGGTAGCTGGCTCACCTACGTTGCCCTTCCGATTGTGGGCTACCTCATCTTTACCCTCTTGATGACGCACTCGCCTCTGGGTAAGCTCGTAGTGTTTCTTCTCTACGGTCCCCTGCTCGTCTATCGAACAAGCCTTCAACAGCAGAACCGATTGGACCAATGGCTGCGCGACTCGTTCATCATGCAGAGCCGTGTCGTCGACAAGCGCGATGGCCAGACCTTTGGTCACTCACAAAGAGTCGGTGAACTCTGCGAGACGGTTGCGCGAATGATGCACATGAGCGATGAGGACTGCAACACCATTCGAGTCGCGGGCATCCTCCACGATCTCGGAAAAATCGCAATCCCAGACTCAATTTTGTTGAAGCCGGGGAAATTGACCCCCGAAGAGTACGAGATCATCAAGACACATCCAACGGAGGGGGCTCAGATCTTGGCCGAGCATCCTGAGCAAAAGGACGTCGCGGAAATCGTGATGCATCACCATGAGCGATGGGACGGTGCCGGCTACCCGGACAAGCTCAAGGCTGAACAGATACCGATCGGCTCGAGAATTGTCAACGCCTGCGATGCCTTCGACACCATCACGCAGGCGCGGGTTTTCCGTCCGACCGTTAAGACGCCTGCCGAAGCGATTACCGAACTTCGGCAGTTGGCAGGAACCTGGTACGACCCAGCCGTGATCGAAGCGCTTGAAACGATCGTTGCCGAGCGATGGGGCGTCGAGATCGCGAAGCACGAGCCGCCACCGCGTAAGCAGGGTTACCGGGACGTCTTGGCCATATCCCAGTTCCGTCGGTTGTGGATCGGACAAGGCATCTCTTACTTCGGGGACATGATGAACACCACTGGTCTGGCCATCATGTTGTTCCTCGTCACCCGGTCGCCTTCCTTGGTTGCTCTCGGCTTGATCGCGAAAGCGGTTCCGACAATTTTGTTCGGCCTGGTCGCTGGACCGCTGGTGGATCGCTTCAATCGGCAGCGTGTCATGGTATTCGCAGATGTTGCGCGAGCGATCCTGACTGTCACGATCCCCTTCTGGGCACTCCATTGGCTGCCAGGGGTTTTTATCGCGGTCTTTCTAGTTGCAACGGCGGGTACGTTCTTTAACCCGGCGAAGCAGGCAATCATCCCGAATCTGGTGCCGGAAGGCCTTCTGGTTCAGGCGAACAGTCTGGTGCAGTCTTCGGAGCGAACCATGGAACTGCTCGGCTACGCTCTTGCGGGCATCATTGCGGCCCTGATTAGCTGGATCCCACTGTTCCTAATCGACGCGGCTACCTACATTTTCTCAGCGGCTACCCTGCTAGGTGTACCGGATCTGCTGCGGAGGGCGAAGCGGAAGGAACTGACCCTTGCGCGAGACATTAGCGACGGGATGAGATTCATCGTGCGAAGCCCAATTCTTCGCTCAACGATGGCGCTTACGGCAATGACCGGACTATTCGCCGGGATGACCTTTCCGACGCTGGTTGTGCTCGCCTATGAGTCACTGAAGGCCGGGGCTGGCGGCTATGGTGTTCTGGAAGCCGTTATCGGCGGCGGGGCTGTACTGGGCGCATTTTTCAGCCCACAACTCATGGGGCGATATCGCGCCGGTGTCCTGATCCTGACTGGAGTGGCTGGCTTTGGTGCCGCCTACGCACTAACGGGGCTCCTCCAAAGCTTCGTTTTCGCCTTCGTCTTCCTCTTCGGCTGTGGGGTCGCGAGCACCATCTACTATGTTCCGTTGATCTCGGTAACCCAGCGGGAGGCCCCGGATTTCATTCGAGGCAGGGTTATGGCGAGCCGGTTCCTCCTTGCTCAGGCCGGACTGCTCGGTGGTATGGCCATATCCGGTCCGCTGACTGAACGGCTTGGTGCACCGCTCGTGTTCGTAACGGCTGGCAGCTTGCTCGTGATCGCGGCCCTTGTCGGCTTCGCTTTTCGCGACCTTCGTAATGCGACGCTTCGTAACCCGACGGCAGCACCCCTGCTCACCGCGGCTTCTGGCTAGACCGTGTTCTTGTTCTTCGCCGTCATCGCTGCGGCGCTGGCCATCGCGGTCCTGATTGGAGGCGACATCCGCCGGCTCAGCCAGCTGCGCCTCAAGCACCTGGAATTGCTCCTCGCCGCGTTTGCCGCCAAGATCTCGGTGGCTTTGCTGGGGACGACCCACGCGGCGGCGGCGGTCAACGCCGCCCGACCGCTCAACGTAATCGGCGCGGTCTTGCTGCTTGCCGTGGTCTGGTTCAATCGGCGGATTCCCGGGGCGATCCTGTTCGGTGCTGGATTGACGCTGAACCTGATCGTGATCATTGCCTTTGGCGGACGAATGCCGGTGCTGTTGCCCGGCGACATCGACCCCAACTCGGCCGTGCTGGCCGTGCTCAGGGGGGGCCTCGACCCGCTGCATGTTGCCCTCCAGCACCCACAGGGCCTCTGGTTCCTGGGCGATATCCTGGCCATCCCCGGCTTCGGCGGCCATGCCTCGCTGGTCAGCATCGGTGACCTACTGATGGCGGCGGGCGTGGCCTGGCTGATCATCCGTTGCAGCCAGCGTGAGCCGTCTCTGCAGGCGGCCTACGATGCCAGCCCCTCCCGGTAGCGGCCGGCCCACATTTGGGCGCATGCCCGGACTCGAAATTCCCGTTTGAACAAGCGATAATGCCGCGATGATTCAACGCCGCCGGGTCGAGGAGCTGTGGCGAAGCCGCGATTTCCGCGCCCTGATCTTCCTTGGCGTGCTGGCGGTGCTGACCGTCGCCCTCGCCGTCGCGATCCGCGGCATCCTGGGCCCGTTCATCCTGGCCGCGATCCTCGCCCTGATCGTGAACCCGGCGGTCAATGCCGCGGAGCGCCGCCGCGTTCCCCGGGTGCTCGCCATCCTGGTCCTGTATGGCATCCTCGCCGCAGTCCTGGCGGCCGGCATCTTCTACCTGGTCCCGGTCGTCCGCCAGGAGGTTGACGCGCTGGTGGCCCAGGGGCCGGCGATCGCGAGCTACTTCCAGGACCTCGCCGACAAACAGCACGTCGTCTCGGTGCTCGGCATTCCGATCGACTTGCGCCAGGCCTACACCGACTCGGTCCGCAACCTGCCGGGCCTGCTGGCCGGCCACCTGTCATCCGTCGTCGAGAACGTCTTCATGCTGGTCAACTGGATCTTTCAAACCATCCTGATCCTGCTGGTGGCCTTCTTCCTGGTTAAGGATGCCCACGCCATCCGCCGCTTCTTCGAGGGACTCATTCCACACGGCTATCGAACCGACGCCCGTGACCTCGCGGCCGAGGTCTACCGCATGCTGGGCGCCTACATGCGCGGCCAGCTCGTCATCTGTGCCCTCGTCGGCTTCATAACGGGCATCGCTCTCTGGCTGGTGGGTGTTCCATATTCGCTCGTCCTCGGCATCGTCGCCGGGGTCACGGCCTTCATCCCTTTTATCGGCCCGTTTCTCGGCGCCCTGCCGGCAATCGCCGTGGCGGCGTTCGTCTCTCAATCGTCGGGGAAAGTGGTCGTCGTGCTGATCGTGTACTTCGTCATCTCGAACGTGATCTACAACTTCGTCTCACCCAAGGTCTTTGGCGACGCCGTTCACCTCAGCCCCATGTTGATCATCATCGCGTTCGTCGTGGGTGGGTACCTGGGCGGCATTCTTGGACTCTTTGTCGCCGTCCCGGTGGCGGCCTCGGTTCGCATCCTGTTCCTCTACGCTCACGAACGCGTCTACGCCTGAGGCGACGCCCGGGCCGACGATCGGGCTCCTCTCCGACGTTCACAGCAATCTCGAGGCGCTCGAGGCGGTGCTGCAGGTTATGCCCAAGGTGGACCGGATCCTGGTCATGGGCGACATCGTCGGCTACGGGCCCGATCCGAACGCCGTGATCGCTCGGCTCCAATCGGTGCGGGCCCGGGCAGTGATGGGCAACCACGACCAGGCCATGCTCGATCCGTCACTGCTCGACTGGTTCAACCCGCAAGCCGCCAGCGCCGCACGCTGGACCCAGGCGGTGCTGACCCCACAGAGCCGTCGCTACCTGGCCGCGCTGCCGAAGTACGGCCGGCTCGGCCGCCACCGCTACGTCCACGGCAGCCCCCGAAAGCCATACATCTGGGAATACATCCTCGACGAGCTGCAGGCGCTCGAGATCCTCATGCGACTCGGCGCTCGCTTGTGCTTCTTCGGTCATACCCACCTCCCACGGATCTTTACGGAGGAGGGCGAACAGGTTCCCGCGTCCGGCGATTGGATTGCACTCCCGCCCTCCGCCCTGGTCAACCCGGGCAGCGTCGGCCAGCCTCGTGATGGCAACCCGGACGCCGCCTATGCCGTCGTCGACCTGGGGGCGCCGGCGGTCCGGTTCGGCCGGGTCCCCTACGATCTCCTGACGACCCAGGCGAAGATCCGGCAGGCTGGTCTGCCCGACGTCGAAGCCGTCCGCCTCGCGCTGGGGCTGTAGCCGAGCCGGGCGCCGAGCTGTGATGGGGCGGCCTGACCTAGAATTGGGTCTCGATTCAATGAAGCTGGTGATTGTCGGCTGCGGCCGCGTCGGCGCAATGGCGGCCGTCGCCCTCTCAAAGGCGGGTCACCAGGTGACCGTCGTCGATGTGAACCGCCGCGCGTTCGACCGCTTGGGGAGCGACTTCACGGGGGAGATGATTCTCGGCAACGGGATCGATGAAGATGTCCTCCGCCAGGCCGGCATCGAGTCGGCGGATGGCTTCGCCTCCCTGACCAACGGCGACAATCGAAACATCATGGCGGCCCAGATCGCCCGCGAGGTCTTCAAGGTCCCCCGGGTGATCACCCGGATCTACGATCCGATTCGCGAGGACGTCTATCGGGAGCTCGGCCTCGACACCGTCTGTCCGACCCTTTCCGGGGCAAGGGCGATCCATGCCATGCTGAAGCAATGAGCGAGCCAATGTACGTCATCGTGATCGGTGGCGGGAAGGTCGGCTACTACCTGAGCAAGCACCTCCTCGATCGCGGCTACGAAGTCACGCTGATCGAGAAGGATCCGCGCCGCGCCGAGGTCCTGAACTCGGTATTGGGTGAGATCGTGATGGTTGGCGATGGCGATGAGATGGCGTTCTTAGCCACCACCGGCATGGAGCGGGCCGACGTGGTCGTGGCGGTTACGGGTGACGACGAGGACAACCTGGTGTCGTGCCAGCTGGCCAAGCGGAAATTCCACGTACCCAAGACGGTCGCCCGGGTCAACAATCCGGCCAACGTCCGGATCTTTAAGACCCTGGGGGTCGACGTGGCCCTGAGCGCCACCGAGGTGCTGCTCGACCTGATCGAATCGGAGCTGGCCAACAAGGAGCCGGCCCGCCGCTCAGCCGCCCAGCCCTAGAAAAGGAAAAAGCCGGCGCGTCACCGGCTGTCCACTTCAGATAACGCTAGGTTATGCTTTGCCGATCTTGTAGATCTTCGTGCCGCAGGTCGGGCAGGTTCCCGTGGTCGCGGGCTTGCCGTTCTTCATCGTGATGTGCTGCGGATTCGAAATGTCGACCTTTTTCTTGCACTTCAAGCAGTATCCGGTAACCGCCATAACACTCTCCTTTGCTGGCTGCTGAACGCCCGGGGCGCCCCAAAAATCCGCCTGATGATAGCACAACCCCCAATTCGCTTTGTATTCAAAAAACCGAGCGAAAACGGCGAGCGGTTAGGCCTCCGGCTGGTAGCGAGCCAGGATGACGCTGGCATTATGCCCGCCGAGCCCAAAAGAGTTGGAAAGGGCCACGCCGACGTCTGCATGCCGTGCCTCGCCTGGAACGTAATCGAGATCGCACTCGGGGTCGGGGGTCTGCAGGTTGATCGTCGGCGCGATCACCTGGTCGCGAATCGTCAGTGCGCAGACCACCGCCTCGACCGCGCCCGACGCTCCCATCATGTGGCCGGTCATCGACTTGGTACTACTGACCGCCAGCCGGTCCGCATGCTTGCCGAATACGCGGCGTATCGCGTCCGTCTCGAACTTGTCGTTCAGCGGCGTGCCGGTGCCGTGGGCGTTGATGTAGTCGACCCGTTCCGGCTCGATCTCGGCTTTGCGCAGCGCCCGCCGCATGGTCAGGAACGCCCCTTCGCCTTCGGCCGGGGCCGCCATGTCGAAGGCGTCGTTGCTCGAGCCGTAGCCGATCACCTCGGCATAGATGCGGGCCTCGCGGCGGCGGGCATGGTCGAGCTCTTCCAGCAGCAGAGCGCCGGCACCTTCGGAGATCACAAAGCCGTTCCGCTCTCGATCAAACGGCCGTGAGGCCTGCGCCGGATCCGCGTGCTGGGCGAGGGCCCGCATGGCGCAGAACCCCGCGTAGACGACCGGCACCAGGCACGCCTCCGCGCCACCGGTCACAACCGCGTCGGCATCCCCTCGGCGAATGGTCTCGAACGCTTCGCCGACGGCTCCACTGCCCGTGGCGCAGGCGGACACCACCGCCATGTTCGGTCCGCGCAATCCGAGGGCGATCGCGATGTGGCCGGAGGCGGTATCGGTCAGCATGTTCTGGATGAAGGTGGGGCTGACGCGGCGGAGGCCCCGCTCCTGCAGGATTCGCTGCTGTTCCAGCAAGACGCTGAGGCCGCCGGCTGCGCTGCCGAAGACGACGCCGATCTCGTCCAGCAGGCCATTTTTGGCGAGCCCGGCATCCGTGAACGCCTCCTGCGCGGCGACCACCCCAAGCTGTGCATAGCGGTCCATCCGGCGGAGCTCCTTCGGTTCGATCCGGCCGGTGGCGTCGAATCCTTTGACTTCGCCAGCGATCTGAACCGGATACTCGCTGGCGTCGAAAAGCGTCAGCTTGCCGACCCCGGACTGGCCCTCGAGCATGGCCGCCCAGGTGCTGGGAGCGTCGAGGCCGACCGGGGTCACGGCGCCCAGGCCGGTCACGACGACGCGCTTCATGCCTGCGGGAAGGGGCTGAGCGCGCGCGCGACTTCGCGGTCGTTCAGGGTCACGACGTGCGCCTCGCGGCTGGTCCGCCGGATCAGGCCGGAAAGAACCTGGCCCGGGCCGATTTCAAGGAATTCGGCGCTTCCTCGCGTGACCATCTCGAGCACCGACGCCGTCCATTGAACCGGCTTCAGAATATGGTCGGCGAGCTCCTTGCGGATGTCGTCCGCGCTGGTCAGGATCTGGCCGGTGATATTGGCGACAACCGGAATTCGCGGCTGGCGGAGCGGCAGCCGCGCCACGATCTCGGCGAACTGGGCGGCGGCGCGTGCCATCAACGGGGAGTGGGACGCGATGCTGATGGGCAGCCGGACGACCCGAGTGGCGCCCCGGGCGCGAGCAAGCTCAGCCGCGCGATCCAGCGCCGCCGACTCGCCGGAGAGGACGATTTGACCCGGGGAGTTGGCATTGGCCAGGGTGATGACGCCGCTGCCGGCCGCCTCGGCAACCACCGCCTCGACGGCCTCCCGCTCCAGCCCCAGCACGGCGAGCATCCCACCCGGCCGCTCGTTCCCGTTCTCCTTCATCAACCGGCCACGCTCGCGAACGAGCAGCAGCGCGTTGTCGAAGTCGATGACGTCCGCGGCGACCAGTGCGGTGAACTCACCAAGGCTGTGCCCGGCGACGTAGCGGGGGGCGATCACCTGGCCCATGGCCTGCCAGCGCTCCCGCATCACGTTCAGGCAGGCGATGCTGACGGTAAGGATGGCCGGCTGGGCATTGATGGTGTCGTTCAGGTCCTGCTCGGGGCCCTCGAAGCAGACGCGGCTCAGCCCGAAACCGAGGATGTCGTCGGCCCGCCGGAAGACTCTTCGGGCCGTCTCGGATACCTCGCACAGCGTCTTGCCCATGCCCACGTACTGGGAACCCTGGCCGGGGAAGACGAAGGCCACTGGGCGAGCACCGTACGGGGCGATCGATTCCGGGTTCCGGATCAGGCGACGGACACCTTCCCCTTGACGTAATTCCAGGCCTCGCCAACAGTGCGAAGTTTCTGGGCGTCTTCATCCGAGATCTCCATGCCGTATTCCTCTTCGAAGGCCATGATCAGCTCGACGAGGTCGAGGGAATCGGCCTGCAGGTCCTCGGTAAAAGAGGCTTCCGGGGTTACCTTCTCGACATCGACGCCAAGTTGCTCCGCGATGATGCTCCGGAACTTGTCGAAATTCGCTTCGGCCATCCTACCCTCCTTCTGGTTGGAGTCCGGGCGCGGGGTCGCGCCCAAATTTGGTCTATACAATAGCGAACTGCGGCGTGCCGCAGCGAATACCGCGAGCTCGTACACATCTATCCCAGTAGGTCACGATTGGTTACGGCCCGATCTACTGACCTTCCCAACGTCGCGTAACCACGCGGAATACCTCGACTTAGAATGAGGCGTGACTTCTGTACCTATGCCGTCTGTTGCTCAAACACGCCGTGCGCTGGCCCTCAGCGCGATCGCCGGATTGGGCGTGTACCGCCCACCCGCGAGTGTCCCATCGGCCAGGAGGCTCACCGGCTCCGAGGTCACCGGCGTATCGTACCGAGTGCAGGCTGAACACGGAGTGACCACGGCCTCGCTGGCCGCGGGCGCGGCTCGTGCCGCGCTACGGGCGGGGGGCATCGACACGTCGGATCTCCAGATGGTCATCGTAGGGACCACGACGCCGGACGTGCTTTGGCCGACCACCGCCTGCCTGGTCCAGACGGACCTGCAGCTGCCGATGATCGCCAGCTTCGACCTCTATGCAGCCGAGACCAGTCTGCTCGCCGCCCTCGATGTCGCGACCCGCTACGTAGCGGCCGGGGCGGCGGCCGTCTTGCTGATCGGCGCCGAATCCGATAACCAGCTGGTGGACCTGCCGGGACAGGGCGGCTCGATGCACGGACGAGCCGCATCAGCCGCGGTGTTGACCCAGGCCGGCGGGGAAGCCGGTGTGCTCGCCACCATGACTGGCGGCTCGGCGCAGCCCGACGGCAACGGCGACGCCGCCGACCGGATCCTGCTCCGAGGACTGACGGACGGGGTGGCTGACTGCTTGCGAAAAGCGAATCTCACGCTGCCGGATATCGACCTCGTGATCGGCGAGCAGTCAGCACCCGAGATCATGCGGGCCTGGTGCCAGACCAGTGGCATATCCTCCAGCCGGCTCGTCCTCGACCCGCCTCGCTACGGATCGCTGCTCGCGGCAGCCCCCCTGATGGCTCTGCACGACACGGTCGTGGAGGGCCGATTGCACAACGGCATGACCGCCCTGCTGCTTGGTTGTGGTAGCGGTCCGTCCTGGGCTGCCGCGTGCCTTCGCTGGGGCGGCGGGGGAACTGCCGAATGGTAAATGGCAGCCGGGTGGTCGTCACCGGCACCGGAGCCATCACCTCGCTCGGACATACGACGCGCGAGACCTGGGAAGCCGTGAAGGCTGGCCGGTCCGGGATCCGGCGAGTGCAGGCATTCGACCCGTCCGCGACGCCCAGCCAGGTGGCGAGCGAGGTCGTCGACTTCAAGCCCGAGACACGCCTCGATCGCAAGGAGGCTCGCCGGATGTCGCGGTTCGTGCTGTTCGCGATGGCGGCCACCAAAGAGGCGCTCGAGGAGTCCGGGCTCCACATCACGGAGGCGAATCGTGACCAGGTGGGCGTACTGGTGGGCAGCGCCATCGGTGGGCTGGAACAGATCGAGGAGGCGCACACCATCCTGAAGGAGCGGGGACCCTCTCGGGTGAGTCCGTTCACCGTGCCGATGATGATCGCGGACATGGGCGCCGGCCAGATCTCGATCTCGCTCGGAGCCCGTGGACCGAACTACTGCACCGTCTCCGCCTGCGCCTCGGGGGCGCACGCCATCGGCGAGGCGTTCGAGACCATCCGGCGGGGCGACGCGACGGCGATGATCGCCGGTGGCAGTGAAGCGTGCGTCACGCCCCTGGCGCTGGCCGCGTTTTGTGCCGTCCGGGCGGTCTCGACGCGCGACATCGAGCCGAGTCGGGCCAGTCGTCCCTTCGATCTGGAACGCGATGGCTTCGTCATGGGCGAGGGTGCCGGCATCCTGATCCTCGAAGGGCTGGAATCGGCCGTCAAGCGCGGGGCGCCAATTCTGGCCGAGGTGGTCGGGTACGCCGCCACCGCCGACGCCAGCCATATCACGGCGCCAGACCCAGTCGGTGCGGGCGCCGCACAGGCCATGAAGCGAACGCTGGAGAAGGCCCGGGTGGCGCCGGCGGATGTCAGCTACATCAACGCCCATGGCACTGCGACCCAGTTAGGCGACGTGGCCGAAACGCTGGCAGTCAAAGATATTTTCGGGGATGCCGCCTACCGGATTCCGATCAGCTCAACGAAGTCGATGCTGGGCCACCTGCTGGGGGCGGCCGGCTCGGTGGAGGCGGTGATCTCGGTCAAGGCGGTCGAGGAAGGCGTGGCGCCGCCCACCATCAATCTCGAGCACCCGGATCCGCAATGCGACCTCGACTACGTGCCGGAAGGTGCCCGCGAGCTGGAGATCAAGCTGGCGCTGTCCAACTCATTCGGCTTCGGCGGGCATAACGCCTCGTTGTTGTTCAAGCAATTTCGGGGCTGAGGCTTGATCTTTCTCAGTGATTTCCTCAACGCTGAGGTGGTCGACGTTCGACAGCATCGCGTCGGAAGGGTTCGCGACCTGGTGGTCGTGATGACCGAGCCCTTTCCGCGGGTCACCGGGGTCATCCTGAAGAACAACCGCAAGGTGCGGTCGCTCGATTGGTCGGTGGTGCGAAGCTGGGACAACAAGGAGCTGAGCCTGAAGGTCGATGAGCCGAGTGTCCAGCCGCACGCTCGGGCCGATAGCGAGCTCTGGTTGTCCCGACAGATCCTCGACAAGCAGATCGTCGACATGGATGGCCGTCGCGTGGTGCGCGTCAACGACCTCCAGCTTTCGCAGGTCGATGGATCGATGCTGCTGGTCGGCGTGGACATTGGCGGTCGCGGGCTGGCCCGCCGCATCGGGCTCGAAGGGATGGGACGCCGGCTCGCCTCAATGCTCGGGATCGACTGGCCGCAAAAATTGATCTCCTGGGAAGCGGTGGATCCCGTGAAAAGCGACGTCAGCTCCGTCAAGCTGCGGATCGCGCACACCAAGCTCGCCAAGCTGCATCCGGCTGACATCGCGGATATCGTCAATGAGCTGAGCCCGGAAGACCGCAACGCGGTCTTTGCGGCCCTGGACGACGAGAAGGCCGCTGATACGCTGGAAGAGATCGACGAGCCGCAGATGCAGGCCTCGATCCTCGAGCGGCTCGATGTCGAACGCGCCTCGGACATCCTGGAAGCGATGGCGCCCGATGAGGTCGCCGACCTGCTGGCGGACATGCCGCGCGAACGCGCTCAGCTGCTCCTGCAAAAGATGGAGGAAGATGAAGCGGAGGATGTCGAAGAGCTGCTTGCATACCGCGAAGACACCGCGGGCGGCCTGATGACGACCGAGTACGTCGCGGTCCTCCACACCCTGACGGCCACCCAGGCGATCGATCGGTTGCGTCAGCTGGAGCCCAATGCCGAGTCGGTCTATTACGTGTATGTCGTCGACGAGGAAGAGCACCTGCTTGGCGTGCTCTCCCTGCGCGATCTGATCGTGGCCAAGCCGGAAACCAAGATCCGCGACTTCATGATCAAGAACGTCATTTCGGTGGGCGTTGATGCCGGTCCCCGCGACGTGGCCGAAGTGACCTCCAAGTACAACCTGCTGGCCGTTCCGGTGGTCGACCAGCACAACCGGATCCAGGGCATCGTCACCGTCGACGACGTGATGGAGCGGGTGATGCCGGGACGCGCGGGCGGTCGCCGCCGCCGGATCTTCTAGGGGCCGTTGGTGCGGCCGAAGGCCCTTGAGCGGCCGCTCGGCCTGCTCCGAAGCCGGCGGGCCCGCTTGCTCGTGTTGCTTTCGGTGGTCGGTCCCGGGATCATCACCGGCACGGTCGATAACGACGCCACCGGGATCACCGGCTACGCCCTGGCCGGCTCGCAGTTTGGCTACGACCTGCTCTGGCTGCTGATTGTCACCGCCATCTGCCTGGCCGTCATTCAGGAGATGGTGGCCCGCATGGGGACCATTACCGGCAAGGGCCTGTCGGATTTGATCCGCGAACGTTTCGGCGTCGCGCCGACCGTCTGGGTGATGATCCTGCTCTTCATCGCCAATGCCGCGACGACCGTGGCGGAGTTCGCGGGCATCGCCGGTGCGTCCCAGCTTCTCTTCGGCGAGTTTGCCCGCTACATCGCCATCCCGATCGCCGCATTCTTCGTCTGGTTCCTCGTCCTCCGCGGATCCTTTCGCGTCGTCGAACGGATCCTGCTCACCCTCGCCCTGGTTTTCATCAGCTACATCGTGTCGGCATTTCTGGCGCATCCGAAATGGGGTGACGTCGTTCACCATGCGGTCGTCCCGACATTTCACGCCAGTGCGCCATTCCTGCTAATTTTCATCACCATCGTCGGCACAACCATCACGCCGTGGATGGCGTTTTTCCAGCAGTCGAACGTTGCCGACAAGGGACTGAGCCCGAAAGACTTGTGGTTCGAGCGCATCGATACCTACACCGGGATCCTGGCCCTGAACGTGGTGGCGTTCTTCATCATCGTGGCCACCGGCGCCACCATCTACGTGCACCATGTCCACGTTGATCCCTCGGATACTTCGGCCTTTGCCACGATCGCCCTCGGGCTCAAGCCGCTCGCCGGCCAGTTCGCCGAGCAATTGTTCGCGATCGGCTTGCTCACCGCGTCGCTGATGGGCGCCTCAGTCCTACCTCTCTCAACCACGTACGCTATTACCGAGGCGTTCGGATTCGAGCGGGGGATCGACAAATCGTTTGGCGAGGCACCGGCCTTTCTCACGATCTACACGACGATGATCGTGCTCGGGGCCGGCATCGCTTTGTTTCCCGATGCGCCACTCGCCTTGATTACCAACCTCCCCAACATCGTCAACGGGATGCTGCTGCCCCTCCTCTTGCCGATCCTGATTGTGCTGGCGAGTGATAAGCGGATCATGGGTCGCTATGCGAACACCCGGCTGTTCAACGTCGCCAGTGCGGCGGTCTTTGTCTTCCTGTCCCTGGTGACGCTGGCCTTCCTGGCCTCGATCTTTTTTCCCGGCCTATTTCGTGGTTAGCTGGCGCTCCGCCTCCACCCGGAAGGCCGCCTCGGCATCACCGCCGAAGAGAACGAATCGAACATCGCGGAGCGACGTGGCGGTCGGAGCCAGCGCGACCACCTCCTCCATCATGATCCGGGCGCAATCGGCCATCGGGAAATGCGCGATACCGGTGCCGATCGCCGGGAACGCGATGGAATGCAGGCCATGCTGGTCGGCGATCTCGAGGCTGCGCCGCGTCGACCGGCGCAGGCTCTCGGCCGTGGTGTGGCCGCCGAGCCTCATGCTGGCCGCGTGGATCACGTAGCGGGCTCTGAGCGCGCCGCCGCCCGTGATCGCGGCGTCGCCCACCTCGATCGAACCAATCGTGCGGCACTCCGCCTGGATCGCCGGCCCACCCGCTCGGGCGATGGCGCCCGCGACTCCACCTCCCAGCTCGAGGTCGTTGTTGGCGGCGTTGACGATGGCATCGACATCCTGAATGGTGAGATCGCCCTGCTGGACTTCGACCGTCAGGCCCTTGACCCGCCAGCTCATGCGGTGGGTTGAACCTGCCAGGCCATCGACGCCATTCGCGCCTCCACATCCGCCCGAGTAATGGGTTGCAAACCGTGAACGCTGAAATGTTGGATGGTGAACGAGGCCATCACCATGGCGTAGGCAAGCGCCAGACGCACGGTCTCGTCGTTCTCGACCTGCTGCTCCGCCAGGCACCCCAGGAACCCGGCGGCGACCGCATCACCCGCCCCGGTGGGATCGGTGGGCGGATCTACCGGCAGGGCCGGCAGATGAATGTGCTCGCCGTGACGGTAGAGGGTAGCGCCCTTCGGCCCTTCCTTGATGACCAGGCCTCGCAAGCTGAAACGATGGCGTAGCTGGGCCGACGCCGCCTCGATGGTGTCGACCTTCGCCAGGGCCATCGCCTCGGAGGCGTTCAGAAAAAGATAATCGAGGCGCGCAAGGACGGGCTCCAGCGCGTCCGGCTGTTCCCGGATATAGAGCTTCATGGTGTCGCCGGCGACCAGCCAGGGATGATCCAGCTGCTGAAGGACTCGCAGCTGGTGACGCGGCTCCATGCTTCCCAGGAACACGATCGGAATTCGGCGCTGGTCGGGCGTCAGCCTCGGGCTGAAGCCCCGATAGGCCCCCTGGTCGGATCGCTCGTTGCGCGTGGTTCCCGTCTGGTAGTCGTGCTCGGCAAACCAGCGGTAGGTTGGCAGCTCCGACGCGACCACGCTGCGGAGATCCGATCCCGTATCACGCTGGGCGGCCACAAAGGCCGGCATGAAGTCGGGACCGGCCGTGGCGACGATCGAGACCGGCGCGAACAGGCGGGCCGCCAGGCTGAAGTAGGTCGCCGATCCGCCGAGGCCATCGGTGTTGACGCCCATCGGCGTGCGGACATCGTCGCGGGTGATGGTGCCGGCGACCAGCAGGCGCCAGGGCTCGTGGGGCAGGGTCACCGAGTCCCAATTCTCTCCTAATCTCCTCGCCGCTTTGCGGGAGGGTCAGGCTGGAGGCGCCTAGACCGCCAGCAGTTGCGGATCCGGACGCGCGAGCTCACCCTCGACCGCGGCGATGAAGCGCCGGACGGCGGTCGGGTTTGTCACCAGCCAGGCTTCCTCCGGATGGTCGAAATCAGGCCGGCAGACCAGCGCCATGGCGGTGTCGTCGCCCACCACCGCGCTGAACCACAGATGCGCGAGCCACCCCATCCCGGGATCCCGCCGGTCTGCCTCCTGCGGCAGGGGGGTGGTATCGGGCGTTGTCACCACAGCCCGCCGGGCACTGCGGACCAGGGCGACTTCGGTCTCCCACTCGCCGCGGACGGCGGCCGGATCGGGCCGCCCAAGATAGACGGTATAGCGGCCCGGGCGCATTGTCGCCAGGCTCTCAACCACCCGGCGGAGCAGGGGGACCGTCGAAACGTCCGCAACCGGTCGACTGCCTGGGGTGCCTTCGATAAGCGTTGCCATCTCGCCCATGACCGCAGGCTAGCACAAACGGGAGCGAAATGCAAACATATGTTCGTAGGCGGTCGGCTCAGGGTCGGAAGAGCGGGATGACCTTCCCTCCGCGGGCTCGTCGACGAGAGCGTGCGGCCACCATCAGATCCTCCTGCGCTTCGAAAAGCACCTCCGCGGTCCGCTCAACGGAGCGGTCGATGCCGAGCTTCTCGGTGTAGTGGCCGTCCAGCTGGCCGAGCAGGTGCACGATCCGCCGCCAAATGTGCGTGGGGATCAGTTTGATCTCTCGGAGCCGGCACTCTTCAACCGCGCCCAGCAGCTGGTCGGTCTCACGCAACTGGTTGCGCGGAGTCGGGGCGGTGCGGCGCTGCCAGGCCCAGAAGCGCTGCCGGGCAATTTCCAAAACGGTGCGCTCGATCATGACCTAAGCAGCCATGATAGTCCGAGAAAGGAGTGCGAGATGGAACAACGCATCGAGAGTCAGCCTGTGTACAGCGGAAAACTATTCCAGGTGTTCAAGGACCGGGTGCGCCTGCCAAACGGAAATACCACGACGAGAGAAATCGTGCGTCACCCCGGTTCCGTCGCCATCGTTCCACGGCAGAAGGACGGTCGGATCGTCCTGGTTCGCCAGTTTCGCTACGTCACCGGCCGCGAACTCTGGGAAATCCCGGCCGGGACACTGGACAAGCCTGGCGAGGGAATTGTCGAGGGCGCGCACCGAGAACTGGCGGAGGAAGCGCGCCTGAAGGCCGGCAGGTGGACCACGTTGGGCAGCGCCTATCTGATGCCGGGCTACTGCGACGAACGCATGACGTTCTATCTTGCCGAGGACCTGTCGCCTACCGAAGGACGCGCGGAGCTCGATGAGTCCTTCAGCGTGAATCCCTTCGATGTCCACGACCTGCAGGTCTTGCGATCGAGCGGCGAGCTTCAAGACGCCAAGACGCTGCTAGGGCTGGCCTGGGCGGGTGTTCCCCTCTGGGACGAACCGCAGCACCGGGCCTAACGCCGCTGCCCGGCTACTCTTCCTCCTCCCCGCCTTTCGCCTTCTGGTACGCGGCAATCACGGTCTGCGCGGCGTGGGCCGGGACTTCTTCGTAGTGCGAAAACTTCATCGTGTAGCGTCCTCGTCCCTGGGTGATCGAGCGCAGGTCGATCGGAAACCGGTACATCGATGAGAGCGGGACCTGAGCCTTGACTTTTTCGATGTGATCGCCTGAGGGTTCCATGCCGGCGATCTTGCCGCGCTTGCCGTTGAGATCGCTGATGACGTCGCCCATGTTGCGCTCGGGCACCAGCACCTCGACGTCCATGATGGGTTCGAGCAGCACCGGCTTGGCCTCCATCACCGCCTGGCGCATCGCCATGGCGCCGGCCAGCTTGAAGGCGATGTCCTTCCCATCCACCGCGTGGGTTGATCCGTCCAGCAAGCGGACCTTGATGTCCACCAGGGGGTTGCCGGTCAGCACCCCTTGCTCCATCGTTTCCCGGACACCCCTCTCGACGGACGGTCGGAAGTTCTGCGGGATGGAGCCGCCGAAAATCTTGTCTTCCCAGATGAAGCCGGTGCCACGGGGCACCGGGGCGATGTCGATCACGCAGTGGCCGTAGAGGCCGGCACCGCCGGACTGCTTCTTGTACTTCTTCTCCGCTTTGGCGCTACTGGTGATCGTTTCCTGGTACGGGACCCGTGGCACAGCCAGGCTGCCCTCCACGCCGTATTTTCGCTTCATTTTCTCGAGGACGACGTCGAGATGGATGTCGCCCATGCCGTGCACGATCGACTCCTTCGTGATCGGCTCATGTTCCAGCGTCAGGGTCGGATCTTCGTCCACCAGCTTGACGAGCGCGGCGTTGACCTTTTCCTCGTCGGCTTTGTTCTTGGCGCTGACGGCGGCGCTGTACGTCTGCTGCGGGTACTCGATCGGCGGCAGCCGGAGTGGATGGTCGCGGCTGGCGAGCGTGTCGCCGGTCGCCGTCACCTGCAGCTTGCTGATGCCCGCGATGTCACCCGCCACCACTTCGGTGGCCGGTTCCAAAGCTTTGCCTTTCGGAAATCCGATCGTGCCGGCCCGCTCCGGTTGGTCCTTGGCGGCGTTCAGGAGCGGAGTGCTGGGTGTCAGCACCCCAGAGACGACCTTGACGTAACTGATGCGGCCGACGAACGGATCGGCGGTCGTCTTGAAAACGATGGCCCCCAAGGGACCGGCCGGCTCGCGGGTCAAGGTCTCGGCTTGCTCGGTGCGCGGATTCACGGCCTCGACTGGCGCGGCGTGCTTCGGCGAAGGGAGGAGTGCCACGATCGCATCGAGCAGGGTGCCGATGCCGGTCGACTTGACGGCGGCAGCGCAGAGCACTGGCACAATCGTTCCGGCGGCCACGCCCTTGGCGAGCGCCCCGGTGATCTCAGCATCGCTCAGCTCACCACTCTCGAGATACTTTTCCAGCAGGGCGTCGTCCGTCTCGGCGGCGGCTTCGACCAGCGGTGACCGCCGGGACTCGACTTCGGCAGCGAGTTCGCTTGGTAACGGGACCTCCTTTGGTCGCCCTTGCTGGTCGAACTCGTAGGCCTTCCGCGTCAGCAGGTCGACCACGCCCGTGAACTCGGCCTCGTATCCGATGGGCGCCTGGATCGCAACCGGGCGCGGCGAGAACTCCTTGAAGGCATCAACGGTCTTCCAGTAATCAGCGTTTTCCTTGTCCATCTTGTTGACGACGACTAGCGTGGGGAGGTTGCGGGCTCGCAGCTGCTGCCAGGCGAGTTCCGTGCCGACGATGACGCCGGTGCTCGCTCCGACCACCAGCAGGGCCCCCTCGGCCGCCCGCAGCGCGCCGCAGACATCGCCGGTGAAGTCCTGGAACCCGGGCGTGTCGAGCAGGTTGATCTTGTGCTCGCGCCAGGTCAGGTGCGCGATAGCCGTGCCGATCGAGATCTTTCGCTTGATCTCTTCGGGCTCGAAGTCGAAGGTGGTGTTGCCCGCGTCCGGCCGTCCGAGGCGATCCACCGTGCCTCCGGCGTAGAGCATCGCTTCCGCCAGGCTCGTCTTCCCGTCGTGGCTATGCCCGAGCAGGGCGACGTTGCGAATCTTGTCGGGATCGATTCTGGCCACCGCTTCTCCCTCTCCCAAAGAGAGTTTAAATCGGAAGCTAGTCGATCGGCGCCAGCGGGATGATCTCGACCGAGCTGCCCACCGCCACCTCGCTGGTGCCCTGCGGCACGACGATTAGGCAGTTGGCATCGGCCATGGAACGCAGGACATGCGAGCCCTGGTCCCCGGTCAACCGAACGGTGAGTCGACTGCCATCGCGGCGGGCGATGCCGCGAAAATACTGCTCGAGGTGCGGAGGATTGACCAGCCGATCCTCGGTGGTCGCGGTGAGGCGCGGCCGCTCGAGGTCCGTGCGCCCCTGCATCTTCAGGAGTGCCGGCCTGACGAACAGCTCGAATCCGACCAGGGTCGAGACTGGGTTGCCGGGTAACCCGATCAGTGGCACACCGCTGACGGCGGCGAACAGCAGCGGTTTGCCCGGCCGCAGCGCGACCTGCCAGAAGTCCACAGCCTCACGCTCCTCGAGCAGCCCGCGGACGAGGTCGTAGGCCCCCATCGACACGCCCCCGGTGCTGACCACCAGCTGCGCCTCACGAACATTTCGGAGCCGTTCCATCAGGTCCTGCCGCTCGTCGCGGGCGACACCGGCATCGATGACGACGCCGCCGGCGTCCTCGATTGCCGCGAGCAAGGTGTACCGATTGGTGTTCGTGATCTGGCCCGGCCCGAGGGCCTCACCAGGCTCGCGCAGTTCGTCGCCGGTCGTCAGCACGAGCACCCGCGGACGGCTCACGCAGCGAACGCTCACCCGCCCTGCCGAGGCGAGCACGCCGATCAACCCGGGAGTGATGATGCGAGCGGCGGCGGCTACCAGGTCGCTGCGACGCAGGTCACTCCCGGCTGCGCGAAGGCTGGTGCCGCTCTCGACGGGGACGCGGACCTCGACGCTGCCGTCGCGTTCGGCAGTGTCCTCGACTCGGACCACGGCATCCGCTCCCTCGGGCAGCATGGCCCCGGTCATGATCCGCAGCGCCGTGTTTGGCTGAACGGCCGCCGGGGGCGCTGCACCGGCGCGCACTTCACCCAGCAGGCTCAAGCGCACCGGTTTCGTCGGCGACGCCAGCTTGACGTCGGCCGCCCGGATGGCGTAGCCATCCATGGCTGAGTTGGCAAAGGGGGGGACATCGCGCTCGGCCCGGACGTCCTCAGCAAGAACGCGGCCGCGCGCCTGCCTCAGCGGAACCTCTTCCGCCCCAAGTGGCGCAATCCGTTCGAGGATTCGCTCACGCGCCTGCGCGACCGTCAGCACGGGCGGTTGCGGGCTATCTATCGTTCCAGTGGCTGTTTTCGAACTCTGGCGTGCCGCCCTCGCCGTCGGTGACGACGTTCTGGTGGAACCGGGCGGCGACCATCTGGTACGCCATCGCGCGCGGAATTCCGAGCTTCGTGAGGCCCTTGACCTCGTCGGCCATGACCTTGTCGCGGGCGGCCTCGATGGCTGCGATCACGTCATCGATCGCCGTGCGGGCTTTTGCCCCGCCACTACCGTTCTCGGCGACCGTCTCGATAGGGACCTCGGGCTGAGGTTCCTTGGGAGCTTTCGCTTTGGCGTCTTTCGTCTCTTTGGGCATGGAATGCTTCACCTTAACACTGGAATCGCGTTCAAGCGGACACGGTCAGGCTCGCGGGCCCGCGCCTAGCTTGTACCCGTTCCATCACGAAGAGAAACGTTTCCCTGGCTACGGCCGTCACGGGCGCCGCCAGGAACATCCCGATCAAACCAAACAGCGACGCACCCAGCAGCGTGCTGAAGATCAAGAGCAGGGGGTGCACTTTCGTGAAGCGGCCCAGGATGAGAGGCGCGACCAGGTGGCTGTCGACCTGCTGGGCGACCAGCGCGAAAATCCCGACGACCAGTGGCAGCGGGCTGCCGGCCGGGCTCTGGGCCAGCGCCAGCAGGACGGCCAGTGTACCCCAGATCAGCGGCCCAAAAAACGGGATCGCCTCGATGAAGAACGCGATTGTTCCTACCAGCAGCGCCGCCTTCAGTCCCATCACCCGGAGACCGACCGTGACGACCACGCCGATGAACAGGCTGATGATCAACTGACCGCGGACGTACTCACTCAGGACACGGTCCCAGCGACGCATCATCTCCGCGGCAGGTTCCTGTTGTGCCGCCGGGAGGAAGGAGCGAATCTCGCGCGTCAAGCGCGGTCCGTCGAGCAACATGTAGAAGGTCAGCAGCGGCACCGCGATCAGCTCGAGCAGCTTGGGAAAAAACGTCAGGGAGGCACTGACGGCGGCGGCCGCGGCGTCGCCAAGGCCACTGACAAAGTCCCGGGCTTCCTGGTCCAGCGACTGCTGAACACTCGGGGGAAAAACGCCGGCACCGTAGATGGTGTTGCGCCAGTCCTGAAACGTGGCGCTCAAGCGATGCGCGATTTGCGGCTCCTGCCCTCCGGTGCCAAACAAAACACGACCAAGGCGGTTTGCCTCGCCGGCCAGCAAAGGCGCCAGGACCAGGATCGCCACCACGACCAGTCCCATGAAGGCGGCGAGGGCGAGAAACGCTGCCAGCGCCCGAGGCGTGCGGCGGCCGCCGGGACCGGGCCCGGTCATGGCCTTGACCAGCGGCAGGAGCAAATAGGTCAGGAAGATCGCCAGCACGAACGGCAGAATGATCTGGCGGGCGAGGAAGATGATCGCCAGCAGCAGCAGGAGCCCGCCGCCAACCCAGAATGCGCTGGGTAGGCGGCCTTTCAATCGCCGGGGCTCGGCGCCGCCGCCGCTGCTCATAGGGCGATTGTAGGAAGGGTCGTTGAATTGCAGACCCATGAAGGCAGTGCTACGTTCAGCAACGTGAATCGCGCGGCGCGCTTGCATCGGCTGCTGGTGATCCTCTCGATGGCGACGGCGCGGCCCGGGATCCGCGCGGTTGACCTCGCGGAGACACTGAAGGTCAGCACCCGAACTGTGTTCCGCGACCTTGCCGAGCTCCAGCGGCTTGGCTTCCCCGTGGCCTTTGGCAATGGTTACCCGGCTCAACAGGAGCTCTTCCGGCGCCGGCGCCGCCAGGAGATGGCGCAGATCATGGCCGACCTGGTCGATCAGCAGCTGGACGTGGTTCGACGCACGCTCCCGCCCGACGAAGCCGAGAGGGTGGTGGCGGAGGCGATCCAATACCTGCCCCTGGAAGCGGCCGAGGCCGTCACCCGGGCGCTGGCGCGAGCCGTCCGCCGCTGATTCCCTCCCCTCCGGGGCAGGGCAGGTGCGGGCTTACAATGGCCGCACGGTCGGCTAGCTCAGCTGGTTAGAGCGCTTGGTTCACATCCAAGAGGTCGAGGGTTCGAGTCCCCCGCCGACCACCACGGTTCCTCTCAGGCTCAGCCGTAATTGATAACCCTCAGGTTTGGTAATCGGATAACGGGGGTATAAGGTGGGAGCCGTACCACTACTAAGGGAGGGTACAAGCATGGCGCATGTGGAAAAGTCGATTGAAGTCCAAAAGCCAATCGACCAGGTCTACGCCCAGTGGACCCAGTTCGAGGAATTCCCGGAGTTCATGGAAAACGTCGACGAGGTCCGCCAGCTCGACGACAAGCACCTGGAATGGAAGGCGAAGGTGGCAGGCATTGAGCGCCGCTGGAAGGCCGAGATCGTCGAGCAGAAGCCCAACAAGCTGATCGCGTGGCGGTCTATCTCGGGTGACAAGAACGACGGCAAGGTCGAGTTTCAGCCCATCGATGGGCGCACAGTGGTGAAGCTGGTTGTCGATTACGAACCCCCGGCGGGGATGGTCGGCGAGGCCGGCGACACGCTGGCGCAGGCGACGCCTCGAAGCGTGGAGCATGACCTGAAGCGCTTCAAGGAGTTCATCGAAATGCCCGGTACGCCCACCGGCAAGTGGTCGGGCGAGATCGAATCCGGCCGCGTAAAGAAATAGCGAGCCTTCGGTTTCCCTCCGTGGGCGGTCGCCACTCGGCGGCCGCTCTTTTTGTTCTCGGGCGGCCGCTGATCTTTGCTAAACTTACGAACGCTTTCCTGCTCCGCTGCCGCCCGTGTGGCCATAGCCGGAGCAAATCCCGTAGGAAAGGAGGTCCCGATTGTCGGCGTACGAGTTGATGTATATCGTCAAGCCGGAGCTTGATGATCAAGCGGTCCAGCAGGAGATCGATAAGGTCGGCCAGCTGATCCAGACGAACGGGGGCCAGGTCAAGAAGGTCACCCCCTGGGGGAAGCGCCGGCTGGCCTACAGCGTCAAGGATCAGCGGGAAGGGCATTACGTCGTCGAGGAGTTCGACCTCGACCAGGCCAAGGTCCAGGAGGTCGAGCGCGTCTTGCGGATTTCGGACTCCGTGTTCCGTCATTTACTGGTTCGACAAGAAGAGGGCAAGAAATGAATCTGAACAAAGTGATGCTCATCGGCCGGCTAACCCGTGATCCCGAGATGCGCTACACGCCAAGCGGCTCGCCGGTGACGACCTTCTCGCTGGCGACCAATCGCTATGGGCAAGGGCCGGACGGCGAAAAGAAGGAATACACCGACTACCACAACGTCGTCGTCTGGAACATCGGCAAGCGCAACCTGGCTGAGATCGCGGGCCAGTACCTGCACAAAGGCAGCCTGGTTTATATCGAGGGCAGGCTACAGACCCGCTCCTGGGAAGGTCAGGATGGGCAGAAGCGGAAGACCACGGAAGTCAACGCGACGGAAATCCAGTTCCTCGAGCCCCGCAGCCAATCCCAGCCGGCACCGACCGCAGAGCAGCCCGCCGAGGCCGCCGTCGCCACCGGCGGCAGCCGTAGCGAGGAACCGTCGCGCGACGTTGACCCGGAAGATATTCCGTTCTGAGGAGCGATTGTTAGGAGACCATGCCACCACCGACGGATAAGCGCGACCGCAAACCGCACAAGAAGGTCTGCAACTTCTGCGCGGAAAAGGTCCACCTGATCGACTACAAAGAGGGCGGCAAGATCCTGCCGCGCCGCGTGACCGGCACCTGCGCCCGGCATCAGCGTCGCCTCGCGGTCGCCCTGAAGCGCGCCCGTCACGTCGCACTGCTCCCTTACACCGCCGACCAGCGCTAACGCTGGACTTCTTAATTTCGCGCCGTATACTGCGCACTAGTTGCGTCTCCCGCGCCTCCCGGTCGTGCTCGCGGCCGGGGTCGTCTTGCTTACGTCCATGCCAACGGCTCGGGCAGCGGCTGCGGAGCCCTCGTTCGTCATGCCCTCGCCCTACGTGATCGCGATCGATCCGGGGCATGGCGGCAGCCCAACCAGTGATCCGACTCAGCTCTGGGATCCAGGTGTTGTGGTTGGCACCGTGATGGAAAAGGACATCACGCTCGATTTGGCTTTTCGGCTGCGCGCGTTGCTCGTAAAGGAACGCGTCAAGGTGGTTCTGACCCGGACCACCGATGAGTACGTTGAGATTTCCGAACGCTGGAACCGCGTCCATGCGTCAGCTGCCCGTTTGTTCGTCAGCTTGCACGTCAATGCCTTCAATGGCGACCCGGCCATCGATGGCGCGACCGTCTTCTATCCCAAGCCGGACAGTCTCTCCTTCGCCCAGGCGATCGACGCCGGACTCGCCCAGACGCTCCGGGGCTACCAGGTTCCGGACGACGGCGTTGCGGCCAAACCGGAGCTCTGGGTGCGCTCGGACATCCCGACAGCGACGGTCGAACCGGGCTATCTCACCAATCCGCGAGAGGCAGCGCTGCTGAGCCAGGCCGCATTCCGAGACGCAATCGCCATGGGCGTCTTCCAGGGAATGCTGGCGGCGGACCCGCAGATCGAGCAGGTCAGGCAGCAAATCGTTCGCGCGGAGGCGGCAGCGGCCGCCCAGCACCGGGCCGAGCTCGCCTCCGGGGCGGACGCCGCCGGCACAGCGACGGCCACACGCTGGGGCCTGATCCTCGGGGGAATTGTCGTGCTCTGGGTCGTGATGCGCATCGCCATCCGTCGCCAGATGAGTCCGTCACAACTGCCCCAATACCGCCGCCGAAGCTATCGCCGGCGGCGGGCGGTCTCGCGACGATCCTGATCGCGTCACGGCCGGATCCGGACGGTAAGCTAGGGCGCATGATTCAGAACCCCCAGCTTCGAATTCCGGGTCCCACCCCGGTCCCGGCTCGCGTCCAAAAGGCCATGGACGCGCCGATGATCAACCATCGTGGTCCCGAGTTCAGGGCACTGCTTCCGGAGCTCGAGGCCGGTCTGCGCTGGGCCTTCCAGACCGACAATGACATGCTGATTTTTCCGGCCACTGGCACCGGCGGGATGGAGAGCGCCGTTGCCAACCTCATCTCGCCAGGCGAGCGCGTCCTGGCGGTGACGATCGGCGCATTCGGCGATCGCTTTGCCGATCTCGCAGCGGCCTTCGGGGCCGATGTGGCTCGCTACACGCTTCCCTGGGGCGAGGCTGCGGATCCCGAGGACCTCGACGACCTGCTCCGCCGCGAGCCAGACATTGCGACCGTGTTGGTCACCCACAACGAGACATCCACCGGCGTCACCAATCGCCTGCAAGCCCTTGCCGAGGTCGTAAAACGGCAGCAACGGCTCCTCGTGGTCGACGGCGTCAGCTCGATCGGGTCCATCGACCTGCCCGTCGATCGCTGGGGCGTCGACGTCGCCATCACCGCGTCGCAGAAGGGTTGGATGGTCCCGCCGGGCGTCACGATGGTGAGTGTGAGCCGCGCGGCCTGGCAGCGACAGTCCACCGCCCGCGCGCCGCGGTTTTACTTCGACTGGACCCGGGCCCGAACGATGCAGGCGAAAGGCATGACCTTTACGACTCCGGCGGTCAGCATCTTCTTCGGGCTGCGGGAAGCCCTGACGATGATGCGTGAGGAGGGCCTGCCGGCGATCTTCCAGCGGCACCTGCGGGTGGCATCAGCATTTCGTGCAGCGGCGGCGGCGCTCGGCCTGCGCATGCTCGCCGATCCCGAGCTCGCGTCTCCGACCGTGACCGCGGTGTACCTGCCCGAGGCGCTCCAGGGCGACAAGTCGGATGGCGTTTTCCGATCGTGGCGGGAGCTCGGTCTGGTGCTCGGCGAAGGCCAGAGCCAGCTGTCCGGCAAGATCTTCCGCATCGGCCATCTAGGCGCGGTCTACGAGCCGGATGTGGTGGCCACCGTCGAGGCACTCGAACGAGGTCTCGAGGCCAACGGCCACCCGGTCACCCGAGGCGCAGCCCTGGCCGCCGCGCGGCGGGCGCTGGCGTCGTCTGAGCCCAGCCTCGTCGCCTGAGCCCGTGCCCCGCGTGCTCGTCGCCGACCCGATCGCCGAGGCGGGCATAAGCCGGTTGCGAGAGCATGCGGATGTCGATGTCGAGCTCCGCCAGACCCCTTCCGCGCTGGTCGCCCGGATCCAGGATTATGACGCCTTGATCGTCCGGAGTGAAACTCGGGTTGACGCCCGTGTGATCCAGGCGGGCGCCCGCCTCAAAGTGATCGGCCGGGCAGGTGCCGGCGTCGACAATATCGACGTCGAGGCCGCCACGCGCGCGGGCGTGCTGGTCGTCAATGCGCCGTCGGGAAATACCATTGCGGCGGCGGAGCACACGATGGCGATGATGCTGGCCCTGGCGCGCCACATTCCCCAGGCGGATCAGGCGGTGAAGGGTGGTCGCTGGGAGCGCTCGCGCTTTTTGGGCACCGAGCTGCGCGAGAAAGTGCTCGGCATCGTCGGTCTGGGGAGCATTGGTCGAGAAGTCGCCCACCGCGCCCAGGCGTTTGGAATGCGAGTGATCGCGACCGATCCGGTGCTCTCCGAGGAGCGGGCATCCCAGCTCAATGTCAGGCTGCTGCCGTTCGACCAGCTGATGGCCGAATCGGATCTCGTCACCCTCCATGTGCCTCTCACCCGCGATACCCACCATCTGATCGACAGCCGCGCCCTCGCCCTGGCGAAGCCTGGGCTGCGGCTGATCAACGTCGCGCGCGGCGGGATCGTCGATGAATCGGCATTGCGCAATGCCCTGCTGGATGGACAGGTCGCCGGCGCCGCGCTCGACGTCTTCGAGCAGGAGCCGCCGGGCGAGAACCCGTTAATGTCGCTGCCCCAGGTGATCACCACGCCGCACCTGGGCGCCTCCACCGAGGAAGCGCAGATCAGCGTGGCGCTCGAGATCACGGATCAGGTGATTGCCGTGCTCGATGGCGGCCTGCCCCGGTTCGCGCTGAACGCCCCGGTCGCGTTGCCGGAGGCGATGGCCTTCCTGCGGCCCTTCATTCCGGTGGCGGAGGGCATCGGTCGCTTCTTCGCCCAGGCCGGTCGTCAGCCGGCGACGCGGTTGCAGGTCGATTACGTGGGTGAGATTGCGACCTATGACTGCTCGGTCCTGACGGCGGCGTTGCTCACCGCGTTCCTCAGCCGGTTCAGTGCCGAGCGGGTGAACCCGGTCAATGCCCGAGCAGTGGCGGCGGCCCATGGCATCACAGTGGTTGAGCAGCGCGGCGCGCACGCCACCGAGTTTGCGAACCTGATCAGCCTGCAGGCGGCGGGCGAGCACGGCAGCACTCGGGTCGGCGGCACCCTGCTGCTCAACGAGCCTCACATCGTCCAGTTCAACGATTTCCGGATCGACCTGGTGCCGCAGGGCACCTTCTTGATGAGCTGGCACGCAGACCGACCGGGGGTGATCGGCGCCATCGGCACTCTGCTCGGTGAGAAGAACATCAATATCGCCAGCATGCAGGTAGGGCGTGACCGTCCACGCGGTGACGCGGTCATGATCCTTTCCGTCGATGATCCGGTTCCAGAATCGATTCAGGCGGAGATACGCCGGATTCCGGGGATGGCTGACGTGCTGACCGTTACGCTCTAGTCCACTTGTGGCGACGGTCCGGCCGTTTCAGGGAATCCGGTACGACCCGCAGCGGGTTGACCTGGCGCGCGTGGTCGCGCCACCCTACGATGTGATCTCGCCGCGGGACCAATTGCGCTACTACCAGCAGGACCCGCACAATGTTGTCCGCCTGATCGCGGGTGAGGTCCGGCTTTCGGATACCCCCGATGACAACAAGTACACGCGGGCGGCCGGCTTTTTCAGCGAGTGGCTTCGCGAGGGAGTGTTGCGTCGCGAGCCGAGCCCTTGCCTCTATCTCTACCGTCACCAGTTTGTCGATCCGACCACGGGCCTGACGCACTCCCGGCGCGGCATCCTGGGGGTCGTCGAGCTTCAACCATTTGGTGACGGCGTGCTGCCGCATGAGCGGACCCACGCGCGCGCCAAGGCCGATCGGCTCTCCCTGACCCGGGCGGTGGTGGCCAACCTCAGTCCCGTCTTTGCCCTCTACGAAGATCCCGGGTCGGCCGTCGGCTCGATCGTGGTCGCGGCGATGGCTCGAACCCCGGAGCTGTCTATCATCGGTGCGGATGGCGACCAGCACACGGTCT
Organism: Chloroflexota bacterium; assembly: GCA_005889535.1. GTDB lineage: Bacteria > Chloroflexota > Dormibacteria > CF-121 > CF-121 > CF-13. Next base: position 28,391 of record VBHC01000133.1, read on the forward strand.
GGTCCCTGAGCGGAGCGCAGTCTGTCCGTGACCTGGCCGTGGTCTTTCGTGGCTCGCGGCTCTACATCGCCGATGGCCATCATCGATACGAAACCGCGCTGAACTTCCGGGACAGGCAACGGCATGAGCATCCGGAGGCGCCCCCTGACGCCGCCTTCAACTACGTGTTGATGCTGCTGGTCGATCTCAAGGATCCGGGTCTCGTCATCCTGCCGACCCATCGTGTTCTCCACGATTTGGAGGGATTCGACGCCTCAGCGTTGCTGCGACGACTTGACACTCGCCATGATGTGCGTCCCCGGGCGGACAGGGCCGCCCTGCTGGCCGCCATGCAGGAGCCGACGCCGGACCATCGAATCGGTATAGCTTCCGCGCTCACTCTTGCAACCGTCGACGTCGAACGCGTGGCGTCGGCCGACCCGGTTTCCCGGCTCGATGTCGCTGTCCTTCACGGGGAGATCCTCGAGCGCGAGCTCGGGCTCGAGGACCTCCTGCTCGAACAGGAGCGGTTTATCAGCTATACGCGCGACGTCGACAGCGCCCTTGACCGGGTGGCGGCTGGCGAGGCGCAGGCGGCCTTCCTGGTCCGGCCTCCGGCGGTTTCCGACGTGGTCGCCGTGGCAAGGGCCGGCCAGGTGATGCCGCAGAAATCCACGTATTTCTATCCGAAACCGGCGTCCGGAATTGTCTTCAACCCGCTCGACCCGGCGATCCGGATCGCCCCAACCTGACGTCTCTCCTGCCCCCTTGGGGGTGGGTCGGGTGGGGGTCGCGCCATTTGGTCCGTTGCTTTGTTTCATTTTCGTGAGCCGATTCGGCTTGCCCGCCCGGCAGGGCTTCGCTACTATGCTGAGACTGATGAGCGCCAAGCGCGTGGTGATCTACATGCCAGACGCCCTTGTCGATGCCTTGAACCGGGCTACGGCCATGTCACCGCAGAGCCGCAGCGAGATGATCTGCGCGGCGGTCCAGCGCTTCCTGACTGACGGGGCGCCACAGGCAATCGAGCCTGCCAGTCCCGACGAAGCCTTCTTCGACCGAGTAGCGGAAATGATGCAGAGCGGGCTCCTGCAGCCGGGCGACTTCACCGACTCGGCGACCGATGAGCCGAGGCCGAAAAGCAAGCTCTGGATCAACTGACCGCGCCTCAAGCTCAGCGTTTTCTTGGGGTCACTTTCCGGGTATAAGTAGATCGATATATGCCGGTTTATGGGTATCGGTGTAGCCGCGGGCACCATTTCGAGGTGCAGCAGCGCATCACGGATCCGCCGCTCAGCCAGTGTCCCGAGTGTGGGGCGCCGGTAACCCGCGTCTTCTATCCGGTCGGCATCATCTTTAAGGGCGGTGGCTTCTACAAGACCGACTCGAGGGGAGCGAGCAGTGACGGAAGCAGCACCCCGGCAGAGACCCGCAAAACCGAAACGAAAAAGGAAACGAAAACCGAAACCAAGGCACCTGCTAAAAAGGAAGAGAAGACGAGCCCGAAAGAAGGAGCGGCATGACGACGAAGAACATCCTCCAGGTCACGGATCAGAATTTCGAGACCACGGTTTCCAGCTCTTCGCAGCTCGTCCTTGTGGATTTCTGGGCGACCTGGTGTGCACCGTGCAAGATGCTGAGGCCGGTGATCGAGGAGTTGGCGACCGAGTACGACGGGCGGATGGTAGTCGGCGAGCTCGACGTGGACGCGAATCCGATCACGGCTTCCAAGTTCACCGTGCTCAGCATCCCGTCTGTGATCCTCTTCCGCGCCGGCAAGCCCGCGGAACGGATCGTCGGCTACAAGCCGAAGCCCTACCTCCGACAGAAAATCGACGCCGTCATTTAACCTTCACCCGCACGGGGGTGCATGGGCTCAGGTGGGCTCCACGGTCTTCAAAACCGCTGGTCGGCATCCTTGGCGATGTCGACGGACGGATCGTTCCCGTCGCGCCCCCGCCACTTTCGAATTTGGGGAGTGACCGCTAGGACCGTATAAGACTGCCGACCGCAGTCAGGCCGTTAAGCGAGCAGCCGCCCTGACGGCTTATCTGACGGCATAGCCGACGTTAGGTGTGGGCTCGCACCCGAGTTGTGTGGTGAATAGTGTTCACTGATTATGTGACTGCTCCTCGCCTTGCTGAGTTGCTCCGTGCGGTGCTCTCCGAGCTTGAGGGCGAGGTTCCGCAGCGTAGGTGGGGACGCGGTCTCATCTATTTTCATGAGAAGGCCTCAGAGGTATCCGCGCCTGCGAGGTCTGGTGTCGCGCTCGATGTTCTGGACTTACTCAACGGCAAGTATGGCCTCAAGTCTGGCGCAAACGCTGGTTCGGACAGGCTTAGGGGAGCCGCTCAGGAGCTCGAAAACGAATGCCAGCGGATCCTACGAGAGGACCCCGTACTGGCCTTCGCGTACGGAGTTGTGGACGGCGGGGGCGCGCCGCAAGGGCAGCGTGTCACGGAGTTCATCCACAAAGCTCGTCAACTCGAACCGCCGACCGGAGCCGACGTTACCATCAACCCCGTCTTTCTCCTGGCGGGCACAATCAGCAAGCCTGACTGGACCGGTGTCCATGGCGGCCGTCTGTTCCCGTCGAAGCGCGGCATGCGAATCAATGTTGCGCCACAGGCGGATCTCTCTGGCGACGGTCTGGATGCCTTCCTAGCCAAAGCCATGGCTGATGCTGTCACGAGGGCCGAGGTTGCCATCAAACGGAAGGGTCTCGAATGGTCGACGGCACCCCACCACAAGGTTGTCGATCAGCTTCGTTAACTGCGGCGCTGGCCGGGAACGGGATTGTTACCGGTTATCTGAACAGCCCCTGCATGTGGCTGGCTTCTTCCGCGTGAAGGGCGGGAGCAACGTGGCTGTATGTGTCGAGGGTGAGGGAGATTGTGCAGTGACCCAGCAACTCCTGAACGACCTTGCGCCGCCTAACTCTGTATGCGGAAGGTGCTGCCAGCGGCACGGCATATGGCGTCGCCGTCGTTATCAGTGCTCGGCACCGTAGCCTTGAAGTTAACCTCTTCCGCAACCGTAAACGGAGGGCTCTCCGACGCTAAAGGTCAACGTATCCGCGGCGGCTGGCTGGGTCGTCGTCCCTTTGGTCGTCGAGTCCGCAGGGCCTGAGATCGATGCGGAGCCAAGAGGCGTACCGGTCAGGCCTCCCTGATACCAAAACACGGAGCCGTCGCAGGAATCGCCTGTGCACTTGAGGGTCGTGGTAACGGTCCTATCCCCAGTCGTCGCATGGGCGGGCACAACGGCCGGTCCCGACACCAAAGCAGCGATGAGGACCCCGAAGGTTACGATCCCCAGCTTGAAGGGTGCTAATTGATGAGAAAAAGTGGAACTCATCTGAAGATCCTCCTTTCGCTGTGGAGTACGGCACGTGGTTACACGTCCGGCCTAACTAACGGCAAAGAGCCTTGGGAGCCTTGACTTCCCACGCTCAAACTCAGTCGAGTGCTTTCGGATGGTAGGTTCTCCTCGTGAGTCACTACGCGGATCGGTTCTCGGCCGAGACTTATGCCAAGGACGAGCCGGTAGGTGCGGGCGTATCCAGCGAGGTTCCTGACGGCACGTCTACACACAGCCTGTGGATCCCGGAGCGAATATTCGACCGGATGCTGTTTCTGGCTAAAGCCTATGAGCTGCACGTGCTGCCGGCTCTGGACCCGTATGGCAAGAATGAGTTGACGCCTCTTCAGGCTGAAACGCTAATTGACGAGCTCGCTTTCGTTGGCGACATTGTGAAAGACGACCTATTGGCCAGCTACATGAGGCAGCTGGTCGAACTTGCCGAACGCTGCGCTCGTTCGCCCAGGGACGAACGACTCCTAATCGAAGGCGCATGAATCGGGTGATTCCGCGACTGACGGCTTAACCGGCGCCGTAGGCATTGGGGGCCGTGAAAAACGGTCGACGTCGGCGGGAGCACCGTCAAAACCGCTGGTTGGCATCCTTGGCGATGTCGACGGACGGATCGTTCCCGTCGCGCCCCCGCCAATTTTCAGGGGCTGGTTCGGCTATTGGACGCCTGGATGGGGCGCGATCCGCCCAGGCGACGAGGTTGGTAGCGCTCAGCGTGTTGATGACAGTATCGGCCGCAACGCCGCAGGCAGCGGCCCGTTCGCAACCGGCTATCTGCCAGTCGAGCTGCCCAGGGGCGTGAGCATCGGTGTCGATGGCGAAGCGGCAACCTGCCTCGACCGCCAGTCTGAGCAGGCGCTTAGGCGGGTCGAGGCGCTCGGGACGTGAGTTGATCTCCACAGCAACGTCGAACCGCCGGCAAGCCTCGAATACGGCCTCCGCGTCGAACTCCGACTCCGGCCGCCCTCTGCGGACGACGATGCGACCGGTGCAGTGGCCCAGCACGTTGGTGAGCGGGTTGGCGACTGCCGTCAGCATTCGTTCAGTCATCTGCTCGCG
>VBHC01000134.1 GCA_005889535.1 Chloroflexota bacterium
TGCCGTCCTTTCGTCGGCGCCGCTCTCTATGAACAGGTCGAGGGCCTGGTCGATGAGCTGGCCACCCGTGGGCATCGTCGCGTACACGGGTCCTTCGAGATCCATGACGTGGACCTCATCGATACCGATACGCCAGGCCGGGTCCTGGCGCGCGTTCATGCGTCATCGTCGATTGCGCGCCTTGACCGGCAACACCGCATCGTCGACGGCTCCGTCGACCTGAAGTTGTGGGCGCAGGACGTGACCGCCAGTGTGCAGGAGCCGGTGCGGGCGCAATCGCGCTGGATCATCACGGACCTCGGTGAGCTTTCCGTGGAGGGCGACGTCACCGGCCCGCTCCACAAGCCGATGGATCCTGCCCGGCGGCAAGCCCTGGACGCCGAACGACGGAAGCGCCAGCGGGACGACGACGAATTCTGGTCAGCGCTGCAAGCCGTCTCCCGGAACTTCTTGACCGCCACCGGCTCAGGCTGAGCACTCCCTGTCCAAAACGTAAGAGCTAGCGAGCGGATTCGCGGCATAATTCGGATCGTTGCGTCCTCTCCGCCAATGCGCCGGCCTGGTTCTGGCTGTTCTGCTCTTCGGGTTTCTCCTCCCGGCGTGTACCAGCCCCGCCGCCGCGGCCGAATTGGCTCCCACGCTCAGCGTCAAAACCATTCGGGGCAGCCGCGTCGCCTTTCAGAATGGCATCCCGGTTCCCACCTTCTCCTACCAGCCGCGACGCCGCCTCGACCTGAACGGCCGCTGGCGCGTTCAGTCGATGCCGATGGACAATGACCTTTCCCTAACCTCTCGATCGAACGCGCTCAGGCGGATCGTGGCGGACGCCGACGGCCGCGAACAGCCAACCTTCAACGACACCAGCTGGTCAACCGTCGACGTGCCGGGCAGCTACAATCCTCCGCCCACGACTCCCGGGAAGGGCGCCTGGTATCGCAAGGATTTCGACGTCCCGCCGGACTGGCAGAACCAGACGATCACGCTGAAGTTCGGAGCGGTCAACTACATCGCGGACGTCTGGCTGAACGGGCACTACCTTGGTTACCACGAGGGCGGCTCCACCCCGTTCGCCTTCGACGTCACCGACGCCGTGCTCCCTGACGACGTCAACAGCCTTGCCGTCCGGGTCGACAATCCGCCCTGGGGGACGCGCCAGGACATCGTGCCGTGGGGCCTGACGGACTGGTGGAACTACGGCGGACTGACGCAGCCGGTCTGGATGGAGGCGACGCCCTCCGTCTATGCCGTCCGGGCCGACGTCGTGCCGCACCTGGACGGGGCGGACATCGCCGTCACCCTTCACCAGCGTGGTGGTGACGCGACGCCGGTGCAGGTCGGCCTCGACATCCTGCCGGCGACGGTCGATCCAACCAACCTCACCAATCCCGATCCGGCCAGCCTGATCCCGTCCGGTGCGCTGCCGCTCGCATCGCAGCGCATCGATGGCGGCCAACTGGGCCATGACGGGACGATTACGGTGCACGCCGCGTTCTCGCTGTCGAACGCGGACCTCTGGACGCCGCAGTCGCCCGCGCTCTATGTCCTCCAGGTGCAGGTGTTCTGGGAGGAGCGCCGCGTCGACCAGATTTTCGAGACCTTCGGTCTGCGCCGCATTGCGGTGGACGCAACCTCGCCGCGGCTGCTGCTCAACGGTGACCCGGTCGCCTACGCGGGCGTCGCGCTCCACGATGAACGCGTCTATCCAGCGGTCAACGGCCAACCTCGAGGAGGACCGGTCGTCACGCCTGATGACATCCTCCTGCTGCTGGAAAAAGCCGCGGCCACCAACGTCCAGCTGATCCGGGCCGACCATCACCCGGCAAATCCCCTGCTGCTGATGCTGGCCGACCGGCTCGGCTACGCGATCTGGGAAGAGATTCCGCTATATCACTACACGCCCGCGACGTTCGCCATCGCGATGGACCGCGGCATCCCCCAGCAGATGCTGAGTGAGATGGACCTGCGCGATATGAATCATCCCTCGGTGCTCTTTCACGGGCTGGCCAACGAGTCGACCGGTGGCATCGAACGCGAGCAGGCGCTGGCCGCGCTGCACAACCTCGACCGCTCGATCGATGGCACCCGCTTGACCGGGCAGGCCGCCTATGGCAACCAGCCGGACGACAACACCTCGCGACCGCTCGACGTCGCCGGCTATACCACGTATTACGGCGTCTTCTACGGGCCGGATGCGGGCCCCGGCACCGCGCGCGCGATCGAGGTTGCCCATGCCACCTTCCCCAAAAAGCCGATCATGATCGTGGAGTACGGACGCTGGTCGGACAGTCTCGCCGACCAGGAGGAGCAGCGCCGAATCCTCGCGGATACATACAAGGCGGCGGCCCCCTACCTGGACACCAACGATGGAGGCTTCCTCGGGGCGGCCGTCTGGTGGACGCTCGACGACTACTGGACCCAACGACCGGGAGGCACGATCGAGCACTTCGGACTCTACAAACCGAACGGTGATCCCCGCCCCGCCGGCCTGCAGGCCACCGCCCTCTTCAGTGGCGGCGCCGGCCAGGGCGCCAAGCAAAGGATTGTGTCGACCGCCACCGGTCAGGCCCGTCAGCCCGCCGCGCAAGGGCTTCGCTTCCTTGGATACCTCGCCTACGGCCTGAGCGTAGCGCTCGCCATCCCGGCCATCATCCTGCTGGGGCTGCTCTTGGTCGGGCGTCCCCGGCGGAAGGCCACGGTCTCGTAGTGCACCAGGTCAGTGGTCGGGTAGTGGCGGTCTCGGTGCGAGCGGCGATCATCGCCGGTGGCTGGATTGGCTTCGCGCTCGGGTTGGTGGCCGGCTCCGTGCTGGGCGCAACCCTCGCCTGGTTTGCGGGCGCCATCCTTAACTGGCAGCGGGATCTGAGCCTGACGCTGGGTGTGACCGAGCAACTCCTCCCATTTGGCAGCCAGGTGCCGGTGCTGGAACGGGTGCAGGCCGACTGGTTCATCGTCGTTCCTTTTGCCGGGTTGCTGGTCGGGCTCTTCGCCGCGCTGGTCGGTGGCCTGATCGGCGGCCTGGTGGCCGCCTCCTATAATCGCTCGCCCTTCGGGGTGGAGGTGCTGGTCGAGGTGCCGGACCAAACCGCCTGACCGGTGCCGCCCAGGGCCGGCGTCTTTACCGCTTCGTCAGCGATCCGCAACCGGCTGCTGGGCGAACCGGAACCCGTTCTCATGGTCCGCACACGAGATCGCAAGAGATGATCGCTAGCCTCAAGCTCAACCATGAGGGGTGGGGACCGCCGCGCGCTGCGCCGACTCGTGATCTATCCGATTGTTGCGCTGCTCCTGATCCTGGTCGGGAATGCCGCCTATGCCAGCTCCAGCGTGAGCCCGCCTCCGGGCAAGGCGCCGACTCGCCAGCCGTTGCGCGTGACCCGTCCGGCCGCCCTGGCGCCCGCGGCGAAACCGGCCCCACCGGTGACGACGATCCTGGCCCCCTCGGGGTTCGACCGGCTGAGCGCCGACCTCGCGTTGATCGCCGGAACGAGCGGCGGCCGGGTTGGGATCAGTCTGCAAGAGCTGAGCGGACCGCGGCGTACGAGCCTGTCCGTCAACGGCGGGCAGAGCTTTGTCGCCGCCAGCACGTACAAGCTGCCATTGCTGATGGCGGAGGCGCAGCAGATTGCCTCCGGCCAAGCGCGTCCCTCGGACCTGCTGTGCTACGCGCCCGGTGACGCCGAAGACGGCTGGTTCATGGATTACCAGCCGGGATCCTGCTTTACGCGCGACCAGCTCGCGCTCCGCACCGGCCGTTACTCCGACAACACGGCGGCCCATATCCTCGTGCGGTACCTCGGCGGTGCGGACGCGCTCAATCGCTACGCGAAATCGATGGGCATGACGAACTCGGCTCTCTGGACCCCGAATACGACCACACCCGATGATCTCTCGCAGGCCCTGGTCAGTGAGGCACTCGGCCGGCTGGGGGGCGCCGCCGCGCAGGCATGGCTCTATCCGATCCTGACCCATACCGCCACCGAGCGCGCGATCCCGGCCGGACTACCAGCCGGCGTGACCGTGGCCCACAAGACCGGGTCGATGCCCGGGGCGGAGAACGATGCCGCCTACGTCAGGAACGGGCGTATTGCCTACGTGCTGTCGATCACCGTCGACGGCCTCGACGAAGGCACGGCCTGGTCGCTGATGGCGCGGATCTCGGCCCGGGTCTGGCAGTACGAATCGAGCCGCCCGGACTTCGCCGCCCCGGTCAGTGTGCCGTCGCCCTCGATCCCGCCCCAGAACCGGCATTAGCGCTCGCCCGAAGCTCGAAGACGGGGTGTTTGGCGGCGGCGGCATCGGGATCGGAGAGGATCTCGCCGAGTCCCAGCAGCGACACCAGCCAACGACCCAGCGGGATGCGGCCGACGTACGGGCCCAGCACGTCTTTGAAAAAGCGCGCGGTCTCGGCGGTCGACAATTCGATGGCCTCGACCGACTCCGGTCGGCGCTTCACGGTGATCGTGGCTTCACCGGCGGCGCGCAAGTTGCGGACCCAGTTGACATCGCCAAACGGACTCTGCACCCAGCGCCGGCCATTGACTTCGACCAGTGCCACCGGCGTTGTGCGGAGCTGGCCGCTCTTGCGGCCGCGGACGGTCAGCAAGGCGTTGGGACCGAGCGGCGTTCCGATCCGCAACAGGCGGCTGGCGATCGGGTTGAAGATCGATACGAAGGCGGGAACGTGTGCGGGGCGGCCTCCATTGGCCGGCTCGCGAAGGGAATCTGGTGACATCACGGAAGACCTCCAAAGACTTCAATCAAATGATTGATTCCAGCATACCACAGAATCAATCAGTTGCTTGAGGGTTCAGGCGGAGGCCGGAAGGGGAGGACGGAGCACCCGCTCCAGCTGTCGAAACGCCTGGTCGACGCGCTGAGAGGAGCCGACCGTGGGCAGCGTCATGCTGGTGAGCGTGGCCATGATCAATGCCGCCACATCATCGCTGTTGAGCTCGGGCGCGAGCAGCTCGTCCCGGGCGGCCCGCTTCAGCAGACCGCGCAGGGTCCGGTGCCAGCCATCGTAGGTCTCGCGCATGATCTGGGCCAGCGATGGATCCCGCGCTGAACGAAGCGCCAGCTCGCCCATGACCGCGCCCACTTGCGGTTCGTCGCGCAGCAGGGTGCGGACCGCTCGGAGGTGACGGCGAAGCGGGTCGGCGGAGGCGCCGTGCGGAGCGAGGGTGGTGCGAAATCGCTGCATCGCGTGGGCGATCACGCCGCGAATCAGGGCTTCCTTGGTTGGAAAGTAGTAGTGCAGCGTGGCGATGTTCAGCCCGACCTCGGCTGCCACCTCGCGGGTACGAAGCCCCTCGAAGCCGCGTTCGGCGATCTGGTTGAAGGCGGCACGAACGAGCGCCTCGCGGCGGTCTTCCCGATGGCTCTTTGCAGGTCGCACCGCGGCCGCACTCATGATGTCAATTAAACACTTGATTGAAACGCTAGCGTCGTTCGATCCGGCGCCGGCTCTGTCCGGGGCGCCACGACTCGACCACGAGACGGTCGCCCGCATCATTGAGGTGGGTGAGCACGACCTCGCCGATGTCGATGCGGAAGCGGGCACCCTGGATCGAGTCAGCCGCATCGACCGGAACACCCCGTCCACTGATCTTCGCCTCGCCCGGCCAGCCAGCGGGATGCCCCTCGGGCGGGTCTTCGGTTGGACTGTGCAAGGCCAGACGCGAGTCGCGTTGTAGGTCGGACAGCTTGCGCGAGCCCGGCATCATCCCGACGTAGAGCTCGCCATTCCCGAATTCGACCTCGATGCCGCTGATCCGCGGCGAACCGTCCTTGCGGAGGGTTGCCAGGGTCTTGTGTTTCCGGATCGCGAACCGGTCCGCCACCCTGGAGGCGAGTGCCGGCTCTGCGGCCGCAAACTCGGCCCAGCTCGCCATCAGCCAGCCCCAAACCAGCGCTGGCGCATGGGGAAGAGGTAGCGGTCGGTCAGGAAGTTCAGCACCCGGCGGGCTGTGGCAAAGTTCTCGCTGAGCTCAGCCAGCACGCCGGCCATCGCCGTCGAACGGTCGGTTGCCTGTTGCGCCACTCGATAGGCGCGCCGACCCAATCGCTCGAGCAGCCAGATCCCATCGTGATGCTCGGCTCGTTCCCGATCCGCGGCGGCCAGCGCCCGCTCCAGCCGGCCACGCTGCCGCTCGGCGACCAGCCGCTCGGCGGCGTAATCGGGAAAGATGCCGCTCATGAACAGCGAAAGGTCGCCCAGCCTTCGGTAGACGGCCGGCCGCTCGGCGTCCGAAACGGCGTCCGCCAGCTCGATCAGCCTCAGCGGGTCGAGTTCGCTGAAGCGCTGGCGTCGCCAGCCGCGAGCGGTCTGCACGAGCACACTGCCACTGCTCACGTGGCTGTACGACGCGAGCAGCTCGGCCAGGAACAATCGCCGGAGAGGACCGGTACTGAATTCTCGAAGGTCACCTACAGCGAAGACGGGCACCCGCTGTCGCGGACCGACCCACTCTTCGACAAACGCCGCCGCCCCCAGGTCGCGAACCGCCCGGTGAATCAGTACGGCGAAGAGGAGGAACGGCGAGCCCCGCAGAAGCGGATCTCGGCCAGGCGTGCCGAACAGTGTCCGGAATACGGCGGGACTGTCGATCAGCGCCTCGATCCGCTCGGGATCGGTTCGGGCTCCCACTGATTCGGGGGCGCCCGCCAGCAGGCCGAGGTCCGCATCCGAAAGATGTTCGAGATAGAGGCGACCAACCATCCCTCATATCATGGACGGCGCTTAGACTTAGCGCGCCCAATGCCCCGGCCCGATGACGAGTGTCCCTACCCAAAACCATTCCCAGCGGAGTTCACGGCCTGTCCGGCATACCAGGCGCGGCAGTTCATCCCGCTCGACACCATGTACCAGCCGCTTGAACCGGTGCTGACCTGCCGTCACCTGGTGACCCGGGCGCTACCCCAGCGACATCGATGGTATGCGGGCTGCTCGATCGGAGACGCCGAAGCGCGGCGACGCTGGGCGAACGAAGTCGGAGTGGCTCGCCTGGAGCGGATTCGCACGATTCAACGCGAGCTCGGCGCCGCCATCGCACCCTTCGGCGGCCGGCTCTGGGAGATGAAGGGTCAGCAGCTGCGGGCCTTTCACGACGGTCAGGATGCCGGCCCGGCGACGGAAGCACTTCGTCACCTGGCCGGCGAGATGACCACCGACCTCCAGGCATTCCTGGAGGAGCACAACACGGCGTTCACCGACATCGACATGCCGGTCGATGCCGCCCTTCGCTTGATCACCGTTGCTGTCGACCGGTTCATCGATACCAAGTTCGCCACCGAGGTCAGTTTCGAGGTGCCGGACGACGTCCTGCGGCGGTTTCCCGAGCCGGTGCGCACCTTCTTCGACCCCGCTTCAGCGGAACCGCCCCGGCCAAACTCCTGAGGCCGGCAACGGGCCCCAGGCGTTAGCTGCGCCCTTCGCTCGCTTCGGCCTTTTTGGCGAGGCCCTGAAGTAATGGCGGAAACGTGTCGGCGATCTGCCGGCTCATCATTCCGCCAACCAGTCCACCGAGCGGGCCGCCCACCCGGATGCCCTGGCTGATGGTGGTGTTACCGGCCGGCCCGGCGGCCACCTGGCATTCGAAGGCGAATCGCGTCAGTGGGATGACCGTCGTTTCCAGCCGGAACGATTTTCCCGGCACGACATCGGTCAGCTGAATCTGGCGGGTGCCCTGTTTCGTTTTCATCGTCCCTGTGGTTCCGGCGGCGAATGGTCCATTGAGCGCCATGGCCTGGACGTCTGAATTCCATTGTGGCCAGGTCGACGTGTCCGACCAGATCCTCCAGACCGCCTCGGGACTTGCCTTGGTCTCGACCGAGCGTTGCTGCTCCGCCATGCCTATCCCTCCATGCTTGCTTTGCGCGGCCGCGCCCCGCCGCGATTGAGGACGATGTATACCAGGCCCGCGACCAGGAAGCCGATGAAATAGCCGAAATCTGCACCGCCGAACAGAGCGGCGAAGGGCCCTTTGGCGAAGGTCTCCGATATGAAGAGGAGGGAGACCAGCAGGCCGATGGCGAAGGCGATCGGGCCCGTCCGGTTCCAGTCGGGCGCCCCGCTGAATCCCATCGGCTCGCGGTGCCTGAACCCGTAATAGTCGATCAACACCACAGCGAGCCAGGGCATGATCCAGTAGTCGAGGACGATCAGAAAGTTCTGATAGTTCTGGGTGAAGTTCTGGTACCCGACCAGCGCGAGGATGAATCCGAGGACGCCGCCGATAACCGCGAGCTGCCAGCGGGGCAGCCGCACGTCGAGGACCTTCGCCGACATGGTGTTGGAGTAGAGGTTGAGAACGTTGGCGGTCGTCGCCCCCAGGATGACGGCGATGACGGCAAACGCGCCGAAGCCGCCCATCGCCACCTTGAGCGCCGCAATCGGCGTGGTCGCGCCTGGCGCCAGGATCGCGACGAGCATCCCGACGACCTCGGTCAAGAAGGAGGCCAGCGCCGCCCCGATGAAGACGTAGATCGCGATGTACGAGCGTGAGGTGATCTCGGGAAGGTAGCGCGAGTAGTCGGAAGCATAGGGCGACCAGCTCATGATGTAGGAGAAGGAGACGGCCAGCACGATCCCGAACAATGCCACGGTGCTTCCCACCGGCTTGGGATGCCACGCAGCGATGGCGGAGCCGTGTGTCAGCGCGATCACCGTGGCGATGGCGAAGAGCACGCCGAGGATGAGCGCCATGTAGCGTTCGAACGCCTGGATCAGGTTGTGTCCGTAGATGACGAGCAGGGTCTGCGCAGCAACCAGGATGACGGCCGCTGCGGGGAAGGGCAACCCGGGAACGAGCAGCTGGATGGCGAAGCTGCCGAGGATGGTGTTCACGGTGAACCAACCCGCCGTGCTCAACCAATTCAGCGCCGCCGGGAGATAGCCGCCCACGCGGCCGAAGGCTCGGCGCCCGATGAACATCTGTGGATACCCGGCCGCCGGCCCCATCGCGGCCGACCAGGCCAGCACCAGCCCGCCGAGGATATTTCCCAGCGACAGCGCAATGATGGACGGCCACAGCGATAGGCCGAGGACGCGCACCGGCAGAAACCCGATCGCGTAGTCGGCGATGGTCAGGTTGGCCGCCAGCCAAAGCCAGAGCAGCTGGCGGCTGTGGCCGTGCCGCTCGGCGAACGGAATATGCTCGATGGAGTACGGCTCGGGAATCGCCACCCGGTCGCCGTATCGAGCGGACTCATCCACCGCTTAACAGCCTAACAAGCCCCCCAACGGCTGTCGATTCGAGGGCTCCGCTGTTCGTCGTACTGTACAAAGCGGCCGCAGTCGCTGCTAAGTTCAAGGAGGAGCTCGCAAATGAAGTACGTGCTGCTGTTCACCGATAGCAAGGACCGCGCCAGCCAGTGGGACGCCATGCCAGAGGCCCAGAGGCAGGCGGCCTACGGCCCCATCAACCAGTGGTTCGGGAAATACTCGAGCAAGATCACGGGGGGCCACGAGCTGCAACCGGAGCGCACCGCGACCACGATCAGATTCAACAATGGCAAACCGGTGGTCACCGACGGCCCCTTCATCGAGGGCAAGGAAACGATCGGCGGCTACGCGGAGGTCACCGTGGCCGACCTGGACGAGGCGATCGCGATGGCCAAGGAATGGCCAACCGGCGGACCGGTCGAAGTGCGTCCGGTGATCGACCGCGGCGAGCCGCAGCGCTGATCGAGCCCCAGTCCGCGACCGACGCCGCGCTCACCGCCGTTTTCCGGGAGGAGGCTGGCCGGCTGACCGCGGCGTTGGTCCGGGCGCTGGGGGATTTCGACCTGGCGGAAGAGCTGGTCCAGGAGGCGCTGCTCGAGGCGGTCGAGCACTGGCCGGCAGACGGCATTCCGCAGAAACCGGGTGCCTGGCTACTGACGACCGCACGCCGCAAGGCGGCCGACCAGTTCCGGCGCCGGGCTCGCTATCGAGAGAAGCTCGCTCAGCTCGAAGGAGAGGCCATGGGCGTTGATACCGTGGAAGGCGATGATCGGCTCCGGCTGATCTTCACCTGCTGCCATCCGGCCCTGTCACGCGAGGCACAGGTTGCCCTGACCCTGCGCGCGGTGGCCGGACTCACGACGGCGGAAATTGCGCGCGCGTTCATCACGAGCGAGGCCACGATCGCGCAGCGCATCGTGCGGGCAAAGCGCAAGATCGTGGAGGCGAACATCCCGTACCGCGTCCCGGCTGAACGGGAGATGGCCGACCGGCTTGATGAGGTCCTGGCCGTGCTCTACCTGATGTTCAACGAGGGTTACCTGGCGACCGCGGGAGCGCGGGCGTCGCGGCGCGACCTCGCCGAAGACGCGGCCTGGCTGGCCGGGCTGATGGTGCGGTTGATGCCACACGAGCCCGAAGTCCTTGGCCTGCTGGCGCTGATGCGTCTCCACCTCGCCCGCGCCGAGTCGAGGTTTGATGAGGCAGGCGGCCTGATGCTGCTGCAAGACCAGGATCGCGGCCGCTGGGACCGGGAGCGGATCGCCTCCGGGATATCGCTGCTGCAGCGGGCCGCCGGTTTGCGGCGGCCAGGGCCGTACCAGCTGCAGGCCGCGATTGCCGCGTGCCACGCCGGGGCGGCCAGCTGGGCACAGACCGACTGGCAGCAGATCATCGCGCTGTACGACGCGCTCCTGGCCCTCACGCCGTCGCCCGTCGCCCAGCTGAACCGCGCCATCGCCCGGCGCTACCTCGACGGGGCGCAGGCCGCTCTGGATGACGTCGAGGCGCTGGCAGACGCCCTCGCCAACTATTACCTGTTTCACGCGACACGGGCTGAGCTGCTCCGCGACCTGGGTCGTGATTCCGAAGCCCGCCTGGCCGTGAGCCGCGCGTTGAGTCTCACAGCAAACCCCGCCGAGCGCGCCCTACTCGAGAAACGGCTGGCCTGAGATGAAGTCGCTTCCGGCCTAGGATTGAATGCCGTGCGCAGCTTGATGACTCTGGGGCTCGGGTGCAGCGGGTGCGTCACCCTGATCGGAATCCTCTTGAGCGTGACGCTTGTCGCGATCCACGTAGGGTTTCCCTTGGTGGTGGTCGGGGTGCTTGGTCTGATCGGCTTCGGGATCGGGCGGGCGGTATTTCGGGAACCCGTCTGAGCGACTACGACCTTCGTTATCCGCCAATTGCCGATTACGGAATGATTGGCGACCTGCGCTCCGCTGCGCTGGTCAGCAAGCAGGGTTCGATCGACTGGATGTGCCTGCCCCGCTTCGACAGCCCGTGGGTGTTCGGCCGGCTGCTGGATTGGGACAAAGGCGGATTTCTCCAACTCACTCCAGCGCTTGAAGGCGCCAGCATGTTCCGCCAGTACCGGCGCGACTCCAACGTGCTCCAGACGATCTGGACGCTCGAACATTCCCGCATGCGGGTCGTCGACTTCATGCCCGTCGCGGTGCCGGGCAAGAAGCTGAAGCCCCCGGAGTCACTCCGGCTCATTCGAATGCTGCAGCCGCTGGCCGGCCGGACGGAATGGAAGCTGACCTTCAAGCCCCGCTTTGATTACGGTCGGCAGCTGCCCAGCCTGCGCGAGCTGCGGCCGGGATTGGTTGCTGCCTACGGTGAAGACGCCGGCGTGTTCCTTCAATATCCCGATGCGGCGACGCTCGAGCTCGCCGACGGCGCCGCCGTGATCACCGGCCGCATCATGCCCGGTCACCGAGCCGCCATTCTGCTGCATTATGCTGGCGCCCGGTCGGTCCCGGCCGCGATCGGCATCGATGTGGCGCATGCGATTCTGCACCAGACCGACGACTACTGGATGAATTGGCTGCGCTCCACGACCTACCGAGGGCGGTTCGATGAGCCGCTGCACCGGTCTGCGCTGGCACTCAAGCTGATGCAGCACCTACCGACCGGGGCGTTTGTGGCGGCGCCCACCACTTCCCTGCCCGAAAGCGTTGGCGGCTCGCTGAACTGGGACTATCGATACAGCTGGGTACGGGACACGTCCGACCTGGTTAATGCGCTCGGCGAGATGGGCTTCGACGACGAGGCAGATGGCTTCCTCCGATGGGTGCGCGCGGCCCACGATCGGCACCCCAAAGACTTCAAGATCATGTACAGGATCGACGGTGACGATCGCCTACCCGAGTTCGTCCTGGACGAGCTCGAAGGCTATCGGAGATCGAAACCGGTGCGGATCGGCAACGCCGCGGTCGACCAGGTGCAGCTCGACATGTATGGCGAGTTGATGCAGACCGCCTATACGTGCTGGCAGTCGAGAAAAACGCTCCCCAAGCCGCGCCGAGAGATCTTGCTGCAGGTGGTCGACCACATCCTCGCGTCCTGGGAGAAGGAAGATTCAGGCATCTGGGAGTCGCGGCGCCGGCCTCGCCGCTACCTCTACTCGCAGGTGATGTTGTGGGTTGGGCTGGACCGGGCGCTCAAGCTGGACCGGGGACTGCGTATGGGCACCGTGCGCCGGGCCGCGGCCAAGCGCACCCGGGCGCTGATCAAGCGGCAGGTGCTGGAGCTCGGCTATGACGAGGAGATTGGCGCCTTCACCCAGGCGCTGGGTCACAAGGACCTGGACGCCACGGCACTCGCGGTGCCGATGTACGAGATGCTGCCGGCGACCGATCCACGGGTGGTGTCGACGGTCCGCGTCCTCCAGGAGAAGCTGACCAACCATGGCTTCCTTTACCGATACGTGCCGGAAGAGTCAGAGTTTCACCAGCCTGAGGGCGTGTTCATCATCTGCACGCTTTGGCTGGTGAACGTCCTGGCTCAGATGGGCCGGCTCGAGGAGGCGGAGGAGCTTTTCAGCCGGGTCACCGAGACGGCCAACGACCTCGGTCTCTTCGCCGAAGAATACGACCCGACGACCGGCGAGATGTTAGGAAACTTTCCCCAGGCATTTACGCACCTCTCGGTGATCAACGCGATCTTCAACCTCGAAGGTCGGCCGTCTGGCAAGGGGCGCCGTTCCGGCCGCGGCGGTGGCGGATAAAATCGACTAGCCGCGGAGCGGTCGCCTAGTCTGGTCGAGGGCGCGGCACTGGAAATGCCGTAACCGGGGTAACTCGGTTCGCGAGTTCGAATCTCGCCCGCTCCGCCACCACGTCTAGTAGCGACTCAGGCGATGGGCTGACCACGTTGATTGACGTTCCTTCATCATTAGGTGTATCGGGCGGCACGTTGCTCAGGCCGCGGCGCCGCAATCGGTCAGGGCGCCACTGACCCAGGCGAACGCTTCCTCGTGAGAAGGAAAGACTGGTCCCTCGTTGACCACGACGAGGAACCCCGCAGTTTGGGCGGCCGTCGAAAGCAGAGCGTCGCAGGGCGAAGCCGAGCTCGGAAACTGAACGACGTCGAGCTCGGCAACGGCTCTGCTGGATCCATCAGCGCCGACCTTGAGCATCGCCGCTTTCACGGCGTTCCGGCTCTGGACGGCGACGTCGGCTGTGCTCATCGAAGGATGCCCAGCCCTGAGGTCGACTCGCGCCTGGCCGGCTCCGCTTGAGAGGCGGAAGTTGACGAGCGCCTGGGGTAGCTCCCGGTCGGGGATCGAGGCCAGATACATGGGAGGACGGGCGGCCGCCCCCGCGCCGGGAGGGCACAGGCCAGCCGCGTTCACCTGGACGACTACCAGCGCCGGCCCCGCGAGATGGGCGCTTACCGACTTGAGCGTGGCGCAGAAGGGCACGGTGATTCCGAGGAAGACATGGCCTCCGACGTTCGCGGAGCCGTCCCACGGATCGGGTCGGTGGAAGGAGGCCGCAACCGGCTGCAACAGGGCATCCAGCTCGGGCTCGGAGCGGGCGGCCACCAGGTCCGGCGGTCCCGGGGTATAGGGGCCGCCCGCGCCGATCAGCTGAATGTCAAGGCTGCCCGACGGCCGGGGGCTGGGAGTCCCCTGCGAGGAAGGTCCGAGCCCGAGGCACCCACACAGGAGGACAGCCACGGAGCCTGCGAGCGCCACAACCGGAGTGCGCTTCATCTGACATTTGTAACGGCGCAGATCAATGAGTCCGCCACGTCTCGGACCAGCGTGTTGCAGAAGGCTGTGATGGCGAAGAGGCAAACCGTTAGCGCATACATCCGCCGATCATTGAGGAGCGTCTTACGGCGACGAAGAAATCCAGGCGGAAGAAAGTAGCCGGGATAGCGAGCCTTTAACGATCAAGGGTTACTACGGGCGCAGCAGAACCTTGATCGCACGGCGCTCGTCCATCGCGCGATATGCCTCGCCTACCTGGTCGAGAGGCAGGGTCAGGTCGAAGACCTTGCCTGGGTTTATCTTTCCCTTCCACACCAGGTCGATCAGCTCGGGCAGGAAGCGGCGCACTGGGGCAGGGCCCCCGTGGAGGTGGATGTGGGAGTAGAAGAGCTGCTCGCCATCGAGCTCGACCCCGTGCGGAACGCCAACGTAGCCCACGGACCCGCCAGGGCGGGTCGAACGGATCGCCTGCATCATCGACTGTTGGGTGCCTACGCACTCCAGTACCGCGTCAGCACCGACTCCGTTGGTCAACTCCTTGATGCGGACCACGCCATCGTCCCCGCGCTCCGTCACGATGTCGGTCGCGCCAAACTCGCAGGCGAGCCTCTGCCTCGACTGGTGACGGCTCATCGCGATGATCCGCTCGGCGCCCATCTGCTTGGCGGATAGGACACCCAGGAGGCCGACCGCGCCGTCACCGACGACCGCTACCGTCGAGCCGGGCTGCACATTCGCTGCGTTGGCGGCGAACCAGCCGGTGCCCATGACGTCGGAGAGCGAAAGCAGGCTCGGGATCAAGTCCTCCGGAGGAACGCCCGGGGTGGGCACCAGGGTGCCGTCCGCGAGCGGGACGCGCAGCAGGCTCGCCTGCGCACCGCCCACGAACTCGGAGTGCTGGCAGGACGTCTGATATCCGACCCGGCAGTTGGGACAGGTGTTGTCGGACGCGAAGAACGAACCGATCACGAACTGGCCGGGCTGGATGGAGACGACCTCGCTGCCGACCTCCTCAACGGTGCCGCAGTACTCGTGGCCCATCGGGGTTGGCTCGGTGACCGGATTGGCACCGCGGTATGGCCACAGGTCCGACCCGCATACGCACGTGGCCGAGATCCGGATGATGGCATCTGTCGACTTGATGATCGTCGGGACGTCGCGCTCCTCGAAGCGCACATCGCGCGGGGCGTACAGAACAGCTCCTCGCATCGCTTACCTCCTTTCTTCATTGTGCACGCCACCAAGGCGTGGCGAGCGGCTCTTGACCGCGGGCTCGCTCTCAGGATATGGAGGCCGCCGTAATTCCTGGCCCGAAGCTACGGCGTTTCCGGAAACAGGGTTCCGCCAAGCGGTCAACCGCCAGTCCTTCGGGCACAAGCAGCTGCCCGAAGGGGAATGCAGTCAGCCAGCAGATGCCCGACGGCTTGGCTGTGAATTCCTTGACGGATGGTGGCAAATGCTCACCATTGAATCGATGGACCGACGTGTCCAGAAATCGACGCGTGCCCAGGAATCCGGTGAGGCTAAGCGCCGGGCTATCCCGTCGGCGAGGCTGGTCCAAGGCGCGGAAGGGTCGCTGGGCGATCACCTTTTTGACCTGCAGCGTAAAGCGGGGAATGCCGCGGTCACGGCCATGCTGCTCCAACGGGCTGGCCCGGCACCGGCGCCGGCGGATGCAGGCGTTACGCCCACTGTGGCCCCCGGCGGTCCAGCCACGACCACCGCCGGCGGAACCCCAGATGCCGCAACGACGCCGACGCCGGTCGATCCGGACGTCCAGACTCTCTGGGACGCGAATACCGCCATGCAGGCCAGCTTCGGCAACGACGTCCACAAGTTTCAGAAAGACACGCAGGACCAGTGGACGGCAACCTCTTCCAAGGCCTGGTTCAGCAACGACATCAAAAACTACCGGCAGTACGTGCCAACTTACGTCTCGGTTGGGATTACGAATCTCGGAAACTGGATCGACGCGAATATCTCGACGGCTCACTTCTTAGGCCTCAAGGCGCAGACGAACAAGGACATTCAAGCCTCGCTCACCACGGCGTCCACCGCCATCCTGGCGGCCGGCGCCGACCATGGAGTAACGACGTTCGAGGGGTTCAACGTCCGCATGATCAGGGGCTCGACAACCTCGTTGATCCTGCACGCGGTCGGAAGGGCGGTCGACATCAACAGCAGCACGAATCCACAATTCCGAGAAGACCTTGGACACGACAGCGCGAAGCTGGCCAGCCTGTTTCGGGTGATCCAGACGGTGACCGGGACCGACGTGAAGTCGACCTCCGACTATGCGAGTCAGCAAACCGCCAGCGAGACATTCAAGACGACCTTCAGCGCTGCCTGGGTGGCCACCCAGAAGACCGAGCTAGAGACGCGCAAGAAAGCGGCCGCCGCTGCGCCGACTGATGCCGGCGCCAAACAGAAGTTTCAAGACCAGCAACAGTTGGTCAACGATGTCGCCGCCGTTCGTTCAACCCTGGATGGCTACGCCAGCACGGGTTTCCTCACCTTGAAGAAGGTCGTCGTGGATCAGCTCGTCGCTGCCGGCTTCACCTGGGGAGGAAGTTGGAACGACGCCAAGGACTACATGCATTTCGAGAAGGGCGCCGTTGGGCCCTGAGCTCGACCGCGCCAGTCATGCAAAGGATCCGCAACGGCACCAGACGCTGCGGACCGCAAAGGCGTCCGAGCGGGCCCCGACTCAGTACGGCCTTGATCTCGGCCGGCGGCTCCCGTGCTCCATCCTTACTCCAGCGGCTGTGCTCGCGCTTCAGCGAATCGCTGGAAATAGTTCGGTTGCCAGTGTCCTGGAGCAGAAACCCACGCTCCAGCGAGATATTGGCTGGGAGGGGGCGTCGAAAGAAGGACACGCCTGGAACGCCAAGGGTGGCAGGCAGGAGGTTGGAGGCATACTTCGCCTTCCGCTCGACGGGCTGGCGGTGGGGCTGCAGTCAAAAACGGCGACGGCGTATAAGCCAGACCCCACGGATCCCACAAAGTGGATTCCATACGCGGAAGGGACGGCCGTGCCGGGGCTGTCCCCGGAGTCGGCGACCGGAAAAGCCGATACCGGACGGGCGCTCGTGTTGTTGCCCCAGTCGCTGACCGCCGATGATGCGTTCAGTGACAAGCAGGGGACGATCGATGTCGTCATCTTCCTTCACGGTCACACCGAAGGCACGAATCGCCCATTCGCCGGCTGGCGGGCTCTCTCGACGAAGGCCCCCAAAAACAAGTACTGCCAGGGAATGTACAAAGAGGACGAGCCGGGTAACCCCCCAGTTCGCGACACGAGCGATACGGCTCCAGTTCGCGATGTGGCACTCGATCAGGCCGAGCAGCAGCTGGAGGCAAGCGGCGAACAACGCACGATCATGATCTTGCCCCAGGGCGGGCTCCATTCACAGTTCGGCAAGGGAGGGGACTACAGCTTCAACTCAACGGACTTTGTTGGCAAGATCATCGAACGACTGAAGGCCGAGGGCAAACTGAAGACTACAAAAGGCTCACAAGACATTGTGCGTACCGTCAGCATGGCTGGGCACAGCGGTGCGGGAACAACGCTCTCAGCGATGGCAGCGGCCTCGGTCGACCAGATGAAGGCTGGCAAGCCGCCGCCTCTCACGGGCGACCTGGTCTTATTCGATGCAATCAACGGCGATTCGCAGCTCGGGCATTTCGAAGACTGGGCGAAAATGCGCTTGGACGCCGACCTGCTCGCGCTCAAGAATAACCCCGCTGGCAAGAGGATCACCTACCTGCAAAATGCCCCAAAGCTGCGCGGTTACTACAGCACAGGCGAAGACAATGGAGGATACGAACGTCGGTATGTGGACCTCCAGAATACGATCAAATTATGGTTTAGCCAGCATGCGGCCGAGCTCGCGCCGCTGGATGTTGCTGGGTGCCTTTACGAGAATTTTTTCGTTCTCAATCCCATCCCGGTCTCGCATGAGGAGCTGATGCGAGGGGTCAAAGCCGACCAGAGTCGGAACGAAGCCGGACCGGGTGGGGGCGATGCGGGCACCATCCTCGATGCGCTCCATGCGCTGCATCCCCAGTTCAAGACCTGCCAGGCGCTACCAGACTTAACCGTTCCCGATGCAACAAAGCAACCCTCAAAACACCGGGCGCGTGAGGGAGCTCACAAGGGGGCGGCCGAAGAGGAGAAGACGCCGTCAGCCGTAGGGCATTAGTGGCGGCGCGCGGGCGGAACAAGGTCAGTTGCCAGTCGTCGACCAGTGCACGATGTCGTTGTCAATATGGCGTTTGACCCCGAAGTCCTCGCCGGCTTTTGACAGCTCCCGGTCGCCGATGCTGGAAATGGATCTGCCTTTGGCCTTTACCCCCATGACGGCTTCGTCGGCAATTTTCAGGGGGCGGCTGACCTCCTTCCCATCCTTCTTATAGGTGATGGTGTTGTTCCCGTCCTTGTCTTTGACCATCTTGGTGAAGTCGAACTTCATGTCGATGGCGTTGCCGGCGATGTGATTGCTGATCAGGGCGGCTGGACCGACGATGCCGAATGCATCCACCATCTCGCCGGCCGCCTTCTTGGACTTGGCATCGTCGCCGTGATCCCAAATGATGTCGACGCCATCCTCCTTCGGGACGTCTTTTGGCGCGGTCGTGCCGTTCTTGACCTCAACCGAGAAGTGCAGGAGGTAGGCCCGCTGCTTGGGTCGCTTCGTCGTGTACTCGCCAGTCGTGATGTTGTTCGCCGTCAGCATCTCCAGAAATTTGTCCATACTGGCCTTGAAACCTGAGTCGAGGTCAGAGAGGCTGCTGGAGTCCGCCCACTTGGCGTCGGCGGTCGCCTTCCAGTGCGCGCCACTCAGCTTCGCGGGATCGGGTGCGGCCGGCGCCGCCGGCGCAGTTCCTGGTGCGGTTGCCGGTACCGTGCCGGGCGCGGGGGTAGTGACCGTGGCCGGTGGCGCTCCTTCGGGGGCGCGCTGGAGCAGCATCTCCACCGCCTGGTTCCCGGCGAGACGCTGAAGCGTCAGGATCGCCTCCAAATCGTGCCGCCCATCCGAGCGGGAGGTGACGGCTCCACGGTGGCCGCGATCCATGGCGGCAGGTTCTTGGGAGATCTGGCGGGCGCGAATCGATGCTTCTTCCATGGCCGGCCGTCGCAGGGCATGGACGGCTTGAGATGGACGTTATTCGGTTCCTGCCGAGCTCACCAGTACCGAAGGGGCAGACTTCGCCGCACCGACGGGCAGGAGGCAGACGGAACCCGTGCCCTGAAGTCTGTCCCGGGCGGCCTTTTTCGCCCGCCGCACGGGGTTTAGGGTTGGGAAGGCTCGCCGCCATGCTCTGGCGGCGATGACGGTCGCCATGGTAGCCATGCACCTGCAGGACGGCGTTGTGAGCCAGGCCGGAAGGGCCCACCGCTCCAGCGCGGGTTGACCTTGAAAGCACCTGTTGAGCGGACGTCGCCGCCGGCGTTCAGGGCTCGCGCTGATCAGGCTCGCACGAACCGGTCACGCCCAGAGGAGGCTGAGTTCCTCCAGCTTCAAAGGCTGGCGGGAAACGCTGCCGTTACCAGCCTTCTTGATCGGTCTTTCCTCACCATCCAACGATGTGCCGGCTCGCTGTTCGTCGGCGACCAGTGCGTGGCATGCGGCGAAAAGCATCCCGAGTTGCAACCAGCTGAGGCCGGCATGCAAGTTCAGCGCGTGCCGGCGGCTCCAGCGGCCGCGGCGGTCGCCGCCAAGTTCGATCGGTCTCTGGTTGCGATCGATTTCGTACCCGATGTGATGATGGCGAGCGACGCCAGCAAGACCCCATCGACGACGATCAGCGTCACGATCAGCGATGCCGAGGTGACCCATATTGGTTGGATACTCTACGACCCCGCCGACAAGCACGAGAGCGCCGACAGTTCGACGCTCGCGACCGATGCGGACGCGAAGACTCGCTCCTACACCCTGAAGCCTGGCGCATTCGCCGGAGCCGGCCAACAAGGGCGCTATCGGCTGCGCTGTCTCGGATACAACAGCAAGAACGAGCCGGTTGTGTACGCGGATCGAACGTTCTTTGTCTGGAAGACCAAGCCGATGGCCGGCAAGGAACTCGGCGACCTCAAAGCGATCATCAAGGATCCGTCCAAGGCGAGCCTGGGAGAGGTTGGTGCTGCCTATGGGCGTTCGATGCTGCTCGAGCATCGGGAGGCCGTCGCGAAGACGGGGACAGGCAAGTATCAGGGCCAGCAGTGCTCGACTGCAGCGCCAGGCGGTGTGAAGCTGGAAGACTGCACGTCATACGTCTGGGAGGTTCTCGGTGAGACTTTTGGCGCCAAAGGAAAGGGCGACACCTGGACTGCCGTGGCCAAGGAGGCGAAGAAACTAAGCGGCTCGGCCCTCAAGGGGACAGATCTGCTGACGGCGCTCGAAAGCAAGGCGGGTTGGAAAGCAGTGTTCTGGTCGCCCGATCCCAAGAATCCGCAGGATAAAACCTCAGAGCACCCGGTGGCATACAAAGCCGTGAAATCGAAAGGCGAGTACTACAAAATCGGCGTCGACAAGGCCAAGTCGGTCGTCGATTACCGCCCGACAAGTGCGAGCAAGGTCGAGGACATGTCCAACCTCGACCGGCTTCGGCAGGTCCCCATGGCTGTCATCGCAGCGCATGGCGGTCTTCACATGACGTTGCTGATTAATGCCCAGGTCTACGAGGTGCACTGGGACAAGCCGCCCTCCGATCCGGACGTCATTCAAGCCACGCCACTTGAAAACTGGGAGTGGCAATCGGGAGTGGTCGTGATGCCGGCTGAGGATTTCGACCGTGTCTTCAAACCGTAGGCAAGCTGACCGCCGGAGCTAACCGACTACGACCCCGGCACCGAGCCGGTCATCATGTATTCCTTGAGCGCCTCACCCTGAAAGGCGACATAGTGGACATCGATCCACTCCGGTGGGCCCTCCAGGAACTTCAGCATCTGGTTGTAGTTGTCGTTGGTTTGCGGAGCGTTCGCGTTTTTGACGTAGCTCTCCTTGTCCTTGAACCGAATGATCCCGACGATTCGATTCGGGTCCTTGTCCTCGAACGCGAACTCGCTGGAAACCCACCCGCTGGCGTCGTCCGGGCTGCCCCCCTCCTGGGCAAACCGCCGGAAGGTGTCCATCTGGCCCGCCTTGATTTTCGCGCGCATGATCGTTCCGTACATCTCGACCTCCTCTGCAGCTAGTCGACGTGGCCTGCTGCAGCCATCCTAGTCGCGTGAGATTATTCGTGCCAGCGTGGACATCGTGCTGCCGGCCCGGCCCGAACCAGTTTCGATCATGCACGAGCGAACCGCGCTCGTGCTGGTCGATATGCAGAATGCGTTCGCCAGTAAGGGCGGCATGCTCGACCTGGCCGGTATCGACATCAGCCAGGCCGGCACCGCCGTTGCGAATGCCAAGATCGTCGCCGACGCGGCACGCGAGGCCGGGATCCCGATCATCTACCTTGTCATCGGCTATCCGCCGGACCTGTCCACCGCCGGCGGCGAGGACTCACCCAACCCGCGCAAGGAGCTTGCGCTCTGCCTGATGCGGGAGCGACCCGAGTTGCGGGGCACCCTGCTGACCTATGGAACCTGGGACTTCCAGATCGTCGACGCGCTGGCGCCCAGGGCACATGACTCAGTGATCACGAAGGCTCGCTACAGCGGCTTCGCCGGGACACCGCTCGACGCCGTTTTGCGGAGCCGCGGCATCCGCTATTTGCTGATGGCCGGCATCGCGTCAAACGTCTGCGTCGAGTCGACGCTTCGCGACGCCTACTTCCACGAGTACTGGCCGATCATGATCGAGGACGCAACGATGGCGGCCGGGCCGCCCGAGATTCAACGGGCGACCGTCTATAACGTCAGCACCTTCTTCGGATGGGTGACGACTGCGGCGGAGACGGCCGGCGCGTTGCAGGGACTTAGAAGGGGAACGGTCTCCCCTGGCTCTGCACCGTCACCCAGCGCATCTCGGTGAATTCGTGCGCGGCCTCGCCACCGCCGAAGCGGCCGTAGCCGCTATCCTTCACGCCGCCGAACGGCACCTGTGGCTCGTCGTTGACCGGCTGGTCGTTGATGTGGACGATGCCCGCCTCGATCCGCTCGGCCAGGGCTAAGGCGCGATCCGCATCGCGGGTCAGGATGCCGGCCGCCAATCCGTAGGTCGTCTGGTTCGCCAGCCTGACCGCCTCGTCGGGATCGTCGACGACGGTGATCGTCGCCACCGGTCCAAATGTCTCGTCTCTGCTCATGGTCACGTCGGCGGGAACGTCGCTGAGCAGCGTGGGCTCGTAACAGGCCCCCTGAGCTTTACCGCCGGTGAGGACCTTCGCGCCGTGGCTGACCGCCTCGTCCACTCGCGACCTGACCTGGTCGAGCGCCTGCTTATTGATCAGCGGACCGATGATCGTATCCATCTCTGTCGGGCTCCCGACCTTGAGGCTCTTTGTCTTCGCCACGAGCTTTTCCGTGAACTCTTTCGCGATCGGACGCTCGACGATGATCTTGCGCGCCGACATGCAGATCTGGCCCTGGTGCAGGAATGTGCCAAAGGCGGCGGCGTTGACCGCATACTCGAGGTCGGCGTCGGCGAGCACGATCAAGGGGTTCTGTCCGCCGAGCTCGAGCACCATCCGCTTCAGGTAGCGGGCGGCCTTCTGGGCGAGCAGCCGGCCGGTCTTGGTCGATCCCGTGAAGCTGATCCGGCGCACCTTCGGGTTTTCCATGAATTCGTCGACCACGGGCTCAGCCTGGCCAGGCGCGTGGGTGACGACGTTGACGACGCCGGGCGGGAAGCCGGCTTCCTCGAAGATCTCCGCATAGACCAGGCCGCCGGTGATCGGTGATTCTTCGGACGGCTTCAGCACCACCGTGTTCCCAAAGGCGAGCGGTGCCGCGATGGCGCGCAGCGAGAGGATCAGCGGCGCGTTCCAGGGGGCCAGCCCGGCGACCACGCCCACCGGCTGGCGGATACCCATATAGAACGCGCCGGGTAGGTCAGCCGGGATGACTTCGCCGGTCGGCTGATAGGGAAGGCTAGCGGCCTGCCGCAGCAGGTTCGGCGTAAAGATCGTCTGGAACATACCGAAGCCGAAGGTGCAGCCGGTCTCCGATGCGAGCAGGCCCACGATCTCCATCTGGCGCCGCTCCAGGATATCGGCTGCTTTCAGCAACAGGCGCTGCTTGGCGCCAGGCGGTGTCTTCCACCAGGCTGGAAACGCCCCGGCCGCGGCCTCGACGGCGCGCTTCGCGTCCTCGCGGGTCGACGCCGGGACCGTTGCCATCTTCTCGCCCGTGAACGGGTCATTGTCGGCATAGGTGGCGCCGTTCGAGGCCGGCACCCACTTCCCGTCGATGAACTGCCGGTATTCCTTCGGAGCGGTCTTCGCGGTCGCCTTCTCGTCGGATACGACTGTGCTCATGCGTCCTCCTCCTGAACTAGTTTGTTTTACTCTCCTACGCCCCCACCCCGCCCTCCCCCGCGAGCGGGGGAGGGAAATTGAAAGCCCACGTAGTTTTCTGCGAGTGTCGTCGCGGCCGCGTCCGACGTCGTGATATAGCGCAGGTACGAGAGCTGGAGCTTGTGCTCGAAGGGATCTCCAGCAGGGTCGCGGTGGAGCAATGCGGTCATCCAGGCCGAGAAGTGCTCGGCGCGCCATACGCGCCGCAAGCACGCCTCGGAGTAGTGGTCGAGCAGGTCGTGGGACTTCGAGCGATACCATGCCGCCAGTGCCTCGGCGAGCACCTTGACATCGGCAAGCGCCAGGTTCATGCCTTTGGCTCCGGTGGCCGGGACAATGTGCGCCGCGTCGCCCGCCAGGAACAGGTGGCCTCGCTGCATCGGCTCGATGACCAAGCTTCGCATCGGGGTGATGCCGGCCTCCATGATCTCGCCGGGTTGCAGGGACGGCTCAGCGAGACGAAGGCGAAGCTCATCCCAGATGCGGTCTTCAGGCCAGGCCGCCAGCGTTTCATCAGCCTCGACCTGAAGGTAGAGGCGGCTGATCTCGGGGGACCGCATGCTGTGAAGCGCGAAACCGCGCTCGTGGGCGGCGTAGATGAGCTCATCGGACGCAGGCGGAGTTTTCGCCAGGATGCCGAGCCAGGAAAAGGGATAGTTGCGCTCGTAGGATTTGGCCTCCAGCCCCGCCCGAGCGATGCCGTGTGAGCCATCGCAGCCGGCTACGAACTCGCACGTCAACCCGGCGTCCTCGCCGTCGCGGCGGTAGGTGATGCGGGGATGGTCGCTGTCGATCGCCTCGACGGCGCTCACCTCGGTCTCGAACCAGATCTCCCCGCCGTCCGCGAGGCGTTGCATGATCAGGTCCTTGACCACTTCTTGCTGGCCGTAGACCGTGATGCCGCGACCGGTCAGCCGGCGGAAGTCGATGCGATGCTGCTCGCCCGCGAAACGAATGTTGATGCCGTCGTGGCTGAGGCCCTCGCGGGCCATGCGCTCGCCCACGCCACTCGACGTCAGGAGGTCAGTCGACCCTTGTTCCAGAACCCCGGCTCGGACCCGCCGCTCGACATAATCGCGACTCCGTGTCTCGAGTACCACGGACTCGATGCCCTGACGATGGAGCAGGTGGGAGAGCATGAGCCCGGCCGGTCCTGCCCCGACGATGCCGACCTGTGTCTCATCCGGCCCTGGCATATCGGCCCCCACCCCGGCCCTCCCCCAGATGGGGAGGGAGGGACGAGCGCTGTTTGCGGAGGCGTTCGTCGGCGTCCACGACGAGGTTCAGCATTCGCAGAAGTTCAACCTGTTCGCGCTCAGAGAGGACTGAGACGAGCAGCCGGTTCATTCGCATAGCCCGCGGGATAAGACGCTCGCTGGTCCGAAGTCCGGCCGGCGTCAGGCGGAGGCGGTTGCGCCGAGCATCGCTGGCATCCCGAATGCGCTGCACCAGACCCCGGGCGGTGAGCCGTTCGACCACCTCGGCGGTCGTCGAACGATCCAGGGAGACCCGTTCGCCGAGCGTTTTCTGGTCGATGTTCTTCTCCGCGCGCAGCGCATAGAGGACGGCAAACTGCGGCGACGTGACCTCGGGAGAAACCTCGGCGCTCCAAAGCCACGTGTGGACCTGCTGGGCACGCCGGATCAGGTGACCGGGATGGCGGCGAAGGTCTTCATGCGAGGTTGACAATGGCTGGTACCGAAACTATATTCCGTGTACTGACTATTTTCTACCCGTAACAGGGAGGAGAAGCGCCATGAGCGGCTCAGGCTTGTCGTTCGAGAGGCGAGTCACCCGTCGGGAAGTGCTCAAGACGATTGGGGGTGGCGCGGTCATGCTGGGGGCGGCCGATCTGCTGGCGGCTTGCGGCGAGATCAAAGGATCGAGCACCACCACGAGCGGCACGATCACCATCGGCTATGTCAGTCCGCAGACCGGAGCCCTGGCCGGCTTTGCTACCGGCGACAACTGGGTCATCAGCGGCATCAAGCAGACCGATCCCTACAAGAACGGGTTCAAGCTCGGCAGCAAGACCTACAGCGTCAACATCGTCGTGAAGGACACCCAGTCGAACCCGGACCGCGCCTCGCAGGTCGCCCGCGAGCTGATCCTGAACAACAAGGCTGACCTCATCCTGACGTCATCGACGCCGGAGACGACAAACCCGGTCGCCAATGCCTGCGAGGCCAATGGGACCCCTTGCGTGTCGACGATCGTGCCCTGGGAAGCGTGGTTTTTTGCCCGGGGTGGCAAGCCGGGGCAGGGCTTCAACTTCACCACGATGTTCTTCTTCGGGATGCAGCAATTCGGGGAGTGCTTCATCCCCATGTGGAATCGGATGAGCACCAACAAAGTCGTGGCGTTCACCTATCCCAACGACGACGATGGCAATGCCTTCAGGGACAACAAGACCGGCCTGGAGTTCTACTCGGCGCAGGCCGGCTTCCACAATGTCGACGGCGGCGCCTACCCCGACGGAACCACGGACTACACCAGCATGATCGGCAACTTCAAGCGCACCGGTGCCCAGCTGTTCACCAACGCGCCGATCCCGCCCGACTTCAACACGATGTGGAAGCAGGCGGCCCAGCAAGGCTTCAAGCCGAAGCTGGCGACGGTCGCCAAAGTCCTGTTGTTCCCGGCGGACACCGAGGCGCTGGGCAACCTGGTCAACAACGTGGCGACCGACGCCTGGTGGACGCCATACCATCCGTACCACTCGAGCCTGACGGGACAGACCTGCAAGCAATTCGCCGATGCCTTCGAGTCGGCGACCGGCAAGCAGTGGGTGCAGAGCATCGGCTCGGTGCATTCCCTATTCGAGATCGCGCACAAGGCCCTCACGGCTGTTGACGATCCGCATAACCGCACCGCCGTGGCCAGCCAGCTGAAGCAAATGAACTACACCGGGATTAGTGGAACCCTCGACTTCACCAAAGGACCAATGCCCGGCATCGCCATACAAAAGCCGGTAGGCGTGCAGTGGCAGAAAGGTACGAAATTTCCCTTCAGCATGAAAGTCGTCGACAACAGCGCCAACAAAGACGTTCCGACGAACGGAGACCTGGTCGCGACGAATCCATGACCGAGGCGCCGGCCCTCCTCGAGCTGACCGGCGTCAGCAAGCGGTTCGGCCGGATCACGGTCGCCGATAACCTGTCGCTGCGATTTCAGATGGGAGAGTTGGTCGGGATCGTTGGTCCCAACGGCGCCGGAAAGAGCACGCTCTTCGCCATGATCGCCGGGGATGTCACGCCGGATGCCGGCGACGTGCAGTACGACGGCCGTTCGGTGATCCGCCTGGATCCCGCCACGCGCTGTCGGATGGGCATCGCCCGCACCTACCAGGTGCCCCGGCCGTTCGAAAATATGACCGTTTTCGAGAACCTCCTCGTCGCGGCTTTTCGCGGTGGCCAGGTACCGCGGCAATTTGGCTTTGCGCTGGCGGCGAGTCTGCTGGAAGAAACCGGCCTTTCCCGGGATGCCAACCGCCCCGCCGGACGGCTGGGCCTGCTGCAGCGAAAACGCCTCGAGCTGGCGCGAGGTCTCGCAACCCAGCCGCGCGTCCTTCTCCTTGATGAAGTGGCCGGCGGGCTCACCGATCCCGAGGTGGCGGAGCTGGTTTCGATTGTCGACCACGTCCGGCGGCGGGCCGTCGCGGTCATCTGGGTTGAGCACGTCGTGCATGCGCTGACCAGTGCCGTCAACCGGCTCGTTTGCCTCGCCGGCGGACGGCTGATCGCCGAGGGAACACCCGATGAGGTGCTGGGCAATCCTGAAGTGAAGGAGGTCTATCTCGGTGCCGACTACGGGGCCGAGGCAGGCTGGGGCAAAGGGGCGGGGGATTGATGCTGGAGATTCGCAACCTGACGGTGCGCCACGGCTACCTGCAAGCCGTCACCAACGTCAGCCTGACCCTGTCGGTGGGCGAGACGGTAGCGATCATCGGCGCCAATGGGGCCGGAAAGTCGACCCTGCTCCGATCGATCGCCGGCCTGCACCGGCCACATGCCGGCGATATTTCGTTCGATGGTCGCGTCATCACTCGGCTGGCCTCCCACGCGCGCGTTCGGCAAGGTCTCGTCCTGGTGCCCGAGGGTCGCCGGCTCTTTCCTTCCCTGAGCGTCGATGAGAACCTATTGATCGGTACGACCTCCGGCCGTCCCGGATCCTGGAACCTTCGGCGCGTCTTTGACCTCTTCCCCTGGATGGAGGCGCGACGCCGCGAGCCGACCGTCCACCTGTCCGGGGGTGAGCAGCAGGCGGTCGCGCTCGGGCGGGCGCTGATGGCGAACCCACGGGTTCTCCTTCTCGACGAGCTCTCCCTTGGCCTGGCGCCGACGGTGGTGCGGCGCATCTACGGCGTCCTCCCCGACCTGATCCGCGACGGAATCGGGGTGCTCCTGGTGGAGCAGGATGTCGGTCAGGCATTGCGCGTCGCCGACCGCTTCCAGTGCTTGCTCGAGGGACGGACGACGCTGGAAGGAAGGCCTGCCGAGGCGACCCCGGCGGCGGTCGAGGCCGCATATTTCGGGCTGGCGGCTCGGGCCGGACCTGCTGGCGCCGCTTGAACTGGGTCAACGCGATCATCCAGGGGGTCATGCTTGGTGGCCTCTACGCGCTCTTTGCCTGCGGGTTGTCCCTACTTTTCGGTGTGGTCCGCGTGGTCAATCTGGCCCACGGGGATTTTGCCGTGCTCGCGGCCTATCTCGCGCTCGTTGTCATCACGGTGACCCACGTGCCGGCACTGCTCACGTTTGTGATCGTGGCGCCGCTTTTCGCCCTGTTCGGCTACGGGGTGCAGCGCTTGATCATCCAGAAGAGTCTCGAAGTCTCACCGCTCACCACCTTGCTCGTCACCTTCGGACTCTCGGTTGTGATCCAGAACGCGCTCCTGGTCTTCGCCTCGGCGGACAGTCATTCCTTCGATCTCGGCCGGCTCACCTCCGCCTCGCTGCAGATCACCCCGGAACTCTCGATCGCCTTCGTCTCCCTGATCATCTTTTTCACCGCGGTCGTGGTGCTGGTCGGTCTGCAACTGTTTCTCTCGAACACGGCGACGGGCCGCTCCATCCGTGCTGCCGCTGACGACCAGGAGGCGGCGGCGATCGCGGGCGTGAACACGCGTCACGTCTTCGGCGTTGCCGCCGCCATCGCTTTCGCGACGGTGGCTCTCGCCGGCCTCGCGCTAGGCACCTACTCCTCATTCGACCCTAGCGCCGGCCCACCTCGGCTGATTTATGCCTTCGAGGCGGTCATCATCGGCGGCGTCGGATCGCTGTGGGGCACGCTGGTCGGCGGCATCATCCTCGGGGTGGCGCAGACCGTTGGCGCCCAGATCGATCCCAGCGGCGGCGTGCTCGCCGGACACCTCGTCTTCCTGGCTGTCCTCGCGCTTCGGCCGCAGGGCCTGATTCGGGCGCGGCTGGCGACATGAGGACCGGGCTCGACGCAAGCGAAAAGACCTCGCCCAGGGCCGTCCGTGTCACTCGCGCCCGACGATCGTCGCTCTGGGGTCTGGTGGCCGTGGTCGCTGCAGTCATCGGGCTGGCGACACTTCCCTATCTGGTGTACGCGGACGTCACGGACTTTCTCACCAACGCCTTCATCCTGCTGGTACTGGCCAGCATGTGGAACCTGCTGGCGGGCTATTGCGGCTTGATTTCGGTTGGGCAGCAGGCGTACGTGGGCGTCGGCGCGTACAGCGTCCTGATCCTGGCCCAAAACGGCATCAATCCTTATGCCGCGATTCCGGCTGCCGTGCTGGCTGCCGGGATGATCGCCGTGCCGGTCTCCTTCCTGGTCTTCCGGCTGCGCGCCGAATACTTCGCCATCGGAACCTGGGTGGTCGCCGAGGTGTTCTTCCTGGCCCTGGTCCGGGTTCGTTCGCTGGGTGGCGGCACCGGAACCTCGCTGCCCGGGCTTTCGTTGATCGATCCGGCACTACGTGAGGCGATTACCTACTGGAGTGCGCTGGCAATCGCCGCTGCCGCTTTGCTGGCCAGCTATGTGTTGCTTTCCAGCCGCATGGGCCTTGACCTGACCGCGATCCGCGACAACGAGGTCGCCGCGCGAAGCGTCGGCGTGCGCGTCACGACGGCGCAGCGGATCGTCTACGTCGTCTCGGCGGCGGGCTGCGGCGCCGGAGGCGCGCTGCTCATCATCAGCCAGCTCAACGTTCTGGCGAGCGCGATCTTCAGCGTCCAGTGGTCTGCGAAGATGATTTTCATCTCCCTGATCGGCGGCGTGGGCAGCATCGAGGGACCGATTCTGGGGACGGGCATCTTCTTTGCCATTCAGCAGAGCCTGGCCCAGCTGGGCGCCTGGTATCTCATCCTCGTGGGCATCGTCGGGATTTTCGTAGCGATGTTCCTGCCCCGCGGTGTCTGGGGTCTGATCAGCAGCCGCTTCCACATCCAGGTCTTTCCCGTCGGGTACTGGCTGCACCCCCACCCTGCCCTCCCCCAGAGGGGGAGGGGGAAATCGTGAGCGAAGACGAGCGCGAACCCGCGTATCTCTATCCGGACTACGTCGGGACGCGGCTGCGCGCTCCGGTAAAGCCGTTGGTCCAGCTCCCGGACGGGTTTCACGATTTCCCTGCGCCGCTGTTTCCCCGGTCGGTTACGGAACTGGACCACGACCTGACCCGCCAGCACCCGGGCGAACCGGTCGGCGAGCGCATCATCGTCACCGGTCGCGTACTCGACAGCGACGGCCGTCCCGTACAGGGCACCATCGTCGAGGTCTGGCAGGCCAATGCGGCCGGCCGCTACCTTGACCAGGATGACCAGCACCCCGCGCCACTGGACCCCAACTTCAGCGGAGCCGGCCGCTGCCTGACTGATGCGCAGGGCCACTATCGCTTCATCACGATCAAGCCCGGCGCCTATCCATGGAAGAATCATCGCAACGCGTGGCGACCGGCGCACATCCATTTCTCGCTCTTCGGCAATGTGTTCCGAAGTCGACTGGTGACGCAGATGTATTTTCCGGGCGACCCGTTGATGGGGCAGGATCCGATCCTGCAATCGATTCCGGATCAAGCCGGCCGCGGGCGGCTGGTCTCGCGATTCGATCCGGAGACGACCGTGCCGGAGTGGGCGCTTGCCTACCGATGGGACATCGTGCTGCGCGGCCGAGCCGCGACGCCCTTCGAAAACGAGCGATGAGTGCGCCCCTGACACCCTCCCAGACGGTCGGGCCCTTCTTCGGTGTGGGGCTCCCGTTCGAGAAGGGAGAGCAGGTGGGGCCGGCCGGAGCGGCCGGTTCGATCAGAATCGAAGGCCAGGTGCTCGACGGCCACGGCGACCCGGTGCCCGACGCGCTGCTCGAAGTCTGGCAGCCGGACGAGGGCGGTCAGTACCAAACGGTTGTCAACAGCACAGCGACCGGCTTCGGACGATGCCGCACCGATGCCGAAGGCGCCTTCAACTTCGTCACGGTCAAACCCGGGCCGAGCCGCGCGCCAGACGGACACGCACAGGCACCGCACCTCAACGTCACCGTTTTCGCCCGCGGCTTGCTCCGCCACCTGGTGACGCGGATGTATTTTCCCGATGAACCAGGAGCAAACGCCGCGGATCCTGTCCTCAAGCTGGTCGAGCCGGCGCGCCGATCTACCCTGATGGCGCGCGACGACGGCGAAGTGCTGCGTTTCGACATCCATCTACAGGGCGAGCGGGAGACGGTCTTCTTTGTCATCTGACGCCCTCTTCACGCCCAGCCTCAGCACCGAGCTGATGACGGTGACCGTGTCTGACCGGGCCTGGCTGGCGGCGATGCTCGAGGTGGAGGCGGCGCTGGCGCAGGTCGAATCGCGAGTCGGCCTCATCCCAGGGCACGCGGCCGAGGGCATCGTTGCCCATTGCCGGGTCGACGAGTTCGACGTGGCCCAGCTCGGCAAGGCCGCCGTTCGTAGCGCCAATCCTGTGATACCGCTGGTCAATGCGCTGCGAGCCGCCGTGCCCAAGGAGGCAGCCCCCTATGTGCATCGCGGCGCCACCAGCCAGGACGTCCTCGACACCGCCATGATGCTGATCGCCCGGCGCGGCCTTGATCTCGTCATCGGCGACCTGGGGCGGGCGGCCGCCGCGGCCGCGGCGCTCGCCGACCAGCATCGGTCGACCGTGATGGCGGCGCGCACGCTCCTGCAGCAGGCGCTGCCCACCACCTTCGGCCTGAAAGCCGCCGGCTGGCTCAACGCCATCGTCGAGGCGCGATTGGAGCTGATCCGGGTCCGCCGCACCCGGCTGGCGGTGCAGTTCGGTGGCGCGGCGGGCACCTTGGCCGCGCTGTCGGATCGGGGCCTCGAGGTCGCGCGCGCGCTCGCGATCGAGCTCGAGCTGCCTGAGCCGGTCATGCCATGGCACAGCGCACGAGCCCGGGTGGTCGAGCTCGCGAGCATGTTGGGAATCGCTGCGGGCGTCGCGGGGAAGGTCGCGCTGGATGTCGTTCTTCTCGCGCAGACCGAGGTCTCGGAAGTGAACGAGCGCGCCGGCCCGGGGCGCGGGGCCTCGTCGACGATGCCGCAGAAGCACAACCCGGTGGAGTCGATCGAGATCCTGGCGGCGGTGCGCGGCGTCAACGCCTCGGTCGCCACCCTCCAGGCGGCGATGGTCGGAGAACACGAGCGGGCTGCCGGCGCATGGCAGGCGGAATGGCCAGCCTTCGCGGAGACCCTGCGGCTGGCCGCCGGCGCCGTCTCCAGGCTGGCATCGCTGCTGACCGGGCTGGAGATCGACCGCGAACGGATGCGACGCAACCTCGACCTGACGGGAGGCGCCATCATGGCAGAGCACGTGGTCATGATGCTCGGGGAGCGGATCGACCGGGTCATGGCCCGGGCGCTCGTGGATGCCGCCGTGGCCTCGGCGGCGTCTAGCGGCCGGCCGTTCAAGGATGTGCTCGGGGCGGACCCGGCGATTACCGCCCAGCTCAACGCGGCCGAGCTCGCCGCCGGGCTCGACCCCGCCGGTTACCTCGGCGCCTCGAGTCAGCTGATCGACCGAGCACTCGAGGCCTATGCCCGGGCTGGCGGAGATCGATGACTGACGATGAGCGCCGCGAGCGCGGCATGAAAATCCGGCGCGACGTCCTTGGCGATGAGCACGTCGATCGCGCGCACGCCAGCTCTACGGCGTTCACTCGCGAGTTTCAGGACCTGATCACTCGCTACGCCTGGGGTGAGATCTGGTCTCGGCCGGGTCTGGACCGGCGCACCCGGAGCTGCATCACGGTGGCGATGACAGTGGCGCTGAATCGGCCGGAAGAGCTGGCGCTGCACCTTCGCGGGGCGCTTCGTAATGGGGTAACTGTCGACGAGTTGCGCGAGGTCCTTCTGCAAACGGCCGTGTATTGCGGCATTCCGGCCGCGAACGCGGCGTTTCGGGTCGCCCAAGATGTCCTGACCGCCCATGACGCTGGCGACGATTCCTGAGCTGCTCGCGGCGGCGACTGAACGGTTCAGGGACAGGCCCGCCATCGTCACCGCCGATTGGTCGGAGTCCTTTGCTGACCTGGCGAATGCGGTGGGTCGCTCCGCGGACTCCCTTCGGCGGCGCGGTCTTCATATCACCGACCGCGTCCTGATAGCGGCCCCGAACTCGCCTTCACTGGTCCATGCCTGGCTGGGCGTGATCTGGGCGGGCGGAATCCCGGCGGCGGTCAACCCGGACCTCACTCGGCCAGAGATCGAGTACCTGGTCGACGATCTCCAGCCGCGCATCGTGTTGCGCCATGAGGACCTCGACGTCATCGATGTCGCCACGGCTGATCCGGCGGTGCGCTCGCTGGCAGCCCAACCGTTGAATCCCGCCGCGATCGTTTACACGTCGGGGACGACCAGCCGGCCCAAAGGCGTCCTCGTCCGGCATGCGGCGTACACCGAGACAGGGCGCTCCTTCCCGGGCTGGATCGGCCTTCGTGGAGAGCAACGGCTGTGGGCCTGCCTGCCACTCTTCCACATCAATGCCCAGGCCTACGCGCTGATGACGGCGCTCGCCCACGGCTTTACGCTTGCCCTGACACCGAAGTTTCATGCCTCGACGTTCTGGCAAGAGGCGCGCCAGCTCGAGGTGACATCCGTCAATGTGGTGGGGGCCATGCTCGAGATGGTGGCCGCGCAGCCGCCCGGCAGCTGGGTGGAATCGCGACTGCGAACGATCTATGCCGCGCCCGGACCGGCCCCCCAGCAACGGGAACAGCTCGAGCAGCGCTTTCGCGTCCGGATCGTGACCGGGTATGGCATGAGCGAGAACCCATTCGGCTGTGTCGAGAGTCGGACCTCGCGAACCAAGGCCCACAGCATCGGATCTCCCCGCCAGCCAGCCTCCGGTGCCTTCGAGAACGAGCTCCGCATCCTTAGAGAGGATGGCGCGGATGTGCCAGGAGGCGAAGTCGGTGAGCTGTGCTTTCGGAATCCGGTGCTGACGCCGGGGTACTGGAACGCACCCGAGATCACTGATGCCGCGCTTCGCGGCGGATGGCTTCACACCGGCGACGCCGGCTATCGTGACGAGGACGGCGACGTGTTTCTCACCGGCCGCTACAAAGAGATGATCCGCCGGCGCGGTGAGAATATCGCGCCGGGAGAGGTCGAGGAGGCGCTCTGCGCGAATCCGGCCGTCCAGGCTGCCGCGGTCTTTGGCGTGCCGGCGGGGTTGATGGAGGAGGAGGTGGTGGCGGTTGTCGTGCTGCGGAATGGGGGGAGCCTTGACGAGCCGACCCTGAAAACCTGGGCTGCCACCAGGCTGGCTGCCTACAAAGTGCCTGGCACGATCATCTTCCGGGACTCACTCCCGATGACGCCAACGCATCGAGTTGCCAGAGATCAGCTGCGCCGCGAGTATGGCCACCCCGACGACTGACCTGCGCTATCGGATCGAGGGCGGGCCGGACAACCCGGTGCTCGTGCTCTCGCACGCCATGGGAGCGTCGATGGCGATGTGGGAGCCGCAGGTGGAACGGCTGTCGCGGGCGTTTCGCGTGCTTCGCTATGATCACCGCGGGCATGGCGGCTCACCGGTCCCGGCAGGGCCGTACACGATCGGGGACATCGGCGGGGATCTCCTTCGGCTGCTCGACCGGCTCGGTCTCGAGCGCATCTCATTCTGCGGCCTCTCGCTTGGCGGCATGGTCGGCCTGTGGCTGGCAGCCAACGCGCCGGAGCGCATCGACCGGCTGGTGCTCTGCTGCAGCGCGCCGCGGATGCTCCGCCCCGAGGACTTTGCGGCCAGGGCGCGGCAGGTGCGCAGCCAGGGAATGGCGTCGATCGCGGATGCCGTCATCGGACGCTGGTTCACCCCTGCGTTCGCCAGCCGGCGGCCGGATCTGGTTGCGGCGACTCGTGCCGTCTTCGAGTCGAGCCCTGCCGAGGGCTACGCGGCGACGTGCGAGGCGCTGGCGGGGATGGATCAACGCGCGGACCTTCCTCGCATCGTCGCGCCCACGCTCGTGATCGCGGCGGAGCACGACCAATCGACGCCGCCCGAGCAGTCCCGGGAGATGGTGACGCGAATGCGAGATGCTCGGCTTCTCCTCGTTGCCGCCGCGGCCCACCTGGCGAACGTCGAGCAGCCCGAGGCGGTCACCGAAGGGATCCTTGACCACCTCACCGCGCGACGGTGAGCGCTCTCCACGGCCACGACCATGGTATGAAGGAGGGGTCAATGGCCAACGACGACCTGGTGGTGAACCGCGTTCGCTCGGCGAGCACCGCGACGCCGGGGCGCTCGATCAGCCAGGTGCGCGATCGCCAACTCGTGATCGACGAGCCGACCCACCTGGGGGGCCCGGGCGAAGAGGTCACGCCCGCCGACGCGTTCCTCGCCGGCGTGTCGGCCTGCGGTGTGCTGCTGGTCCAGGGCCGCGCCCGCGAGACGGCCGTTCGGCTCGAGAAGATCGAGGTCAACCTGGTGGCGGTGCGCCGTCGCTCCGATACCTCGGTGTTCCAGCGAATCGACATGAGCTTTCAATTCACCGGTCCCTCGCCGCAGCAGGCAGACCAGCTGGTCGAGCACTACAAGAGCCATTGACCGCTCTATAAGGCGGTCGCGGTCGCGACCAAAGTCTCGGTGAGGGTCGAAGTCAGCCCGGACTAGCCAGTCGGGAATGGCCAACGCGTACCAGCAGGGTCGAGGCCGCGATGGTCAGGACCACGGCGGCGAGGATCGCCGCGTAGAGCTCTCGGGGAATGACGTTGCGGCTCAGGCCGATGGTCGCCAGCACGAAGCTGAATTCACCGATCTGACCCAGGCCAATCGCGACCTGGAGCGGCCGTCCAGAGAGCCGCCCAAACCGGGCAAAAACATAGGTGGGCAGGACCTTGGTGACGAGCAGAAGGCCGAGCAGGAGAAGCAGCCAGGCCCATCCCTTCAGCAGGCTGGTGGGATCGATCAAGGCGCCGATGGCGACGAAGAAGAGGACGGCGAAGACGTCGCGGAACGGTAGCAGCCGCTCTCGGGCTTCGGTCGCCTCCCGGCTCTCGGTAATGGCCAGGCCGGAGACGAAGGCCGCCAGGGCAAGGGGAATGCCGAAGAGCAGCGCACCGATCCCCGCCAGGGCGAGGCCGCTGGCCACCGACACGATGAGAAACAGGTCGTGCTCCTCGCGCAGCTGACGCAGAAACCGTGGGATCAAGCCGGTGGCGACGACGACGATGACGGCGTAGATCAACGCCAGTTCAATGGCCACCAGGCCCGATCGGGCCTCGAGCCCAAGCGCGATCAAGGCGACGATCGCGACAGTCACCCCGACCAGGTCCTGGAGAATGCTCCACCCCAGCAGCACGTGATCGGTCGCGGGGTCGGTGGTGCGCCGTCGGCTACGCGTGATGTTCACCACAACCACGCTCGACGAGAGCGCGATCGACAGACCCAGCAGGACCGCACCGGCGGCGGGGAGTCCGGCAACAAAGCCCGCCACCGCCGCCAGGACGCCGGTCAGGACGGTCTGGAGCGGCGCCAGCCAGATGAGGCGCCCGCGCTCTCGTCCGAGTTCCAGCGGGTCCAGCTCGATGCCGACCTCGAAGAGAAGGAGCACGACGCCGACGTCGGCGAAGAGCAGGAGCTGCTGGCGTTCGGCCACGTACCCGGGTGTGAACGGCGACACGAGCAGGCCGATGGCGAGGTATCCAATGACGGCGGGCAGGCCAAGACGTCGGGCCACCCAGCCGGCGATGGCTGCCGCCAGGAGGATAAAGCCGATCTCAAAGACGGCCGGGGCTGTCGACTCCACTCAGCGAATCATCCGCAGGGTTCAGGTGCATCGTAACGTTTCATCCCCATGACCCTCCTTCGCGTTGCGCTCAGCATCTTCGCCATCCTCAATGTCGTCTTCTGGGCGGTACTCGCCTGGGCCTGGGCCGTCAAGCCGGCCTGGACCGCGCGACTTCCGTTTCGACTCGGCACCGACGAGCGCTTCCGGACTGCCGTTCCGGTGTGGGCTCGGCTCGCTGCGGCGATCGCCGCCTTCTGGGCGGTTGCTGCCGTGCTCTACCTGACGGTGTATGGGGGCAACCAGCTCGCGTTCATCGCCCTGTTCGTGCTCGCTGCTATTTTCCTGATCCTTGGACTCGGCGCAGCCGCTCGCGTCTACCGCGTTCTTCAGATGCCGAAGGGCTCACTGATGAGCTCGGTACGGCGGCAGCAGGCCCACTAGCCCGGCGCGTCGCCAGG
Source organism: Chloroflexota bacterium (assembly GCA_005889535.1). Taxonomy (GTDB): domain Bacteria; phylum Chloroflexota; class Dormibacteria; order CF-121; family CF-121; genus CF-13. The sequence continues at coordinate 37,076 of VBHC01000134.1, forward strand.
AACGACCCGAGCAGGATCAAGGCGAAGCCGACCACGGTGCCCAGCGTGAAGGGCTCCTGCAATAAGGTCACGCCCAGCAGCAGCGCGACGGCAGGGTTGAAGTAAGTGATGACGGTCGCTCGGACCGGACCCACTTCGCCGATGAGTGCGAAGAAGAGCAGGAAGGCGAGCGCGGTGCACACGACGGCCAGCACCGACAGCGCCAGCAGTACGCGCGGTGAGGGCAGCGCCGGCGGGAGCTGTCGCAGCGCCAGCGGCGCATAGGCGAGGGCGGTCAACACCAGCGAGGCGGCGACCACCCCGACTGCGGGGGCGCCGGGCAGCCGCCGCGAGACGATGATCGGCCCGGCGGCATAACCGACCGCCACCAGCGCGATTTCCCCCACCGCGCCCAGGTCGCGGAACGAGACATCGAACCCGACGAGCGCGGCGACCCCCACCAGGCCCACCAGCAAGCCGATGACACGGCGGAAATCGAGCCGGTCGTCGCCTCGCGTAAGCCGGGTCAACAGCGCGCCGATCAGCGGAACGGCAGCGATCAGTAATCCGGTCAGCGAGCTCGAGAGGCGCCGCTCCGCGTCTGAGAGCAGCAACCAGGGCAGGGAGACCTCGACCACGGTGTACGCGAGGATCCATCGCCAATGGGGAAGGAGCGGTCTCAGGCCGCCACGGGCAGCGGCGATCGGGAGCAGCAACGCCGCTCCGACGGCCGTCCGCAGGAAGACCAGTGTCACCGGGGTCAGCTCGCCGACCGCGATCTTGATCAGGAGGTACGGAATGCCCCAGATCACCGCCATCGCCGCAAAAAGCAGCCAGCCGCGTCGCGTCACGTCAGGCGCTCGGGGCGATGTCCAGGTCGACCTCCTCCGGGACGACATCCTCACCGGTGTAAGCGGCCGCCTGCAATCGAAAGAGCCGCGCGTAGCGGCCGCCCAATCGCATCAATTGCTCGTGGGTGCCCTGCTCGACCAGCCGGCCTTGCTCGAGGAACAGGATTCGGTCCGCGCGCCGAACTGTTGAAAAACGGTGCGAGATATAGACCGCCGTCCGGCCCCGGGTCAGCGAGCGAAGCCGTTCGAAGAGGTCATACTCGGCCTGCGCATCGAGCGCCGAGGTGGGCTCGTCGAGCAGCAGGATGCGAGCGTCGCGCATGAAGGCTCGCGCCAGCGCGACTTTCTGCCACTCCCCGCCGGACAGGTTCACGCCGGCGTCAAACCACTTCCCCAGTGCGGTGTCGTAACCGTGCGGCAGCCCGCCGATCAACCCGTCAGAGCCGGCCTGGCGGCTCGCCTTGATGATCGCCTCGCGGTCGGCAAGCGAGGAGAGGCTGCCCAGGCCGATGTTTTCCGCCGCGGTCGCCTGGTAGGTGACGTAGTCCTGGAACATCCCCCCGATTTGATTGCGCAGGGCCACCGGATCGTAGTCGCGGAGGTCGACACCGTCGATCAAGAGCCGACCATCGATGGGGTCGTACAACCGGCAGATCAGCTTGAAGAGCGTCGTCTTTCCGGCGCCGTTCCGGCCCACGATGGCGATGGTCTCCCCCGGTGAAACGGTAAAGCTCAGGTCGGTCAGCGCGTTCTCCTTGGCGTCGGGATAAGCGAAGCTCACGTGGTCGAAGCGAATCTCTCCGCGCAGGGCGCTGCTGATGGGAACCGGTTTGGCCGGCGAGGGCAAGCCGGTTTTGGTTTCCATCAGCTCGAAGAGGTTGCTCAGGTAGAGGTTGTGCTCGTACATCCCGGAGAAGCCGCCGAGAATCCCCTGGATCGAGTTCTGAACCGACTGGGCGGCCGTCGTGTACAGCGTGAGGTCGCCGAGCGTCAGCCTCCCGGCGATCGCCTGGACCGCCACATATAGATAGGTCACGGAGGTCGCGATCGTGCTGAGGTTGCCCCAGAGGAAACCGATCAGGTATCGGCGGACCACCTGCCGACGCTGGCTGCCGTAGTAGGCGTTGCCGATCAGCCGGTAGCGGTCGATGAAGTACTGACCCAGCCCGAAGAGCTTGACCTCTTTCGCGTAGCTATCGGTCGTCAGCAAGGTGACCAGGTAATTCATGCGGCGCAGCAGCCGCGAACCCCAGCGGGCGATGTTGTAGCCACGCCAGCCATAGCGGGTGTCCGCGATGAACGCGGGGACGGGCGAGAGGAGGGCCAGCACGGCGAGCAGGGGGCTGACCGCGACGAGCAGCGCGATCATCGTGATGAACGTCAGCGTGGTCTGAACCAGGCCGAAGGCTGTCGAGATCATCTGGACCGGGCGGTTGATCGAGTCGGTTTGGGCCCGCCGCAACAGGTCGTAGGAAGCGGGGTCTTCGTAGAATGCCAGGTCGAGTGAGGCGGCTTTCTCCATCACCATCAGCTGGATCCGCATCGAGACCGCGTTTTGCAAGACCTGCTGGGTGATGTTCCTGACGGTGCTGAGAAAGGCGATCAGGGCAAAGATCATCAGCTGCACGATCGCCAGGAAGACGATGGCGTTGAACGAGTTGAATACCAGGTGCCATGGACCAAGGTCGATCGGGTTGCGATCGGCAATGTGCTTCTGGTTGATGATGATTCCCTGGACGACGGCGTTGACCAGTAGCTTGGAGGTATAGGCGGACATGGCGGGCACCACCCCCGCAACGACCGTGGCGGCGAACAGCCCGGCGGTGATCCGAGGGCTGGCATCCCACACCAGCCGGATGACTTCGGGGAGTGCGGCCGTCGTCCCGCGTACCGACTCCTTGAGGTTGCGCCACCGGCTGCGAAGATCCTTCGCCCCCTGCGGCTGGACCGGTTCCTCGATGACCGGATCGCCCGTCAGGCCGCTGTTGGCCGGTCCCGTTTCCGGATTCCGCGAGCGCTGCCGTCCCCACATCCAGAAGGGAGGGCCGCCGCCATGGCCCGGCCCCATCATTCCCACGGCGCTACCCTACCGCAGAACTCGCGCTGGATCGGCTACGAAAGTCGGGTTTGCCTCTCTGGAATGCCGGCCGCAGCCAGCCTGGCGTCCGCTTCCCGTGCGAGGTCCCTGACAATGTCGCCGGCGGGCTTGATGTCATTGACCACGGTGCAGGATTCGCCTGCCCAGAGTGGCGCGTACTCGATGTCGCCGTCGAAATCCGGGGGCGCCACGCCGATCGCGTAACGGGGCCATTCGACGACCTCGCCCGAATCCATCCGCTTCTTGCCGATCGATGTGCCTTCACCCGGACGCTGGCCGGCCGGAGGGCGCCCGGCCGCCTCCCACTCGGCGAACGTTTTGTTGCGCAACGTTCGGTGCGGCGCGTTGGGCCACCAGACGTCGTAGAGCTCGTTGAGGACGGTATCGCTCGCGGTGCCCTCGACGATGCGCTGCTTGTACGCGGGATGCGCGGAAAACTCATCGCTTGCGACGAAACGCGTTCCCAGGGAGACGCCCTGCGCTCCCAGGCGGATCGCTCGCGCGACCCCCGCGCCGTCCCCGATGCCGCCCGAGGCGAGCACCGGCACCGGCTTGATCGACTCGACCACCGCCGGCAGCAGCGTCCAGATCGATGTCGTGCCCTTGACGTGTCCGCCAGCCTCGACCCCCTGCGCGATCACGGCGTCGACCCCGGCCGCGGCCGCGGCCTTCGCCTCGTCGAGCGAACCGACCTGGATGATGATGCGAACACCATGTCGGTGTGCTTCCTCCACGTACGGCGCCGGATCGCCCCAGAAGAGTACGACGGCTGCCACCCGCTCGGTAATCGCGGCATTCACCTGCTGGCGGGTGACCGCCCTGTCCTCGTCAGAAGCATCGCGCTCGTCGATGATGAAGTTGACCCCGAAAGGCCGGGTGGTGCGCTCCCGGATTCGGCCGATCAGCGCCGGCATGGCGTCGGCAAGGAACGACGATGCGCCGACGACGCCGAAGCCGCCGGCATTGGAGACCGCCGCAGCGAGATCGGGGCCCGCTCCTGTCCCCATGCCAGCCGAAAAGATCGGGTAGTCGATTCCCAGGTCGTGGCAGAGGGGAGTGCGAAGCCCTGTGGCCATGTCAGGCATTGTCGCTTACGGCAATGGCCTCAACTTCCAGCAGGTAGCCTGGCTCGGCCAGCGCCTGGACCCCTACCAGGGTCGACGCCGGCAACTCGGCGGCGCCGAAGATCGTGGCGCGCGCCGCGGCGAGCACGGAACGCAGCTCCGGCCTGTAGCCGACGACATAGGTGGTCAATTTCGCGACGTCGGCCGGGTTTGCGGCGGCGCCCTCGAGCGCGGCCCGCAGGTTGGCGTATACCTGTCGCGCCTGGCCGCCGAAATCGCCCGGCGCCACCAGTTTGCCCGCGGCATCCATGGAAACCTGGCCGGACACAAAGACGATTCGCCGGCCGGATGCGACCACCACCTGGGTGTAGGCAGCCGGTTTGAAAAGACTGTCGGGTGTCAACCTCTGCAGTGCCACAGCCATTGCCTCCTTGATCGAGCCTTGCCTCTGTCAATCTTAGATTTTGCTTACCAATCACTCAGATCCGGCTCATCTCGATAGCCTTCAATCGAGGGACGTCATTGTCACCGCCCAGGGAGGACGCCATGATCAACCGACCGCAGCTGGCTCAACCGGAAAGCGCGAGCCCCACCGAGACGGCGCGCGAGCTGGCCGCCCGCGTTCCGGCCCCGATCGAACAGATCCTCTTCGAGGTCAAACGCCTGATCGTTGGTCAGGACCGTCTGCTGGAGCGGTTGCTGATCGCCCTGCTGGCCGAGGGCCACGTCCTGCTGGAAGGTGTGCCCGGCCTGGCGAAAACCGTCACGGTCAAAGCCTTCGCCCAGGTCATCGGCGGCGCCGCCGGCCGAATCCAGTTCACCCCGGACCTGGTGCCGGCCGACCTGATCGGCACCCGGATCTACAACCCGGGTCGCGGCGATTTCACCACCGAACTGGGCCCGGTCTTCTGCAACCTGCTCCTCGCCGACGAGATCAACCGGGCGCCGGCAAAGGTTCAGTCGGCCCTGCTCGAGGCGATGCAGGAACGCCAGGTCACGATCGGCAAGGAGACCCATCGTGTCCCCGACCCATTCGTCGTGCTGGCCACCGAGAACCCGATCGAGACCGATGGCACCTATCCATTGCCTGAAGCCCAGCTCGACCGGTTCATGCTGAAGGTGCTCGTCGACTACCCGTCGTTCCAGGAAGAGGTCGTGGTGGTCGAACGCATCACCGGACCTGAGATCGAGTTGCGGCAGGTGGTCACCCTCGACCAGCTCAGGGAGATGCAGAAAGCGGTGACGGAGGTCTACGTCGACCCTTCGGTGCGCACCTATGCGGCCACCCTCGCCTACGCCAGCCGGCCGGGCAAGGTGAAGGGGCTGGAAGATCTTGCCCCCGCGATCGCCTACGGTGCCAGCCCCCGCGCGTCGATCAACCTCGTGGCCGCCGGCCGGGCGCTGGCCTTCATGCGCGGCCGGTCCTACGTCCTGCCGCATGACCTCAGCGAAGTCGCCCCTGAAGTCATTCGCCACCGCCTGGTTCTCACCTATGAAGGAATCGCGGCCGGCGTCACTGCCGAGACCGTGGTTCGCCGCGTCCTCGACCGCTTCCCGCCGCCGCGCATCGATCTTGGGGACCGGGTTGCCTCCTGACGTCATTACCGGCGGGGTGCGGATCGACGACCTGATGCGCCGCTCGCGCTGGCCGGTACTGCGTCGCCTCGGGTTTCACCCCGGGGGTGACGAGCGTTCGTCATTTCGGGGCGCGGGCCTCGAATACACGGACGTCCGTGAGTACCAGGCGGGCGACGACCCGCGGACCATCGAGTGGAACATCACCGCGCGGTCGGACCGGCCGTATGTCCGTGAGTCCCTTCCGGACCGCGGCCTCGACGCCTGGTTGCTGATCGACGTCACCCGGTCGCTGGATTGGGGTACGGCGCGCTGCCTGAAGCGCCAGCTGGCGCTCGAGTTCACGGCGGTCGTCGGGCAGCTGCTGATCGGACGCGGCAACCGAGTCGGCGCGTTGCTCTTCGACCAGCGCGTTCGTGCCATCATCCCGCCGTCGTCTGGTCGAACCGCCCTGCTCCAGCTGGTGGCGCGGATCAATCAGGCCGCGGCAAGCTCCGCAGACGGGCCCACCGACCTCGGCCGGGCGCTGACCGAAGCCGGCCGCCTGATCCGCCGTCCTTCACTCTTCATCGTGCTGAGCGATTTCATGACCCCCGACGGCTGGCAGCAACCGATGAGCTCGCTGGCACTCCGCCACGAAGTCATCGCGGCCTGGATCCGAGACCCACGCGAAGGTGAGATCCCGGATATCGGCATCGTCACCTTCGAGGATCCCGAGAACGGGCAGCAGATCCTGGTTGACACCAGGAGCGCGCACCTGCGGGCGCGTTTCCAGGAGGCGGCTGGAGCGCAACATGATGCGATCCGGAAGGATCTCTTGCGGGCCCGGGCGGCCGTCGCCGAGCTGAGCACAGCCGCTGAGGTCGTGCCGCAGCTCATCCGCTTCATCAAGCAACGGGAGGCGCAGCGCGGCCGGCGGCTGGCGCCTGCGACGCCATGAGCTTCCAGTCTCCCTGGCTCCTGCTCGGCCTGCTCGCCCTTCCGCTGCTGATCGGGCTCTACGTCGCAAGCCAGCAACGGCGCCGCGCCTACGCGGTGCGCTTCACCAACCTGGCACTGCTGAACCAGGTGATGGGCAAGGGGCCTGGCTTCCGCCGGCACCTGCCGGCGATCCTTTTCGTTGCGGGTCTCGCGGGGTTGCTCCTTTCGATGGCGCGCCCGCAAGCGAGCATCCGGATCCCGAAGGGCCAGACCAGCGTGATGCTGGCGGTTGATGTCTCCGGGTCGATGGCCGCGACCGACGTGCAGCCGACCAGGATCGCGGCGGCCATCGCTGCCGGTCGGACCCTGATCGACAAGCTGCCGGCCAACGCGCAGGTCGGCCTGGTGATCTTCAACTCGCAGGCGCAGGTCATTCAGCCGCTTACCCAGGACAAGGGTTCGGTCAAAGATGCGCTGGGAACCCTGGCGCCCGGTGGTGGGACCGCCATCGGTGACGCCATCCAGGTCGCGGTGGCGCAGCTCGCCAACATCACGGATCCGAACGGCCCGAAATCTCAGAATTCAGCCATGGTCGTGTTGCTGACCGACGGCACGTCGAACACCGGCATCGATCCGATGACCGCGGCGGCCAACGCCACACAAGCCAAGATCCCGGTCCAGACGGTCGGCGTCGGGCAACGCAACCAGACCACGCTGCTGGGCGGACGGGTCGTCGACGGGGTCGATGAGCAAGCCCTGCAGCAGATCAGTAGCGCCACCGCCGGCCACTACTACTACGCGGCCGATGAGGCTCAACTCAGCAAGATCTATAGCGAGCTGGGTTCACGGATTGGGTGGGTCACGACCAAGCTGGACCTCACGGTACCGTTGCTGGCCTTCGGCA
>VBHC01000113.1 GCA_005889535.1 Chloroflexota bacterium
AACGCCCCTACAGCCTTACGAGCCTGCCCTATGAGATCCGGACGAGGCCGCCAATCGCTGAGCCTGGTCGTACCAGCTGAGCACGCGCGTAGCGCGGAGGGTGTTCCACCGACTCGGTTTCCCCTCGCCCTCGTCCATTGCGAAGTGCAGCTGGCCGAGATGGGGATTCTCGAGGGGCCAGCGGCCGTCCGCATCGCGCTTGGACTCGACCAGGTCGATCGCCTCGGCCACCCTCTCGTCCGGAGTGGCGCCGGCCGCGCGCAGGTACTCGAGACCTCGGAGCACGTCATAGTGCCAATAAGTCGGGTAGGAGAACTGCGTCCAGGCCGCGGGGCGACGGGACCTGCGGTCCTCGATAACCTCACCGGTCGACAGCCGGCGAAGCATCCGCCGCTCGAGTAGGTACTCCTGGCCGCGGAGGCGGGCAGTGGTCACACTCGGGACGCTCCCCACCGCTCGCTCGTACTCCAGCAGACCCTCCAGCACGTCGATCGTGGTGTGGAACGACCCCCGCGTTGATCCGTTCTCCTGCTCGCAGTTCCATCCGCCGTCGCTCATCTGCTCGGCGAGAAGCCGGGCGACGATGGGCTCGACCTCCTCCCCGAAGTAGGCCCCGATCGCCACGGTTCTGCCGTTGATGCACGGCTCGACCTCGCCCTCAAAGAAGGGCTCGCCGTCGTGCTCCCATCTGCAGTGCTCGCGGACCAGGCGGACGGCCTGGTGCGCTCCCGCGCTGGCAGGATCAAGACCGAACGCCCGCAACAGCATCAAGCTCCAGGTGGTGGAGGTCCATTCGGGGAAGAGGGTGCCTTGCCTCTCGGGCGGCAGTGATTGCCACCAGTTCGCCGCGGCGCTGGAGGTAAACGTGGGGATGGCTCCATCCCACTGGCCATCCTGTCGCTGAAGGGCGAGTAACCGTGCGCCCCAGCCCTCGCTGGCGACGCGGGCACGCTCGGCCGCGACCTGCTCCTCGGGCGCATCAGTAAGATCTCGCATCACCTGCCAGCGGATCGCCGGGTCGGAGTCCAACAGCCACTCGATGACGTCCATGGCGGTTCTATCTCCTCCAAGTGGAATGTGAGTAAGAGTAGCGCCGAAAACGAGAGTCAGGCAGGTCGACTCGCTCGAGCAACGGCGCTCGTCATTGGTTCGAATAGTGTCCGCCAGGGGCTACTCCACTGAACGCGCCCCTCATCGAATTCTGGGATCTCGTCGAAGGCGTGCTCAGGCCCGATGGAACGCGCTGGTCCCGACGCCTACTGCGGCAGGTGAAGGTCGAGGTCGAGCGTAATGTCCGTCATCCTGCCGGCCTGGACGGTAACCTTTGCAAACTCATCCGAAGCGTATACGGAGTTGTCTCGCTTCTCGGCTGCTATCCAGTAGGTTCCGGGGGCTAAGGCGATTTGAAAGTGTCCGCTGCTGGCAGTTACAAGGCGTTTATAGGGTTCCAGCGGAGGGCCGAAGGGATTGAAGACGACGCGATCGAGCATGACATAAACCACGGCCGTGACCGGAGTAAGGCGGCAGCTGGTTACGTCAGCGGCACAACGAACGACACCTTTGATGCCCGATTCGTGGCGGGACGAGAGGCTGATGACCAGGCTGACGGCCGCAACCACGACAAGCAGGGACACGGCCATCTCCATCCACCAGCGGCGATAGAACACCTTGAGACGACCGCCGGAAGACACCACGACGATGTGACGCGATCAGGGAGTAGACATTTCGGCTCGGCTTCCTTCGATGCCGGCTGATGGTCGCCCTAAGCTGGCTTCGGCAAAACTGCCGATCCTGGCGTGTAACCAAGCTCCCTCGTGACCGCCTCTTAGATGTAGGGATCAGCGGTGCTTAGACCGAGTTAGGCTGAACCAGGCCGGTGTCGGCCGATACCGAGCTGTTGCAATTCGACTGTTCGAATAGTGTGTTCGCCACGGGCTATGACTCGCCTCTCTGAGCGGGCGGGGTGGCGCGACTCGCTAACTTTCGACGGGCCCGTAAGCTTCCGGATGCCTGCGGAGGTGGGCCTCAAACGTTGCTGCCAAAAGGCTATCTGTCGGCACGGCTGCGGCGTACGCCGCGTCCAATCTGCCCTCTGCCTCCACGGCGTCTTCAGGCGGCACCGAGCGCGCCTCCTCGATTATTTGGGCGGCGTCGTTCAGACCGAAGTAACGGTACCCGTGGAGGGCCGAGTCGAGCTCCTCAGCGGACAGGGCTTCAACACAATGGAGAACGCCACCGTTCATGGTGATGTTGTGAGCCAAAAGCATTGCCGAGAGCTCCGTGTCACCCGACTGCGGTCCCGGACGCCCCACCAACTCGCAGGCGCGGTTCCACACGCGGTTTGCCATCGAGAGCTCTGTCATGAGGCTCCGAATATAGCCGCCGACGTCATCTTTGTTCGATTAGTGTCCGCCACGAGCTATGAACCTCCGCCAGCTCCCCTGGTTCCGCACGTCCTAATGCCAGATAGCTACACGGCTCCCCGACCGGACGAACCGTGGCAGGACAAAACTAAGGATCGTCCGCCTTGCTGCTGGGTCAGTGAGACTGCGACTCGAAGATGACTGGAGAAACGGCGTTCCAGGTAGCGCTCTCAGTGATCGTCTGGGTTTCCCTGGGCGTCTTTCTTGTCGGACTCGTCGTCGGCGCCACGCTGCTGCCCAGTTCCTACCGATTGGCGCTTGGCATCCTGTTCGTGGTGACCTTCAGCGGATTCGTATTCTCATTCCACACCGGCTTCTCGATTGGCCGATTCACGGTGGTTCTCCCTTTGGTTGCCACGGCGTTCGCCGTAACCTACGCACGCTCGTGGCGCTTGCAGGTTTTGGCACACGCGGCTGCGCTCGTCACCTATGTGGTTCTGGCCTGGCTGATCATCGGCATCAGCTGGGGCATCCCGATCGACTTGCCTATCTGCTTCCTCGCCTACGTCGTGGCTTTCCTATTGCCACCTCCGACTAGTCCTACCGTGGTAACAGGCGGGGGCGGCTAAGCCCTGCCGGTCCGATCAGGGGCTGGCAAGCTCGACATCACAGCAGGACTGGGGCGTTGGCGGACATCAAAGGGAGGCGCCCAATTCAATTGTTCGATTAGTGTCCGCCACGGGCTACAAGCCGAACACTAATCGACGCCACTATCGGTCCCCTCGAAACCGCGCATTGAGCCCGCCTCGTCGGGTCGCGGTCAGAGTGCCAATCACGAGCAGGGCAATGGCTATAGCTCCGAGCGCGACGCCAGCGTCCGGAGAGCCATCAGCGATAACCCGTGCAGCGATCCCAACGAAAATGAAGCCAAAGAGGACGACTTGCCAGGGTCGGATGAGTCCGGCGACCACGCTCAGATCCTAACCTGCGTCCGTGAATTGCGTTCCGTTAGCCCTCGGGCTTACACCCTGGCGTTTTCAAATCACTGATCGTGCGCCTACAGTTTGCGCCGCCTCGCCCGCCCGATTATGACGAGCGCCGCACCCAGGGCTACGACTATGATCAGGACCCAGATAGGAAAGGAACTGGCTTCATTACAAGTGGCATTGGATTAATGCCTCCTAATAACCGCGACGATAGCGATCAGCAAGGCTAGCCCAACGACCCCAGCTCCTACCATCCCAGCTTGCGGACCTCCCGGTCCCTGACCAACTAGGCGGAGTCCAATCCCAGCAGCCAGGAGGACGAACACGAGAACGAGAAGTATTAATCTGCCGCCTAAGGACGACGGATTTCGCCGGAACATCGCTAACTCAGCCTTACGAAAAGGGTGGCCGGTCCAGGGCCCGGCCGACCCTCCCGATAGTGCCGCCTAATACCAGGCCCCAATGACATCGACAAGGAAGTTGCCGAAATCCGTGCGAAGTCATCGGCGTCAAGAATGTTCGCGAAGTTGGCATAGCCTTCGCTCCTAGCATCTCATTCCGCCGCCAATGAGGCATCTTCCAAGCAGCTCGGCCAATGAAATCTTGAGTTGGCCATCGGTAGCTAAGACTCGTGTCATGTGTAGTCGCGATGGCTTTCCTCACCAACCGCACCTAGGTGCTAGCCCGGCATGGTGGGACAACAAGGCGCTACTGCGTCGGCCCAAGTCGAAGTAGTCCCGACCATGATTAGTTGTTACGCCCTAAATTGGTGGTGTCCCCGACAGGATTTGAACCTGTGCACCCGGCTCCGGAGGCCGGTGCTCTATCCAGGCTGAGCTACGGGGACACGGACGGGACTCGATTATAAAGACGCCGCGAAGGGCTGGTCGGCGGTTCGCGACTTGCCTTACGGAATCCGTTACAGGCGTCACCCCGCTGATTGATCACGCTCCATAAGCTGGCTTTAGGACAGGCCGGTTGGAGCGAGCTGCCTGTTCTGGAGGTGGAACCGTGCGCCGCTTTCTGAACCCTTGGGTCCTGATCGTGATTGCCGCGGCCGTGCTTTCCTGCGCCGAAGTCTGGCCGAACCCGCTGTAGCCGGCCTGCACTGTCAAGTGCCGATTGCTAGACTGTAGGCCATGCTTACCAAGCGGCGCCCGGGGCGTCCTTCTACGGACGACCCCGGGGCGCCGAGTTCTCTTGGCCAACGGATTCGGCAATCCCGGCAGGCACTCGGGCTGAGCCTCGCGGCCGTAGCCGGCGACGATTTCAGCCGAGCCTTTCTCAACCAGGTCGAGCTCGGCCGCGCCCAGCCATCCACCCAAACCCTGCGCATCATTGCCCGCCGGCTCCAGCAACCAATCGACTATTTCCTTGAAGAGCCCGGTGACTCGAGCGCGGCACTGGAACTCATCCTTACCGAAGCGGAGATGAGCCTGTACCATAGCGACGCCGGGCGTGCCGAACGACTCGTCGGCCGCATGCTGCATCGGCCCCTTCCGCTCGAGCTTCGAACCCGGGCTCAGTTGGTCCTGGGCACGGCGTTCTTGAGGCAGGGAAAGCCGGAGGCCGCCAAACCCGTGCTCGAGGAGGCAATCGAGGTCGCCGAGCGGTCGCCGTGGCCACACCTGCTCGTCGACCTCTATGACCGGCTGGGCAGTGTCTACTACCTCCTTCGCCATGCCCATGCGGCTGGCCAGTGGTTCGAGCGTGCGATCGAGCGTTACCAGTCGGCGGGCCTGAAAGACCCGGGGTTGAAGGCCCGCGTCCTGGGTCACCGGGCCAACCTCCATTACGTGGCCGGCCAGCCCACCGAGGCGATCGCGGCCTATGAATCGGCAATCGCCGCCGCCGAAGAGGTCCTGGACATGTCGGCACTCGCCGGCATCTACGAGGGACTCGCCCTTTCGCTACGGCAGACCGGGCAATACCATCGAGCGCTCGCATACGCGCAAAAGGGTCTGCGCCTTTTCGAGACGCTAAACGACGTCCGGATGACGGCACAGCTGCGCCTCAACATGGGCGACATGCTGCTGCAGCAGGGTCGCGTCACGGAGGCCGATCGGCTCTTTTCCGAGGGTGCCGAGCACCTTCGCCGGATCGGCGACCACGAGCTCCTCCCCCATCTGGTCGTGGGCATGGCTGAGTCCGCTCTCGAATTCAAGGACCTGGAACGCGCGCAGGACCTCGTCCAACAGGCGATTGACCTGGCGGCTCGCTCGAGCGATCCGCTGGCGGCGGTGGCCGTCCATCGGGTAGCCGGACGAATCGCCCACGCCCGAGGTCAGCGGGAAATCTCGCATCGTCACTTCGAGCGCGCGCTGGAAGTGGCGGCGTCCGTCGACAACCCTGACCTTCGAGCCCGGGTCACCTACGATTTCGCACGGGCGCTCGAGGCCGAGGGCGACAGTGCCAATGCGGCGCTCCGCTTTCGGCAAGCCTACGAGGCGGGCCGGGGCCCGGCGCCAGCTGCCGGCATGTCAAGTCCACTTGGCGCATAGGTAGGCCCCACTTGACACGGGTTGATGCGACCAGCCATAATGACGACCACGGAAGGTGGTTTCGTTCGCGGAGAACGATCCCCCCGCCACCCTCCGCTCCGAACACGCAAAAAGTTTGGTTAGCGTCGCACCGTGCGATAGACTGGTCACACACAGTCAAGGGGGACTAATGGACGGGTACTCGCGAAAAGTGGGGGCCAGGCTGCGCAGCCTACGGAAGCAGCGTGGCTTGACGCTGCAGCAAGTAGAGGTCCTCTCGAACAAGCGGCTCAAGGGCTCGCTCCTCGCCGCCTACGAGCGCGGGGACCGCAATATCTCGGTGACCCGCCTGCACCAGATCGCCACCCTCTACAGCGTCCCGGTGAACCAGCTGCTGCCCGAAGAGATCGAAGGCGTTGGGGAGCCGGCGCTTCCGCCAAAGCTGGCGATCGACCTCAGCCAGCTGCAGGGCCTCCCCGAGCGCCAGGGATCGATCCTGGCGCGACATGTGGCCCGGCTCCAGCAGCAGCGGCAGGACTTCAACACCCCGGTCGTAACCTTCCGCAGCGACGACCTCGAGCAACTCGCGGCCGCTTACAAGACGACCCCGGAGATGCTGCGCCGGTCCCTGAATGAGTGGGGTGTCTTCCGTCCTGGCCAGGCGCCGGGCGAGCGTCCCGAAGTCGAACGCGACATCCCGCCGGAGCCGGCCGAGAACCCCTAGGCGGACCCTAGAAGGGGATTTCTCCCTGAGGCGTCGAGGGCGGCTGGCCGCGCTCCGCCCGGAGCTCCGCCACCGTCGCCGGATGCGGCGCCTGTTCGTCGGGCAGCGGTGCTTCCGTCACCGGAAGGCTCTCGATCCGCTGACGGGCCTCTTCGAGCTTTCGCTCGCAGAGCTCGAGGTATTCGCGGCCGCGCGCGACCGCGCCGATCGCCTCCTCCAGGCTGAGCTTGCCTTCCTCCAGCGACCGCAGCGTCGCGTCGAGCTGCGCAAGGGCTTGCTCATACGTGATCGACTGGTCCACGCTCATGGAACGACCTGATCGACAGTGGCTTCCAGCCGTCCAGCGGAAAGCAGAACGTTGACCGGCTGCCCCTGGCGCGCCTCGAGGGCCTCCCGGATGATGCCGCCAGTCTGGCCGTCGACGCAGATGCTGTAGCCGCGCTTGAGCGTCTGTTCGGGAGCGAGAGCCGTGAGCCGAGCCGCCCGGCCCTCCAGGTTCCCCCGCCGGTCGCGAATGCCACGCTCGCCGAGTCCGATGAGCCGATCGCGTAAGCCCCCGACCTGGAGCCGCGCGCTAGCCATGCGGTGCGCGGTGGCGTCGCGAGCGCCGGTCAGGCGCCGCCGGCACTCCTGGAGCGACCGTTCCCGCTGGCGCCAGACCTCGCGCGGTTCTCGCTGACGCAGCATGCTCGTGAGATGCGCCAGCCGCTCCCTACGGCGGCTGTAAAGCTCGCCGGCCAGTCGCGCAACCGTTTGACGCCGGAGCTGCACCTGGTGCACCGGCACGATCAGCGCCGTCAGCCCGGCGCGTTGGAGTCGCTGGCCGCGCTCGCCCAGCTGCCGGCGCAGGTCGGCTTTCTTCGGCACCACGATCTCAGCAGCCGCGGTCGGCGTCCGCGCCTCGCGGTCTGCCACAAGGTCGGCGAGCGTGCGGTCCGAGGTATGACCCAGCGCCGTGATAACCGGGATCCGCATCGTCTGGATGGCGCGCACCACGGCTTCCTGGTTGAACGCCATCAGCTCTTCGAAGCTGCCCCCACCGCGGGCCACGATGACGACATCGGCCAGGCCGTCCTGGTCACACTGCCTCAGCGCGGCCACCAGGCTGCGCTGCGACGCCGTGCCCTGCACCAGCGCCGGATAGAGGGCGAGCCGCATGTTGGGAAAGCGTTCCCAGATCGTCTGCTGCAGATCGTGGATCACAGCGCCGCTGGGCGAGGTGATGAAGGCGATGCAGCGAGGCAGGAAGGGCAACGCCCGCTTGCGGTCGGGTGCGAAGGCGCCTTCGGCCTCCAGCCGGCGCTTCAGCTGCTCGATGGCGGCCCGCAGCTTGCCGGCGCCGTCGTAATCGAGCCGGCTGACAACCAGATTGACCCGGCCGTATTGCGCGTGGTAGTCGACCTGGCAGGTGACGACCAGCTCCTGGCCGTTTTCCGGCAGAAACGGTAGCCGCCGGGCCGTGCCGCTGAAGATCACCGCGCCCACGCTGGCCGTGGCGTCTTTGAGCGTGAACCAGACGTGCCCATTCCGAAGCGAGACCCCGCTGACCTCGCCTTTGACCACCACGGTTTGAAAGCGAGCGGCGAGCAGGTCGTGGATCCGCGTGTTCAGCTCCAGGACCGTGAGCGGCTTGATCGCCTCCTGCGGCTGGATCGCCATTTAGGGGACCGCCTCGGCCAGGCTCGAGTCGCGCCGGTAGAGGGCCCGTTCCACCGCCCGCCGGAGCGCATCGGCCTGCGTGGTCTCGTCGGTAAACACCCGCACCAGCGTGGTCCGGATCGGGAGCCGGCGGAAGAGCTCCGCCACGGCGCTCCGCTCGACCGCGCGGCTCACCGGGTTGTAGATGTTGACCGGGAATGGATCGTTGAAGGGATTCTGCGGTCGGGGATCGACCGACGCCAGGTCGACCTCGAAGGAGGCCTGAGCCAGCGAGGCCGGGAGCCCCTCGCGGATGCGACGGACATAGTCGGCGGGCTCCGGGTAGAGCCACGCGTCCGGTACGTTGGAAAACTCGTAATAATCCTCGAAGATCAGCCGCCATTTGAGCTCGCGACGGACGATCCGGCCCCATTCACGCGACAGCTCGGCCGCTCGGCCGCCCTCGTGCTGCCACCGGTCCACGGTGTCGATCAGCGACCAATCGGTCAGCTCCCGATACCGGTCGAGCTGGTCCAGCGGGTTGCCCGTCAGGATTCGCTCGATGGTTTCCCGGAAGATTTCCCGCATGTGCAGGTCGATGCGGCGCACGGTCCGGTGGTAATAGATGTTGTTGTAGAGATAGAGGCGGGCATTCAGGAAGAGCAGCAAGGCCTGGGCGCCGTGCTGATGAAGCAGCAGGCCCTGCCGATCGAGGAACGAGTAGTGGAGCAACCGCTCCAGATCGATCGGCCCCACCTTGACGCCACACATGTAGGCATCGCGCGGCACGTAGTCCAGGTTGTCCGCGGTGTACATGCCGTTGAGGATTGGCTTGAGTGCCTTAACCCAGGCCGGGACGGCCGCGCCGCTCAGCTCGGGCTCGGCGATCAGCTCCGCGATCCAGCGCGGCTCGATCCGCTCGCCCGGGGCGAAGGGGCCGCCGGGACTCGCATTGAGAGCGGCGATGGTCGAAGCCAGTTCCCCTTCGATCAGGGCGCGCCCGATCACCTCATGGTCCACGGCGAAGCGATCCAGGTAATTCTGGTCAAAGAAATGCCCGAAGGGTCCGTGACCGACGTCGTGGAGCAGCCCGGCTACCCGTAAGGTCTCCTCGACGCAGGCGGACGAGGGAACGTCCGGCACCAGGGCCTTCAGGTTGGCGTAGAGCTGTCGAGCCCAGTTGCCGCTCAGATGCATTGCCCCCAGCGCATGCTGGAAGCGGGAATGCTCGCCGCCGGGGAACACCCACCAGGCGGATTGCAGCTGATGGATCCGGCGCAGCCGCTGCAGCCAGGGATGGTCCAGCAGATCCTGTTCTGCTGCTACGCTCTCACCGCGCACCCGCTTGGTGATCTTGATGTAGCCGTGCAGCGGATCGGCGACGAGATTGACCGCGTCGTATTGCCGGGCGAGATCGTTCACGAGTTCGGCAACATTTTAATGACGTAGCATGAGTTCGATGGAGACGGCTGTCATTGTCGATGCGCTGCGCACGCCAATCGGCCGCTACGGTGGTGCCCTGAAAGACGTCAGACCCGACGACCTCGCGGCACTCGTCGTGCTCGAAGCGGTTCAGCGCAACGCGCTCGATCCCGCCGGCATCGAGGACGTCTACTTCGGTGATGCGAACCAGGCCGGGGAGGACAACCGGAATGTGGCGCGCATGGCCGTTCTCCTTGCCGGGCTGCCGGTTGAGATCCCGGCGGCCACGATGAACCGGCTGTGCGGCTCAGGGATGCAAGCGGTGGTCGCGGCCACGCGCGAAATCGAAACGGGCAATGGCGATTGCTTCCTCGCGGGTGGGGTGGAGAGTATGACGCGCGCCCCCTACATCCTCGAGAAACCGCCGCGCGAGTTCTCGAGGGGCAGCCAGACGCTGCACGATAGCACCCTGGGCTGGCGAATGATCAATCCGCGGCTGGCGGAGAAATATCCGCCGATCAGCCTGGGCCAGACCGCTGAAGTGGTGGCCCGCCGCTACGGCATCACCCGGGAGGCTCAAGACCGATGGGCGCTGGAGAGCCATCAAAAAGCGGTCGCGGCGCAGCAGGCGTGTCATTTCCGCGCCGAGCTCGTACCAGTCGCGGTGCCGGCGGGCGCCGCGTTCGACAAGGACGAAGGTCCGCGGGCGGACACCAGCCTGGAAAAGCTGGCCGCGCTGAAGCCGGCCTTCGAAAAGGACGGAACGGTGACGGCCGGCAACTCATCCTCGCTCAATGATGGCGCGGCGTCCCTGGTGATGATGTCGGCGTCGCGGGCGCAGCGGCTCAATGCTCGGCCGATCGCCCGGATCCTGGCTGCAGCCAGCGCGGGCGTCGACCCATCCTGCATGGGCCTGGGGCCGATTCCGGCGTCGCGCAAAGCGCTGACACGAGCCGGACTGCGGGCGAGCGACATGGACGTCATCGAGCTGAACGAGGCGTTCGCCTCCCAGGTCATCGCCTGCGTTCGGGACCTCGAGCTCGACCCTCAGCGCGTCAATCCGAACGGCGGCGCGATCGCGCTGGGCCACCCGCTGGGCGCGAGCGGCGTGCGGATCATCGCCACCCTTGTCCACGAGCTCGCCCGGCGCAAGGCCCGCTACGGGCTGGCCACGATGTGCATTGGTGTCGGCCAGGGGATCGCCACCGTCGTCGAAAACCTCGCCCGCTGATGGGTTTCCCTCCCCCTCTGGGGGAGGGTAGGGTGGGGACGTCAACCCGGCGCGGCACGCCTGTCAAGGGATTGCGACTCGCCTTTTCACCGTCTACTACGGGCCCTCCGGGATGATGTGAGCGAGACCGTTGAGGCTCCCAATGGGTGGTATCGGACGACGCTTGCTCGCGGTCGCCATCGCATCCGCGATGGGGCTCGTGCCGTTGACTGCCGCCGCCTCGATCGACAACGCGCAGGCCGATGCCTTGTGGAACCAGCCGCAGAGCGTCAGCGCCGATAGCGCGTTCTATATGGTCCAGGCGTGGTGGGATGGCATTGCTCGGGCTATGCAGGGCGACCCGACCCAGCGGGGCCTCGATGAGCTAGCCCAGGCGAATTCGGATCTGCTGAGTGTGCACGCCCTGCTTCTGCAGCAGCGCACCGACCCGGGACCGCACCCGGTCGCTGTCGTCGACCCTTTGCTCGCCAGCATCTACAACGTCATCACCGGATCCAACGCGAAAGCACCGGTCGGGTCGGTCTTCAGCTGGATCAACCAGTCGTTGCTGAAACTGGAGGGCCGCGGATCGACGGATGACATCGTTCGGGTCTTACTCAAGGACTACCAGGCAAAACAGACGGCAGCCGAGCGGGATCTGCGTCCGACCTCGGGGCTCGATACCGACGCGCTCTTGACGGCGAACGCACAACGGGTGACTGCGTTCTTGCCGAAGATCAAGGCCCTCTCCAGCCCTGACGATGGGCTCGCTGACCTGCTCCACGACGTCGATCAATCGACCACCGCCGTTGCCGCCCGGCACCACGGCAATGGGGACGGCGGGGGCCAGGCCAATGGCAACGGCAATGCCAATGGAAACGCAAATGCCAATGGGAGCGGCAAGCACGTGACGCCAAAGCCGAAGAAATAGAGCCGGCGGGCTCTGGCTTAGGCTTCTTCCTCGTCCTGCACGCCGTCCAGGGTCAACATCAGACCGTCCTGGAGGTCGTACAGCGCATCCATCGAGTCCGCGATCGTCAGGTCCTCCGGGGCTCGATTGCCGAGCGGATGCTCCATCTCCGCGGTCAGCCGCTGGACTCGGAGCGCCAGGTCGGCCGGCAGCTGCGTTTCCTCAGCGATGTTCAGCATCTCGAGCTCATCCAGAAGGCGGTCGATGTGCCGGATTCGGTTCCGGCGGGCATAGCGCAACTCACGCTCCGCGTGCCACCGCTCGCGAAGCGCTGAAATCTGGACCGAGGTCTGCTCGATCATGCGCCCGCTTCCGAGGGTCCGAGCCATGCTTCCCGAACGACTACATTACTTTCAAAGTCCGAATTGGTCAAGAACTCACGGCCCGGTTAGTACAGAAACGCCTCAAACGCTCGTATGGCACTGAAGCGCCACTCGCGTGGGGCGACGCCCCGAGCGCCACTCGCGTCGGCC
The DNA here is from genome assembly GCA_005889535.1 of Chloroflexota bacterium. Lineage (GTDB taxonomy): Bacteria > Chloroflexota > Dormibacteria > CF-121 > CF-121 > CF-13. The sequence goes on from VBHC01000113.1 coordinate 12,267, forward strand.
GGCGGGCCGGCCGGCTACGCGCTGATCCTTGTTTCCGCCTTCTTGTTCGCCGCTGGCGGCAACGTCGTCAAGGCCTTATTCAGGCTCGGGTACTCGCCGCTTGTGCTGGCGCAGTTGCGCATCTGGTCGGCCTTTCTCGGGCTCTTCCTTTCACTGTTGGTGATCCGGCCGTCCCTGCTTTTAGTGGCCCGAAGTGAACTTCCGTCCCTGGCCATCTTCGGCGGCGTTGGTCTGGCCGGGGTTCAGCTCAGCTATTACCTGACGATCTCCCGCATCAACATTGCGGTGGCGCTGCTCGTGCAGTACCTGGGGCTGGTCGCGGTGACCGCCTTTGAACGCTACCGCCGCCAGCAAGAGGTCGGCGTCCAGGTCTGGGCCGCGCTCGCGATGGTGCTGATCGGCGCCTTCTTCGCGGTCGGCGCCTACCAGCCGGCGCTCCTGCGCGTTAACCTGCCGGGTGTCATGCTGGGCCTGGTGTCAGCCGGGTTTTTTGCCTTCTACATCCTGCGAGCCTCGACCCTGGCGCGACGGCTCAACACCTGGACCATCCTGCTCTACGGCTTCGGCGCGGGCAGCGTGCTGTGGGCGGCCTTCGATGCTGCGAGCGGCACCGGACTGCCGGCGGACCTGCGCATCTGGGTCGTAATGGCGCTGATCGGTCTTGTTGGCACGCTGCTGGCACACGGCCTCTTTGTGATGGCGCTGCGCACGGTCCGCCCGTCGACGGCTGGCATCATCGCCACCGCCGAGCCCGTCTTCGCCGGCCTGATCGCCTACCTCGTGCTCGGCGATCGCCTGCAGCCGCTTCAGGTCCTGGGGGCGGCGGTCATCGTCGCTGGAATCATCGCCGTGCAAGCCGGCCATCGCACCGGTGCCGTCACCGCACCGCCCATCCAGTGAGCTTCGACCTCGAGCGGGTCACATCCCAATTGGTGACCGGAGAGATCAGTTGGTCGCTGCACTATGAGCCCGAATGCGAGAGCACCCAGGACCTGGCTCGAGAGGCGGTGGCCGGCGGGGCCGCGCCCGGATGGACGGTGACGACCGACCTGCAGCGTCACGGCCGCGGCCGCCGGGGGCGGTCATGGACGGCGCCGGTGGGTCAGGCGCTCCTCTTCTCGACCGTACTGCAACCCCCAGTCGATGTGCTTCCGCTGCTGCCGTTGCTCGCCGCGGTCACGGTGGCGGGCGGCGTCGAGCTATCCACGGGAGCGGCCCCGGAGTTGAAGTGGCCGAACGACGTGCTCCTGAACGGCAAGAAATTGGCCGGCATCTTGTTGGAGCGCCCGCCTGGTTCGCTGGTGGTCCTTGGCGTCGGCCTGAACGCTAACCAGTCCGCCCCCGAGCTTCTCGAAGGAGCGACTTCGCTGGCGGTCGAGGTCGGCCATCCGGTCAACCGTGAGGACGTATTGGCCGCGATCCTCAACGATCTCAGCAACGCCTATGAGCGCGCCGATCGGGAGGGCGTGGATTGGATCCTGCCCGGCTGGCGCAGCCGAACCTCCATGCTCGGGAAACCCGTCACCTTCCGCCGCGACGGCGTGCTGCAGCACGGCCTGGCCGAGGATGTCGGCATCGATGGCGCGCTACTCATGCGCACCGCGGATGGAAGCCGGCTCAGCGTCGTGGCGGGCGACGTGGATCTGGTCCGGCCGGATTAGACAGCCGTCGCGACGAATCCCTCAGTCATAGATCTTTCCGTTGTCCTCGATGTACCCACCCTCATGGGTGCCCTGGGGATCGTGATGGGTGAAGTGGATCAGTCCACCCTGCGCGTTCCAGATGTACTCGCCGTGGACGGTCACCTGGTCTCCGACCGCGACCGGTGCCCGCGCGCCAATGGAGACGTTGTGTTCGACCTCGACAGTGATCGCGCCGGATGACAGCTTGACGATGAACCGTTCGTGGGTGCCGGTTGCGCTGGTTTGATCGGCCAGCAGTCGCACCACGGTCCCATCCGCCGTCACCTCGACATTGGAATGGTGGCTCCGAAAATCGCTGACGACCGCGGAATTATCCGGCTGCGCCGCGCCGCCGCAGGCCGCCAGCAGCAGGCCCAGTCCGCAGGCCGTTGCGGCGGCCCTCCGGCCGCCGCGCATGCTTAGCTGACCTTGACCTCGCCGAGCATCTGGGCGTGGATCTGGCAGTGGTACTTGTAGTCGCCCGCCTTGCTGAACGTCACCATGAATTTCGCCCCGGCATTTTGCAGGCATGAGTCGAACGTGGTGTTGTCATCGGTAACGCTATGCTGCGCTGAGCTGTCCTGGAAGTCCCATTCGACCGTGTCACCGGTCTTGACGCTGACCATCGCCGGATCGAATTTGCCAATCGTGTTGGGATCCGCGACCACCTTCACGGTTTGCGTCGCCGTACCGCTGCTGCTACCGCCCGTCGGACTGCAGCTCTGACCACCATTGTCACCGCCCGAGCCGCCGCAGCTGGCGAGTAGTAGCGCGGCCGCGACCGACCCGATCGCCATCTTCCAAACAGTCACGCTTGCCTCCTTGATTCGAACGGTTACCCCTCGCCTGAGTTTACGAGTCGATTCCAGGGCACGGCACCGAAAACGCCGTCGCCCGCACAGAATCAGGTATGTACCTTACTCGGGGAGCTCGGCAAACTCCCGGCGCGCATCGCGCACCCATAGAGCGATCGCCGCAACCATGATCACGGCACCGGCGATGCTGATCAGCAGGTTCAGGATGAGTCCGATCAGAAGCACCGCGACGCCGACCGCCAGCACAGGTGGCCAGATGCTGGGCGGCGGCAGGTGAAAAGCCTCGTGGCTTTCGCTGTGAGGCTGCTGCTCAGGCTCTGCCATCAGCCAAAGTTGTTGTAGATGAGCGCCCACGCCAGGGAGAGCCCCAGCATGATGAGCGCCGTCACAAACAGCAGCACCCCGAGTCGAACATTCTTGCGCGCTTCGTCTCTATGCATGGGCCAGAGGAAACTATAACCTCCCCACCATTCGATCGGCCACCATCACCGCGAACAGCAACCCAAGATACGCGATCGAATAGTCGAAGAGCAGACGGGACCAGCGCTGGCGGCGGGCGCGCAGGTTGACAACGGCCAGCGCGATGAACAGGCCGCCAAGGAGGACGGCGCCGCCGAGGTAAAGAAGCCCGAGAGCGCCGGTCAGGACTACCGCCAGCGTGACGGCGACCAGGACCAGCGTGTAGAAGAGGATCTGCCGACGGGCGGCGGCATCGCCGCGAACCACCGGCAACATCGGCACGTGCGCCCGCGCGTAGTCACCCCTGAGCCGGAGGGCGAGCGCCCAGAAGTGGGGAGGCGTCCAGAGAAAGATGATGGCGAACAGGTAAACCGCGGTCAGGTCGAGCCGGTGGGCGACGGCCGCCCACCCGACCATGGGTGGCACCGCGCCCGCGGCGCCCCCGATCACGATGTTCTGCACCGTCGAGCGCTTCAGCCAGAGGGTGTAGACGAACACGTAGAAAAGCAGGCCGCTGATCGCCAGGGTCGCGGCCAGTACGTTGACCCAGAAGGCAAGGATGAGGAACGCCGCCAATCCGAGCCCGATGCCAAAGATCAGCGCGTGGCTGGGCGCGATCCGTCCGTCCGGAAGGGGACGCCGCCGGGTGCGCAGCATCTCGCGGTCCAGGTCGCGGTCGATCCAGCAATTGATGGCGCCGGCACCGGCCGCCGCCAGCGCGCCCCCCAGCAGGGTGAGCACGACGAGTCCCGTCGACGGCCAGCCGCGCTCCGCCATCATCATCCCGCCCAGGGCGGTGATCAGCAGTAGCGGGATGATTCGTGGTTTGGCCAGGCTGACGTAATCCATGACGACGTCGCGGACGGAAGACCTGGCTGATCGCCTCCCAGTTCGGACGTCCATCGGCTCCTCAGCTGGAGGCAGGCGGCTGGCGATCACGGCGAGGACCACAGTCCCGGTCCAGACGGCGCTCGCCAGGGCAAGGTGGAGGCCGCGCAGCACCGTGGGCAGATGCAGCGTCACGACAGCGGCGCCGACGGCAACCTGAAACGCCAGGGCCGCCAGCGTCAGCGCGACCGTCGCCCGGACGGCCGGCTCGCGCCGGTGCCGGGCGAGCACCGACAGCAGGCCGATGACCACCAGCAGACCGACGACCGCGGCAACCCCCCGGTGCATCAGCTGGATGGCGGGGGAGCCGTCGAAGGCAAGGCGGAAGCCGCCGCCACAGAGCGGCCAGGCATCGCAGGCGCTACTCGCGCCGCTGCCGACCACCAACGATCCGCTCAGGACCAACAGATACGTGCCGGCGGCGGCGCCGCGGGCGCGTCCCGCCGACTGCGCGTCAACCTGCCCCGGTGGGATGGGCATCAGCGCGGCGACCGCGGTGACGCATACGGCTCCCAGCAGCGCCATCGCGGTGGCGAGGTGGACGAGGACGATCATCGGTGGGAGCTCCAAGCGGACGGTGATCGCACCCAGCGCCACCTGGACGGCGAGCAGAGCCACGGCAAGCGTGGCCGGAATCACCAGGTCGCGCCGGTTACGCCAGGCGATCCACGCCACCAGGGCAGTCAGCACGACGAGGACGCTCGTCAGCGAGGCCGTGGTCCGATGCGAGTACTCGATGATGGCATGCAGGTCGAGGGGCGGCAGCAGCCGGCCGTGACACAGCGGCCAGTCCGGGCAACCGAGCCCGGATCCCGAGACTCGCACCACCCCGCCGAGGACGACCAGCGCGTAGGTCACCACCGCGGTGGCGACGCTCAACGCGCGGAAGCCCTTCACTCAGGCGTGTTCGGTCGCGGCCGTGACGCCGCGTCGCAGGTCGCGCAACGGCCGACCACTGCGCACCGGCGGGACGCTATCGAAGTTGTAGGCCGGCGGCGGCGAGGTGGTCGCCCACTCGAGGGTGTTGGCCTCCCATGGGTCGGCCGACGCCCGGCGGCCGCCACGCACGCTGATCGCGACGTTGATCAAGAAGATCAGGATCGCGGTCGCGATCATGAAGGCGCCGATGGTCGCGATTAAATTCCAGGGCGCCCAGTCAACCCGATTGGCGTTCCAGATCGCGATCCGCCGCGGCATCCCCTCGAGGCCGAGAAAGTGCATTGGCATGAATGTGACATTGAAGCCGAGCAGCTGGATCCAGAACTGGATCTTGCCCAGCGTCTCGTTGAGATAGCGGCCGGTCATCTTCGGAAACCAGTAGAAGAAGCCGGCAAAGACGCCGAACACACTCCCGCCAAACAGGACGTAATGGATATGGGACACCACCCAGTAGGTGGCGTGGATCTGGTAGTCCACCGCCAGCGACGCCATGAAGACGCCGTCGACGCCACCCATCAAAAACATGAGGACGAAGGCCACGGAAAACAGCATTGCTGTCGTGTACTTGATCGACCCGCCCCACAGCGTCGCCATCCAGTTCAGCACCTTCACCCCCGAGGGGACGGCGATCATCGCGGTGGTCGCCATGAAGAATTCCTGCAGGGCCAGCGGTAGGCCGGTGGTGAACATGTGGTGGGCGAAAACCATGAAGCCCAGTACGCCGATGGCAGCCATGGAGAAGGCCATCGCCCGGTAGCCGAAGATCGGTTTTCGGCTGAAAACCGGGATGACCTCGGAAACGATACCGAACGCCGGCAAGATCATGATGTAGACCGCGGGGTGTGAGTAGAACCAGAAGATGAACTGGTAGAGCAGCGGGTCTGACCCATGGATGAAGAAGTGGGTGCCCAACTGCCGATCCATCAGTACCATCGCCAGCACGCCCGCGAGGAAGGGGCTGGCGAGCAAGACCAGGCCGGCGGTGATCTCCATCGACCAGACGAACAGCGGCAGGCGGAACCAGGTCATCCCGGGGGCCCGCATGTTGTGGATCGTCACCAGGAAGTTGATCGCGCCCATGATCGAGGAGATGCCCAGGATGTGCAGCCCCAGGATCCATAGGTCCTGGCCGAGCCCGGCGGCGTAGGCTTTTTCGGTCAGCGGCACATAGCCGGTCCAGCCGGCCGCGGCCGCCCCGGTCTTCGTGAGGAGGCCGCTGTACATCGTCAGGCCGCCGAGCGGGATCAGCCAGAAGGAGAAGGCGTTGATCCGGGGGAATGCCATGTCGCGAGCGCCGATCATCAATGGCACGAAGTAGTTCCCGAAACCGGAAAAGACCGGGATGATCCAGAGGAAGATCATGGTCGTCCCGTGCAACGTCATGATCTCGTTGTAGGTCTGTGCCGCGAGGAAGTGGTTGTTGCCCACCGCCAGCTGAGTCCGCATCAGGAGGGCCATGATGCCGCCCACCAGGAAGAAGAAGAAGGTCGTGTAGAGGTAGAGAATGCCGATCTTCTTGTGGTCGACCGTGGTCAGCCACTCAACGAGAACGCTTCTCCGGGCAGCCTGCCGTGGCAGGGCGATGCTAGCCATTGCTTTGTGTCACCTTCATCCTCCGGTCACGGTGATCGTGCCGCGCATCCCGGCGGCCTCGTGGAACGTACACAGGTAGCTATAGGTACCAGGCTTTGAGAACTTGAGCTCGAACTTGTCCCCGCCGTTCTGAGTGTCCGAGCTGGGCACCTGCTGATTGCTAAAGGTGACATTGTGTAGGGCCGTGCCGGCATTCGTCCACTGAATCACGTCGCCGACCTTCGCTGTGGAGCTGGCCGGTTCGAATTTGAGAGCGTCGGTCTCGTTGACGTGGACGACCGCAGTCACCCCGCTCACCTTGTCGGCAACCGGCTGCCCGCCGCCCGGCAGCCCTTTCCCACTGAGGTAAGCCTGATAGTCGGCGCTCGACACCGCATCGACTTCGAGCGACATGGCGTAGTGGCCCAGGCCGCACAACTCATTGCACTGACCGAGATATGTGCCCGGCTGGCTGGCCTCGATCCAGCCGTGATTCATCTGGCCGGGAATGGCATAGACCTGGCCACCGAGACGGGGTACCCAGAATGAGTGCAGGACATCTTTGCTGGTGACGTGCAGTTGCACAACCTGGCGCACCGGGATGACGAGCCTCGAGTTGCCCGTCTTGCCGTTGGGATACTTGAACGACCACGCCCACTGAATGCCGGTTACCTGGATGGTCTGCTGCGGTGGTGGCCCATTGCGGACGTAGTCCATTCGCAACGTGGTCCGTAAAAACAGGAACGACACGATCAGCAGCGGCACCGCCGTCCACACAATCTCCAGCCGGGTATTGCCATGAATCTGCGACGGTTCGCGATCGTCCCGGCGGCGGAATCGCAGCGCGGCAAAGACGATCAGGCCGCCCACGATGACGAGCACGGCCATCGCGACCCAGAAGATCGTCGTATAGACGCTGACGATGTCGCAGGCGTTGGGGCCGGCGCAATTGAGGGGACTGACGTTGACCGCGGCGGCGGTGATGGGGGTTAACCCGGCAGCGACGCCGAGCGCGAGAAGCATGCCGAGCAGCAGTCGACGTTGATTCACGCTCACGACAGTGTAGCGACCGCCATCCAGGTCACCGGTGAAACAGCCACCATCGGCCTCCGGGTGCGCGGTCGCCGTTGATCTCCTGCGCCGTCCGGCGCGCGTCGTGCATCGCGTCGTACCAGGCGGTCAGCGCCAGGAAGAAGGTGGCCATGAACAGCAGCAGCGACAGAATCTGGAGGAGGAGGGAGAGCACGACCATGGCGCTGCCCCGCGGGCGCCAGAGCGCCAACAGCTCGCCGGTCGCGCCCGGAATGTTTAGGGTGACGACGAACAGGCCGACGACCCCGAGCAGAAAGATGGCCGCTTTCCGAGGTTGACGGTTGTACAGCTGTCCCAGGCCCGGAATCGCGGACAGCCAGGTCGCCAGCCGGACGCTTGCCCGCCGCCCCGCGAGGGCCACCGCTTTGCCCTCCCCCTCAGGGGGAGGGTAGGGTGGGGGCGGCTTCAGATGCAGTTCGACCACGGCCAGCTGGGGATTAACGCTGGAACATCCGGAAACAGTAGTAGGCGACGAGCAGCAGGCTGCAGACCGCCCACACCAATACGAAAAAGAAGTCGCCGGCGCCCGGGTCCCGGCCAAGGTTGAGCAAGTAGACGACCAGCGGAAGCATCAGCCGCCTGCCTTGTGAGCCTTGGTGACGTCGAGCAGGTTCTCGGACACGATCACGAGGGCGGTCAGGCCGACGAGCAGGACGAAGGCGATCGCGGTGCCGATCAGGTTCTTTAACTGCTGACGTCTCACGGCAAGCTCGTGTACTGCTGCCACATCCGGATCCAGTGGACCAGCAGGTTGACGTTGTCATTGATTGGCTGCGGCAGCAACTTCTTGAGCCCCCAGGCAGGCATGATCGTTCCCAGGTGGTCTTCGCCCTGGTTACCCAGGTAGATGCAACGGTAGTAGTAGTCGTCACTGAAGAAGCCGAGCCGGTTCTGATCGTTGAGCGGCGGCCCCTTCCCTCCCTCTCCCAGGGCGCCGTGGCACTGGGCGCAGTTGTTCTCGTAAAGCTGCGGCGCCTTGTCGTACACGCCGAATGGGCTCGGCACCAGGTCCGCGTGGGCACCCGCCTCAGTGGTTGCCTGCCGGTTGCCGTTGTGGCAGATGATGCAGCCGCTTTCATCGATCCCCAAACCCTTGTACTGGCTTGGGATGAAGCCGGTCAGCTGGGCCACCACCGGCTTGTTCGTGCTGGGGTCGTTCACGACTTTGCCGTTCGCGTCCAGCAGGTAGTACGCCTGCGCCTTCGGGTCGAGGCAGCTGGCCGCGGCGGCGGCGGCCGGCGAGGCGGATGGTGTCGGCGAGGCCGCCGGCGCGGGCGAGGTCGCCGCCCCGGGCGCAGCCGATGATGATGGCCTGGCGGATGCGGACGGCTTCGGCGAGGCGCTCGCCGATGGGCTGGCACTGGCGGACGGGCTGGCGGCGGCCACCGGCCGGCAGACCAACGTGTCCTGTCCGTACTTGGCGAAGACCGCGTCATTGATGACGGCCGGATGATTCGGGCCCAGCCGCTTGGCGGCTTCCTGCGGACCGATCTTTTGGATATCGGGGACGTGACAGGTAATGCAGCGTTCGACGACGAACTGGTTGTTGACCTGGACCCTGGGGAACAGCTGCTGCACCTGGATCGGGAAGTCGGCGCCATACTGCTTCGCATACTTCTGCTGGATCGGAACCCACGGCCGGTTCAGGTCCTGGTAGAAAGCGAAGGCCAGCAAGACCAGAAACAGACCGCTCGCCACCAGGAAGGCTCGACCTAACACGACCTGCCTCCGCAGGTCTGCGGGTTACCCAGCACCCAGCCCCAATCCCAGATGAACTCATGGCCGCGGAAGAAGGTCCCGATGATGACCAGGGCGACCACGATCGCCATGTAGAGCCCGAAGAGAATGATGGCAACCTTCCGTTCCGACGGTCGACGGCTCGGATTGCGATCCAGGAAGGGCACCAGGATCATCAGCACGATGACGAAGGTCGGAAAGGCAACCCCCGCCATGAGCGGCGGGAATCGGGACAGCAGCTCCTGCAAACCCAGGAAGTACCAGGGAGCTTTGGAAGGGTTGGGCGTGACGCCGGGATTTGCCTGCCCGAGCAGGGGCGCTTGCAGGAAGATCGAAACCAGGATCAAAAAGACGGTCATCGCCACCGAGGCGATGAACTCTTTGAAAATGAACTCGGGGAAGGAGACGATCATCTCGTCTTCGCTGTCGTCCCGCACCGTGGTGGGCGCCTCCATCTGACGCCGGCGCGCCTCCACGCGCTGGCGGGCGGCGATCCGATCCGTTGCCTCGGTGGCCATGCCTAGCTAGAGGCCTCCGCTGAACCCATCTTTTCGAACCCGCCAGAAATGGACGACCATCAGGAGAAATCCGACGAGCGGCAGCCCGACGACGTGCATCACATAGAAACGAAGCAGCGTGGCATCACCGACCGCGTGACCGCCCAGCATCAGGTAACGAGTGTAGGGGCCGGCGATCGGCGCGTATTTCGCCATGTTCGTCCCCACCGTCACGGCCCAGATGGAGAGCTGGTCCCAGGGCAGCAGGTAGCCGGTGAAGCTGAGCAGCAGTGTGACCAGCAGCAGCACGGTCCCGATGCCCCAGTTGAACTCGCGAGGTTTCTTGTAGGCACCAGTCAGGAAGACGCGCGCCATGTGCAGCCAGACCGTGATCACCATGGCATGCGCCGCCCAGCGATGCATGTTCCGGATCAGGCCGCCGAAGGTCACGACGAACTGCAGGTCACGCATGTCTTGATAAGCGTGGTTGATCGACGGGACGTAATAAAACATCAGGTAGAGGCCGGTGACAGTGAGGACGATGAAGAGGAAGAACGAGAGTCCACCGAGGCAGAGGGTGTAGGACATTCGGATCCAGGAGCGACGGACCCGAACCGGGTGAATGTGCAGCACGAAGTTGGTCAGCGCCGTGCGCGCCGCGATCTTGTCGGTCAGCGGGAGGCCATGGCGAAAGACGGCCGAGGTCATTTGCCCAACCATCGACCACATCTCATCGACCGCGGCGCGGATGACCCTCATGAACCCTCCTGTCCCTCGCTAAACCTTGAGGCGAAACTTGTGATCGACGACGATCGAGCGGTCGATGAAAAGACGGCCGTCCTTGGCCAGCTCCATGTGTACCCGATCCATCGGTCGCGGTGCCGGACCGAAGAAATTGTCGGCGTCCCGAAAGTAGCGGCTGCCGTGGCAGGGGCACTTGAAGCCCGGTAAGGTCGGATTGGCCTTGGTCGCCAGCTGGCCCGTGTCTGGATCCCTCGAGATCTGGGTGCCGGCCAAGACCAGGTCACTGGTCACATCCGGAAAATACCTCGGCGTGCAGCCGAGGTGAGTGCAGATGAGGCTGATGGCGTAAAAGCCGTCCTGGTCACGATTGATCACGACCCGTTTGTCGATCAGGACGGTGGTCGACCCCACGGCGTAGCTGGTCGGGAAGGCCAGCTCACCCACTGGCTTGAACGCCGGCGGATCCTCATAGGTGGCGTTCGGTTGGATGAATTTGACGCTCTGGAAGAGTGCGATCGCCGAGGCCACCGTGAAGCCGACCCAGCCGACGATCGCCAGGAAGCTGCGACGTGTCATCTCGCGGCTGTCCTCGACCAGGCGCTTGAAATCGGCAGCCATTACACGAAGGCGTTGTGGGCTGGCGGGGTAAAGATCGTCGCGAAGACGATCGTCGACGCCATGATGATGACGAAGAGGGTGGCTACGAGCAGACAGCCGAAGTCAGCCTTGATCGCCGCGATGGCGCCGCGCACGAAATCGAGGATAGCAAAGGGACCCTCCGCGAAACATCGGGTCTCCGCCCGAGGTCAGCTCAGGTCAGGCGCGCCGCCGGCACTGACGCCGGCGCCGATGCCAGGGCCATCCGCTTGCGCACGTACTCGTGCACGAGGGAGACCAGGGTGGCCTGGCTCCAGGTCAAGGGTGACACGGAGAGTGGCGCTTTGGTGTAGGGATCGAGCTGCTCGGCCAGCACGCCGCTGGGCAGGGCGGCACCGGCCACCCATTCGAGGATATCGTGCGCCGGCCGCAGATCCTCGAGCGAAGCGGCTCGGCTGACCAGCCACTGCCCGTACCACATGGTGCAGATGAACCAGGGATTGCCAGGCACGTTGGCGATATCCTGGCTCACCTGGTAGTACCAGTCGTTCTCATAGCGGGCGATGCCGCCCACCTCGGTCTTGCACCACAGCCGGTCGTAGACCGCCTTCATGGTGCTGACGATTTGCGGGTCGTCGGCGGGGAGCATGCCAAAGTACCAGAGTCCGTAAACGCTGGAGTCGATGGTGAGGTCGCGCGCGGTGGTTCCATCCGGTCGCCGATAGATGCGGCGGACGAACCGGTTCAGCTCGGCATCGAACAGATAGCGCCGGGTCCCTTGCTTGATCCCCTCTGCCGTTTGCCGGTAGCGGTCGGCCAGCTTGGTTTCGCCGTAGAGCTGGGCGAAGTTCGCCGCGGCCTGCAACCCGGCCCACACGGCCGCCACCGTAAAGCTCATCACGCCGCGACGTTCCTCCCAGAGGTCGTAGCTGGGTTCAGGCAGGCCGGTCAGCGGATCGATGTAACTGGCAAGGAAATCGCCCGTCAGGAGGATGAGTGGCCGGTAGTAGCTCTTGAAGAATTCGAAGTCGCGGTGGCGGTCGTAGTGCTGCCACAGCGCGAAGAGGACCAGTCCCGTCTCGTCCTCCTGGATCGGGTACTGCGGTTTGCCGGTTGGATCCACCCACGGATGCCAGCTGCTGCCCGGATCGCCAGCCGGCGTGTACTTGTGCCGAAAGTATCCCTCCCTGGTGACGATCCGGGCGCAGAGCTCGAAGAAGCGCCGAGGCAGGTCGACGTAGCCGGCCTGGTCCATGGCATAAACGGCGAGGGCGGCGTCGCGCGGCCACATGTAGCTATAGGTGTCACGGGCGAACTTGATGATGTCGGCGTCATTCGCGGCGAGAACGGCGCCTCCGCCGTCCACCTGGGTTCGAACGACCAGCAGGCAGCGGCGATACAGCTCCGCAACCCGTGGCGAGAGATCGGCGAACTCGCGATTTTCCTTGTTCACCCATGCGATCCAGTAGGAGCGGGTCCGCTCCAGGAAGGCTTCCGGTCCGCGCAGGCTGACCACGTCGGCGACGGTCTGTAGCTCGGCGAAATTGCGCGCCGCGATCAGCCATTGGTAGGCGGTGCCGGTCTGCCCCTGCGGGACCCGGCCCAGGTTCAGAGCCAGCGTCATGTCCACCGAGCCCTGCTCAATCGGGTTGTTGCCGAGCTCGCCATCCTCCGCATCTCGCCAGGTTCCCTGGGCGCCACCAACGTCTTTCTTGCCGCAGGCATAGCCGTCCAGTCCGATGCGATCGCCGACCTGGCCGCAGGCCGCAAAGCACCGCTGGCCCTTGTAGGCCACCAGCCCTTTCACGGCCGGGTAGTACATGACGGTGTCGCCGACCTCGGTGCCATAGATGTGCCAGTCGAAGTGGAAGAAGAGCCGAATTTCGCGCTCGGGCCCCTCGTTGACGACGCGGACCCGCCTGATCAGGACGTCGCGGCCCAGATCGACGGCGTCGTTGAAGGTCAGCGAGAGCGCGAGATCCGGGTGGCGGAGGGTCACATTGGTAACCAGGGTGTCCGGGAGGTACACGAGATCCCTCGACCAGGCGTGGTCGTCGAGCCAGGCGAACCGTCCGTCCGCCCAGACGCCAAACCGGTTGAGCTCTCCGCTGGTGTGGTTTTCCTGGCCGACCCGCGGGTAATAGATGTCGCGCAGCTGGTAGTTGCGATCGAAGTTGATGAGCAAGGCGCCGTTCCCCACCGGCAGGTCGCGAGACACGTCGGCCATTATGGAGGGTATGGCCACGCTGACCGTTCGGTCCAAGCACAAGGCGGACGTGATCGATGTCACCGATCGCGTCCAGCAGCTGGTGAACGAGAGCGGCGTGGAGGCGGGTCTGTGCCATGTCTACGTCGCGCACACGACCGCCGGCGTCTTCATCAATGAGAACGCCGACCCGGATGTGATGACGGATGTCCTGACCACGCTCGACGCACTCGTACCGTGGGAGAACGGCTACCGGCACGCCGAGGGCAACGCGGCCGCGCACATCAAGGCGACGCTGATCGGGACATCGCAAACCATACCGGTGCGCGACGGCCGCCTGGCACTGGGGCGCTGGCAGGGAATTTACTTCGCGGAGTTCGATGGCCCGCGTGAGCGGCAGGTCCAGGTCACGATTCTGGGCTGACAATATGAAGCCGCCCCGGAGGGGCGGCTGTTACGACGCCGATGGTGACGAACCTATTTCTTCTGGCCTGCTGGTACCGTGCTGCCGATCTGCTTCTGCTCGCCGTTTCCGCTGGCCGTTCCGCCGCTGATCGGGATCTTCACGGACTTCGGCTTGGCCGGCTGGGCCTTCGGCACGGTCAGGATCAACATGCCATTCACGAACTGCGCGCGGGCCTGTTCGCCGACGGCGTCCTCGGGTAGGGTGACCTGCCGGCTGAACTTCCCGTAGAAGTTTTCGCGCAGCCAGTAGCTCTCGGGCTGAATGCCGGCCGGCGGCATGATCTCGCCCTTGATATTGATCTGCCCGCCATCGAAGGTGACATCGACAGTGCTCGGGTCCACCCCCGGGACGGCGGCCCGGACCACCCATTCCCTGTCGGTCTGGTAGACGTCCAGGGGCAGGTAACCCTCACCGACCGCGCCGACTGTTCTCGAGTGGCCGGGAACGCCGAAAGTATCGCCGAACAGGCGGTCCATGGCGCTGTGCAGCGACATCAGATCCGTGATTGGTGACCAACGAATCACGTTGCTCATGGCTGACCTCCTTCGTTGAGTTGTTTTCGTTCGCCCATATACCCCCTGACGGGGACGTGTTAAACGCTCGCGGGATGGTCGAAACGGGCCTGTTTACACTCGGTGAAGATGCGTAACCAGGGCCGCAATGCCGGTATATACTGGTCAGATTCTTTAGCCGGGGAGACGCATGCTTACCAGCATCAAGTCGGTCGGCAGCTACGTTCCGTCCGGCATCTTGACGAACGCCGACCTCGAAAAGATGGTCGAGACGTCGGATACATGGATTCGCGACCGCACCGGCATCGTTGAGCGCCGGATCGCCGCCGTCAACGAGACCGCCACCGACCTCGCCGCGGAAGCGGCGAAGGACGCGCTGGCCGCGGCGGGACTGCGCCCCCAGGATACGGACCTGATCGTTTCGAGCACATCCACCCCGGACTCGATGTTCCCCTCGGTCGCATCGCGGGTGCAGGAGCGGCTGGGGGCCCACGGCCCGGCCTTCGACGTGCAGGCAGCCTGCACCGGCTTCCTCTACGCGATGAGTGTGGCCGACCGTTTCGTCAGCGGCGGCGAGGCGAAGCAGGCGATCGTGATCGGCAGCGAGACGCTCACCAAGATCATCAACTTCAAGGACCGCGGCACCTGTGTCGTCTTCGGTGACGGCGCGGGCGCGGTGGTGCTGGGGCCGGGCGTCAATGGCGCCGGCATCAAGTCCTGCGTGCTCGGATCCGACGGCTCCGGCGGTGACCTTATCTATGTCGCGCCCGGCGCCGATGGCCCCGAGGGCCCGGGCCGTCCGGAGATCCGGATGGACGGGCGAAAAGTCTTCCGCTTCGCCACGGAGATCCTGGCCCAGGCGACACTCCAGGCGTTGGAGAAGGCCAACGTCCGGCTGGAGGACGTCAAGCTGATCGTCCCCCACCAGGCCAACGCCCGCATCATCGAAGCGGCCGGCAAGCGGCTTGGCGTTGGCGGGGACGTCATGGTCAACGGGATTGCGTCCTACGGCAACACGTCGACGGCGTCGATACCGCTGGCGCTCAAGGATGCACTGGCCGCGGGCCGGCTGAAAACTGGTGACCACCTGGTGCTCGTCGGGTTCGGCGCCGGACTGACCTGGGGGGCTTGCGTGATCGAGTGGGAAGGCGCGCCCGTAAGGGTCGCGGCCTAACCCATGTTTCGTCCCAAGACCCGCTATGTGGCTCTGCCGTCGCCGCGTGCCGGCGTTGGCGAGGAGATCGACCGGCTCAAATGCCCCAAGTGCGACACCTCCCTCGAACCGGCCCGCCTGACAACCGCCCTGGGGGTTTGCTATCGATGCGGATACCACTTCAGGCTGCGCGCCCCGGAGCGGATCGCGATGCTGGTCGAACCGGGTTCCTTTCATGAAGAGGACCAGCAGATCACCGCGACCGATGCGCTCGGCTTCAAGGATTCGCAGCCGTACAGCAAGCGCATCGAGCAAAGCCGGGCCAGCACCGGAGTGAACGAGGCGGTGACCTGGGGCGAGGCCACCCTGGCCGGCCATCCGCTCGTGATCGTCTGCCTCGACTTCGCCTTCATGGGCGGGAGCATGGGCGCCGCCACCGGGGAAAAGATCACGAATGGCATCGAGCGGGCGCTGCACAACCGCGTGCCGCTACTGATCATCTCGGCGTCCGGAGGGGCCCGCATGCAGGAAGGCATGCTATCCCTGATGCAGATGGCGAAGACGGCCGCGGCGCTGGGGCGGCTGGGTGCCGCCGGGGTTCCCTACATCTCGCTGCTGACAGACCCGACCATGGGAGGCGTCACCGCCAGCTTCGCCTCGCTCGCCGACGTTATTCTCGCCGAGCCCGGCGCGATGATCGGGTTTGCCGGGGCTCGCGTCATCCAGCAAGCCACCTACGAGACGCTCCCCGAGGGTTTCCAGACGGCGGAGTTCCTCTGGCAGCACGGCATGATTGACCTCGTGGTGCCGCGGCCGGAGCTGCCCGCCGTCCTCCGTCAGTTGCTTGACCTCTACATCAAGAACGGGGTGGCCAAAGACTTCGAATTGCAGCCCCGGGCGAACGCATCGGCGCCCACGCCGGCCGTCCGCGGGTGACCGACAACGGATCGATCGCGGCTGCGACCTGGGAGCAAGTCGAGCTCGCCCGCCATCCCGACCGCCCCTATGCCCTCGATTACATCCACGCGATCTTCGGCAACTTCTTCGAGTTGCACGGCGACCGGCTCTTCGGTGACGACCATGCCATCATCGGCGGCCCGGCCGCCCTCGATCATCGGACGGTCATGGTCATCGCTCAGCAGAAGGGGCGGACGACAGCCGAACGGGCGATGCGCAATTTCGGCATGGCGAACCCCGAGGGCTACCGAAAGGCGCTTCGACTGATCCGACAGGCGGAGCGCTTCCAGTTTCCGATCGTTGCCTTCGTTGATACCTCCGGTGCATTTCCCGGCGCCGGGGCGGAGGAGCGGGGCATCGCGTGGGCGATCGCGGAAAACCTGGTGGCGCTGGCGCAGGCTCGGATTCCAATCGTGACTCTGGTCCTGGGCGAGGGGGGCAGCGGAGGCGCCCTCGGGATCGGCGTTGGCGACCGGCTGCTGATGATGGAGCACTCGATCTACAGCGTCGCCATGCCGGAGGCGTGCGCCTCGATTCTCTGGCGGGACATCGCCCGCAAGGTGGAGGCGGCGCAGGCTTTGAAGCTGACCGCTGCCGACCTGAAGCGGATGGGCCTGGCTGATGAGATCGTGCCCGAACCCCCGGGCGGGGCCCAGCATGATTACGGCATGGCCGCCGACGCCGCCGGTGCGGCGCTGCGCCGGCAGCTGGCCACCCTCGAAGCGGTGGCCGTCGATCGGCTGCTGGAGAACCGTTACCAGCGATACCGGCGGATCGGCGCGACCTAAACCGCGCAGGGGCGCTCATTCGGCCGAAAGGCCGGCTCGCCCTGCCGGGCTCGCTAACATCAGGCCGTGGCTACGGGCGCGGTAACCGCGTCGCCGGTGCGGCGCCGGGAACGACTCGATCCCTCCGTCTTCCGGCTCAACGTGGAACGGATCCGCGAGGGGTATTACAGCGATGTCTACTTCAATCGCACAGTCGATGTGCTCCGTGCTGACCGCCGACATCCACAGGTGCTGATGCAGGTCTTCCAGAAACAGCACGCCATCATCGGCGGCATGGACGAGGCCATCGCCATCGTCAAGCTCTGTTCCGAGGATTTCTCGCAGCTTCGGGTGCACGCCCTCTATGACGGCGACGAGGTCGCGCCGTGGGAAACGGCGATGACGATCGAGGGCGACTACTCGCTCTTCGCCCGCCTGGAGACGGTGTACCTCGGCGTCCTGTCGCGGCGCACGAAGGTCGCCACCAATGTCCGGCGAGTGGTCGAGGCCGCGCAAGGCAAGCAGATCATTTTCTTCCCGGCGCGTCATGACCATCACCTGGTGCAGACAGGCGACGGCTATGCCGCGCACGTCTCGGGCGCGATCGGCGTTTCAACCGATGCCCAGGCGTCCTGGTGGGGCGGCAAGGGCACCGGCACCGTCCCCCATTCGCTGATCGCCGCGTACAACGGCGACACCGTCCTGGCCGCCCAGAAGTATGCAGAGTTCGTGGATCCCAGCGTGAACCTCGTTGTCCTCGTCGACTGGGACAACGATTGCGTTCGGACGTCGCTGGCGCTGGCGCGAGCCTTGGGTGACCGGCTCTGGGGAGTCCGCCTCGACACCTCGGAAACGATGGTCGACGTCAGCATCCAGAAGCTGATGGGCGACTTTGACCCGCGCGGTGTCAACCCGCAACTCTGCACCCTGGTACGCCGCGCCCTCGACCGGGAAGGGTTCGAGCACGTGAAGATCGTGGCCAGCGGCGGCTTCAACGTCGAGAAGATCGAGCGGTTCGAGCGCGAGCAGGTGCCGGTCGACGCATACGGCGTGGGCAGTGCCTTCTTCAAGGGTGTCTACGACTTCACCGCGGATGTCGTCATGCTCGAAGGCCGCCCCTGCGCGAAGGCCGGCCGGCGCTACCGGCCGAACCCACGCCTCGAGCCCGTCAGCTGAGCATGGCGAACGTCACGATCGTGGTCGACGTCCTCAACGGTTTTTGCAAGGCGGGTAACCTGGCGTCCCCTCGGTGCGACGCGGCGATCCCCCGGATCCGCGACGCGATCGAGGCCCGTCAGCGGGCCGGCGACCAGCTGGTCTTTCTGGCCGATACCCATGATCCAAACGACCGGGAGTTCGAAGTCTTCCCGGTGCATTGCGTGCGCGGAACTAAGGAAGCGGATGTGGTCGAAGAGCTCCAACCATTTCTGAACGACGCGACCCTGATCCGCAAGCGCCGCTACTCCGGCTTCTTTGAGACCAACCTCGACGCGCTGCTGGAGGCCGCCCGGCCGGAGCAGGTGACTGTCATCGGTGTCTGCACCGATATCTGTGTTCTGCACACCGTGGCGGATCTGCGCAACCGCGATTACCAGGTGGTGGTGCCGGCGTCGGCGGTCGCGACCTTCGATGCGCCCGGGCATCCCGGGGACGAGGTCCAGAAGTGGGCACTGGCGCATCTCGCCGGTGTGCTCGGCGCCCGAGTCATCCCGGCATAGAAGTCCCGGCCCCCCTTGCGGGAGGGCAGGGACCCATGTGACTATCAGCCTATAATCTAATCTGCTAGTGAAAACTGGCTATCCCCAGACATCAATGCTACCCGTTTGCGTTTGAACTTATATATGGAACCTGCCGAATCCCGTTGCCCGGCGTGTCGATATCGACTCAAGCCCGACAGTCGATATTGCTCCGCGTGTGGCCGTCGGGTCGTGGCAGGCCCCCGCCGGCTCCAGTTCCGATCCTGGATGGTGCCGCCCGCGATCTTTCTGGCGGTCCTGCTCGTGGTTCTCCCGGGGATGCTCTACGTCTGGGCCGGCCTCCCCTCGACCTCCAACCTGAGCACAGCCCGCCTGCCACTTTCGACTCGCATCTATGACCGAACCGGGACCATCCTGCTGGCGGAGATCCACCAAGGTTCCGAGCGGCGGCACATCGTGCCGCTGAGCCAGGTCGCCCCCTCGATGCGAGAGGCCACGATCGCCGTGGAAGACCGCACCTTCTACCAGCATGGCGGTCTGAACCTGCTGCGCACCGGGCAGGCGGGCCTCGACGATCTGATCCATCTCCGGCTGAACCAGGGCGGCAGCACCATCACCCAGCAGCTGGTGAAAAACATCTACCTGTCGGGGGATCGGGCCGTGCTGCGCAAGTTGGACGAGGCGATTCTGGCGGTCGAGATCGAGCACCAGTACTCGAAGTCGCAGATCCTGGAGGCCTACCTGAACCGGATTTACTACGGGAACCAGTCCTATGGCGTCGAGGCAGCAGCCCAGACCTACTTCGGGAAAACCGCCCATCAGCTGTCTCTATCGGAGGCGGCACTGCTCGCCGGACTCCCCCAGGCACCAACGGCGCTGGATCCGTTCAGCAACCTCAACGGCGCGAAGGCGCGGCAGCGAGTCGTGCTGGACGCCATGGTCAAGGCAGGAGAAATCACAACCGCCCAGGCACAGTCCGCCTTCGCCCAGCCGCTCACGCTGCAAAAACCAACCTCGGCGGACGACGTCAAGGCGCCCGGATTCGTCCACTGGGTGGCCGCCCAGGTGGAAAAGACCTATGGGGAGGAACTCCTCAAGAACGGCGGCCTGACCGTGATCACCTCGCTCGACTGGAACCTTCAATCGATCGCAGAACAGCAGGTGCGGGAAAAAGTGGCGGCCCTGCAGCGGCAGCACGTCACCGATGGTGCGCTGGTTGCGGTCGACCCGAAGTCGGGTGCCGTGCTGGCCATGGTCGGGTCAGCCGGGCCGGACGTGCCGGGCGGCCAGTACAACATGGCCATCATTCCGCGCCAGCCGGGTTCCGCCTTCAAGATGTTTACCTACACCGCCGCGATCGAGTCCGGCAAATTCACGATGGGCTCCTGGATCGACGACTCGCCGGTGCAGATTCGCCTCGCGGATGGCAGCACCTACACGCCGCGCAACTATGACGGCAGTTTCCACGGCTGGCAGCCGATTCCCTTCGCCCTCGGGAATTCGCTCAACGTCCCCGCCGTCAAGGTGGAGATGGGAACCGGCGTCGACCGGGTCGTCGACGTCGCTCGCCGGATGGGCGTGGAAACCCTGACGCAGCCCGCCAGCGCCTACCAGCCCAGCCTGACGCTCGGCGGCTACGAGGTGCCGCTGATCGATATGGCGGCCGGGGCCAGCACCCTGGCGGCGCAGGGGACCTACCGCCATCCGCAAGCGATCCTGAAGATCATGGCGCACGATGGCACCACGCTCTATCGGTACGCCGAGGGCAAGGGCAAGGCGGCCCTGACCCCGCAGGTCAGTTTCATCATGGCGGATATGTTGTCCAATGACCGCAATCGATCCCTCGAGTTCGGCCGCAACAGCGACCTCGTCATCCCCGGACATCACGTCGCGGCCAAGACGGGGACCACCAACGACTTCCGCGACAACCTGACGGTCGGGTTTACACCGAATCTGGCCGTGGCGGTCTGGGTCGGCAATGCCGATCACACGCCGATGCGCAACGTGAGCGGCATCGTGGGCGCGGCCCCGATCTTCCACGGCTTCATGACGCAGGTGCTCAACGGCCAGCCGGACAGCTGGTACGCCGTGCCCGACGGGCTGCATGCCGTCGGCATGAATGGCTACACCGCCTACCTGCTCCCCGGGACCGAGCAACTGGCGCAGTCGCAGCAGCCGCCACCCTCACGGTGTGAAGAGGGTTGCGGGGGTGGAGGCGACAACGGGGGCGGCCGCCACAAAAAGCACGGCTAGCGATCGGCCGTGGGAAAACGCGCCGGCCCGGTTACGTCTGCCCGCGACCTCGTCCCGGCGGATTCGCCGGTGAGCTCTCGGAAGAACCACGCATGCCTTCGAGCTGGCGACTGAGTTCCGCAACCTGGCGCTCCAGGTTCTCGACCTGCTCCCGGGTCGCGAGCGGCATCCTGGCGCTCCGCACCCCCTCCTGGACGCGCCGACCCAGGTCTTCCCCAGCGCGCCGCGTCCGAGAGGCAAAGTCGTCGAAACGCCGGCGGCTCTCATCGCCGCTCGTCCGTCCCTGGTGCAGCCAGTTATGGGCCATCTCATCGGTCTTTTCGAACGCCCAACTGGCAGCCCCCAGCATCGTGTAGAAGCCGTCGCGGATCACCTCGCGGACACGCTCGGTTCCTTCCGACTCGCGGTTCTCCGACGTCCCTGCCGGTTTCTGCGTCGAGTGTTGGTCTGCCATGCGCTAAGTTTAGGGCGCCGATGCCGATTTACGAGTATCGCTGCGCCGACTGTGG
Source organism: Chloroflexota bacterium (assembly GCA_005889535.1). GTDB lineage: Bacteria > Chloroflexota > Dormibacteria > CF-121 > CF-121 > CF-13. The sequence continues at coordinate 33,809 of VBHC01000113.1, forward strand.
CAAACGGCCATCGATTTTCTTTCGCAGCCTGTCTGCCGTCGAAGCCTCGCCCCAATGTCCCAGCTGCGGTGCTCGCCACCTGACCCGGCTGATCTCGCGTACCGCCCAGGTGCTCAGCGAGGACAGCCGGCTGGATCAGCTCAGCGATAACGCCGGACTCTCGGATGTCGACGAGAACGATCCAAAGAGCATGGCCCGTTGGGCGAAGAACATGGGCCAGCAGCTGGGTGGCGACGAGCTGGGCGAGGATTTCGATCAGGTCGTCGACGAGATGGGGGAAGCCGGCCCGGACGAAGCCAACGGCATGGACGACGACGACCTGTGAGCCGGAGCTCGATCGCGCGCATCCAGGGGCGGGAGATCCTCGACTCGCGCGGAAATCCTACGGTTGAGGTCGATGTGCTGCTGGAGGCTGGCGAAATCGGACGCGCCGCCGTCCCGTCGGGGGCCTCAACCGGTGCCCACGAAGCGGTCGAGCTTCGTGATGGCGATCAGCGCCGCTACGGCGGAAAGGGCGTGCGCAAGGCCGTGGGGCATGTCAACCAGGAGATCGCGGCGGCGTTGCGCGGCAGCGACGCGAGCGACCAGCGTGCGATCGATGAACGCCTCATCAACCTGGACGGGACCGCCAACAAATCACGGCTCGGCGCGAACGCCGTCCTCGGCGCCTCACTGGCGGTTGCCCGGGCGGCAGCGCTCGCCGCCCGCAAGCCGCTCTACCGCTATCTCGCCGGCGACCGCGACCTGCTGATGCCGGTGCCCATGATGAACATCCTCAATGGCGGCAAACATGCGCAGACGAAGGTCGACTTCCAGGAGTTCATGGTGGTTCCCGCCGGAGCCCCCAGCTATGCTGAAGGACTTCGCTGGGGCGCCGAGGTCTTCCACGCCCTCAAACAAACATTGCACGAGCGCGGTCTGAGTACCGGACAGGGCGACGAGGGCGGCTTTGCCCCCGAGCTGGAGGCCAACGAGGAGGCAATGACGCTGCTCGTCGAGGCCATCCAGCGCAGCGGCCACCAGCCGGGCCAGGAGGTCTTCATCGGGCTGGATCCCGCAGCGTCCGAGCTCTATCGCGACGGCCGCTACGAACTGAAGGGGGAAGGCCGAACGCTTTTAAGCCAGGAACTGGTCGATCTCTGGGCGTCGTGGGTCGATCGCTATCCGGTGATCTCGATCGAGGACGGGCTGGCGGAAGACGACTGGGACGGCTGGCGGACGCTCACCACCCGGCTGGGCAAACGGCTGCAGCTGGTCGGCGACGACATTTTCGTGACCAATGTGGTCCGCCTTCGGCACGGCATCGAGGGTGGGATCGCGAATAGCATCCTCATCAAGCTCAACCAGATCGGGACCCTGACCGAGACGCTGGAAACGATGGCAACGGCTCGCCGCGCCGGCTACACGACAGTCATTTCCCATCGCTCCGGAGAAACCGAGGACACCTTCATCGCCGACCTCGCGGTCGCGACGAGCGCCGGCCAGATAAAAACCGGAGCGCCGTCACGGTCGGAACGGGTGGCGAAGTACAATCGGCTCCTACAGATCGAGGAAGAGGTGGGTAGCACCGTACCGTATCCAGGGCGTGCCGCAATGAGCCGTGTCTAGGCGGGTTCCCCCGCGCGGATTCTTCAACAGTGAATCGCCGTTCGGCCGCCTGCCGACCGAGCCGAGCTTCCCCACCTTCCGCATTTCCCGCCGTGGGGTGATGTGGATTGTCGTGATCGCCGCGCTGCTGCTGCTTCTCTTCCTGCTCAAGCCATTCGCCACGCTCTACACGGATTTCCTGTGGTTCCGCGCCCTCGGCTACGGTGGCGTCTTCGGCACCCGGTTCGCGGCGCAGATCTGGTCCTTCCTGATCTTTGCCATTCTCTTCTGGGTGATCGGCTCCGCCAACGTCCTGCTGGTCCTGAACTCCGGGCGGCGCCTGTCATCGATCGGCATCCGGCAACGCCTGGTCACTACCCCGTCGACGATCCTCGCCCTGCTGGGTGTCTTTTTGCTTGGCCTCCTATTCGGGCAAATCGCCTCGGGCCAGTGGCAGACGATCCTGACCTTCCTCAATCAGAAACCGTTCAACGTCCAGGATCCGATCTGGCATAAGGACGTTTCCTTTTACGTCTTTACGCTTCCCTTCTACCGCTTCCTGTGGGGCTGGTTGCTCGGTGTCGTGATCCTGATGATCCTCGTCGTCGCCGGCCTCTACGCGTCGCGGGCGGGATTCCAGAACCTGCTGCTCCCGGCGCGGGCGATCCGTCATCTTTCGATCCTGGCGGCGGCCTTCGCCGCCCTGCTGGCCATCCATTACCGGCTCGACCTCTACGAGCTGCTACTGAGCCGGCGTGGCTTCGTTTACGGCGTCGGCTACGCCGATGTGGCCGCCCGCATCCCCGCCTACTGGATCATGACGGTGCTGATGGTGCTGATCACCGTCGGCCTGCTCGCGAATGCCGTTGGGGCTCGACTCACCCCGCTACCCGCCGCGCTGGTTGTCTGGCTGGGCGCGGCCTTCGTCCTGCTGGTCGTCTTCCCCGGTATTATCCAGCGCTTCCAGGTGGGCCCCAGCGAGCAAACGAAAGAGGCGGCCTACATCAAGAATGAGATCGCCTTCACCCGCCAGGCTTACGGCATCGGGGGGATCGCGGATCGGCCCTTTACGCCCCACGACACGGTGACGGCCGACGCGGTGGCACGCAACCCGCAGACGGTCCAGAATGCGCGCCTCTGGGACCCGCAGCTGGCACTGCCGGCGGCGCTCGAGAATCAGCAGAGCCTCCGAGCCTACTACACGATTTCCGATGTCGCCGTCGACCGCTATCAGCTTGGCGACCAGTATCTTCAGCTGCTTCTCACGGCCAGGGAGCTGGATACGTCGGGACTCCTGCCCCAGGCGCAGAACTGGGTCAACCTCAAACTCCAGTTCACGCACGGCTACGGCGTGGTCACCGCGCGCGCCAACGAGGCGACGCCGGAGGGCGACCCGGTGCTGACCCTCAAGAACATCCCGCCGGCGGGTCAGCCCGCAGTTACCCAACCGGGCATTTATTTCGGCCGGCACAGCAGCGATAACAGCGATTACGTGCTGGTGGACTCCAGCCAGGCCGAGCTGGATTATCTGGCCGACACCACCCACCTGACGCACTGGACGGGCACGAGCGGCGTTCCGCTAACGTCGGCGCTGCGCAAGCTGGCCTTCACCGTCCGGTTCGGCGATATCAACGTCCTGATCAGCCCACAGCTGACCTCGCAAACCCAGGTCCTCTTCAACCGGGCGGTTCAGGACCGGGTCGCGGTACTGGCGCCGTTCCTGCGCTTCGACCAGGATCCCTACGTCGTGGTCGTCGACGGCAAGATCTACTGGATCCTCGACGGATTCACGACCACCGACCACTACCCGTACAGCCGGACGCCGCCGGCGGATGATCGCGGCCCGCTCTCTGACATCAACTACGTGCGGAACTCCGTGAAGGTGGTGGTCGACGCCTACAACGGGACCACGACCTTCTACCAGATCGACAGCAAGGACGCGATCGCCAACACCTACGGGTCGATTTTCCCAGGGCTCTTCAAGCCCTTCAGCCAGATGCCGGCCGGGCTGCAGGCGCATATCCGTTATCCGCGTGACCTTTTCAATGTCCAAGCCGAGCAGTTTGCCACCTACCACGTGCAGGATCCGAACACCTTCTACACCCGCGAGGACCAGTGGCAGATCGCGAAGGAGAACCTGGAGCAGGCTGGCGGGCCATCGCCGATGCGGCCCTTCTATGTCATCATGCGGCTCCCCGGAGAAGCGAAAGAAGAATTCGTCACCATCCTGCCCTACACGCCGAATGGGAAGACCAACATGATCGCCTACCTGGCGGCCCGCTCCGACCAGCCGGGTTACGGCACGTTATTCGACTTTCGCTTCCCCAAGGACAGCCTCGTGGTTGGGACCCAGCAGGTCGAGTCGAACATCGACCAGGCGCCGGCGATCAAGTCACAGTTCGCGCTCCTCAACTTCCCGGGATCACGGGTGATTCGCGGCAATCTGCTGGTCCTCCCGATCGAAACGTCGCTGCTCTACATCGAGCCGGTTTACCTGGAGGCGAGCAACGTCAAGAAACCGCAGCTCAAGAAAGTGATCGCCGCAACCGGACAAAACGTGGCGATGGAAGACACCCTGGACAAGGCACTGGCTGCCCTGCTCGGTCAGGCGCCGCCCTCAACGCCGACGGGTCCCTCAGCACCACCCAGTGGCACCGTCGCGCAGCTGATTGCCTCGGCCAAAGCCCACTATGATGCCGCGCAGAGGGACCTCACCAGCGGTGACTTCGTTGGCTACGCACAGGAGATAAAGACGGTCGGCGACATTCTGCAACAGCTGGCCGCCCTGCAGCCGGCGGCCGCATCCGCGAGCGCCTCGCCTAGAGCCTCCCCGAGCGCCTCACCCTAAGGAGCAAAAAAAAAGGCGCTTGCCCATTGCAAGCGCCCTCCAAGCCCCGGAACCGATTTAGCGAGGACCAGGCAAGCTGTCGGCCACGGCGAGCACAGCGGCGACGACGGTGGCGATAATCGCGAACATCCGGTACATGGGCACCCTCCTTCTGGGTGGACCGGGTGCCCCGACCAGCTCAGCCGGTATTTAACACCCGGTTCAATTTGGTGTCAATATACTTTCCGCGACCTGGTTTAGCCAAGCTATACTCGGAGGCAGCTGATGAACTCGGTGGGAGAGCGTCTTCGCGAGGCGCGCCTGGCCAGGGGCCTCACTCAGGAACAGCTCGCCCGGGGACTAGCAACCAAGGGATTCATCAGCCAGGTGGAGCGCAACCACGCGACCCCGTCTCTCCCCAAACTTCGCGTGATCGCCGAGCGATTGGGGCAGCCGCTTTCCTTCTTCGTGACCGATCGTCCTCCGCAACTCTTGACCCTCCTTCGCAAAAGCGCCCAACTGGCGGTTCGCGCGGAAGATCCCGCTCACGCGCTGGACATCCTGGCGGAGGCGACCGACCTGCCGGCGACGGCGAATGAGCGCGCCGATCTTCAACGGATTCGGGGCATTGCCCTTTCTGAGTTACGCCGAAATCCAGAGGCCCTTTCGACATTGCAGGACGCCGCCGCGACGGCTCCGATCGACGATGCGGAGCTGAACGCCGCGATCTATTCGGAAATCGGCACGGTCCTGCAGATCGAGGAGCGATTCAACGCCGCCATCGAAGCCAACCGACGGGCGCTCGATTGGCTCGACCGCTGCCGCCACGCCGATCCCGCGCTGCGCGCCCGGGTCCTGACCAACCTGGGAAGCAGTAGCTTCCGGCTGGGCCAGCACGCCGAAGCGATGGCCTACTTCGTCCGCGCCCTGGACGCCGCGACCGACGCCGAGAGCCTGCTACGGATCGCCAACGCCCACATGGCGCTGGGGGTGGCGGCCCGGGCGGTCGGTGAGCTCGACCGGGCCATCGAACATTGCAATCGGGCCCTGGAGCTCCACTCTCGGATCCATCACGAGCGGACCGCCAACCGGATCCTCAACAACCTGGGCGACGTCCATTACGCGGCCGGACGCAAGCGACAAGCGGCCGCGTTCCAGCGACGCTGCCTGGAGCGCGCGCGCGAACTCCACGACGACTTCGAGATCGGGGTCGCCGCTGGGGCGCTGGCTCGCTATGCCCTCGAGGACGGCAAGTTCGGGGACGCCCTGGTCCTGGCCCGCGAAAGTCAGCAGGCGGCCGGTCGATCCGGCGACCACCTCCATCAGGCCATCGCGGCGGCAGTGGAAGGCGCAGCCGCGGACCGCCTTGGCCGGCGCCGGCTGGCGAACCAACGCTTCACCCAAGCCCTGCAGATCCTTTTCGAGCGCAGCGCCGCCGGCGAGCTCGCCGAGGTTTGCACGATGTACGCCGATGTCCTGCGCCGACGTGGCCAGGACGACCGCGCCTTCGCCTTCATGCGAATGGCGGCCGAGCGCGATTTTCGCAAACTGGCCGCCCTCCTCAAGACGGGCAGGTAATCATGCCGTCCGCCAGAGGGATCAACGACTCGGCCACTGCCGTGCTGGTCGCCGTCGACGACCAGTCCGACGAGCGCGAGGTGCGCGCCATCCTGGAGAGCGCCGGCCACCGGGTGCTCACCGCCGCCGACGGCGCGGCCGCCCTGCGCATACTCTCGGCGCATCAGTGCGACCTCGTTCTCTGCGAAGCCGTGCTATCCGACATGGATGGCTTCGAAGTTTGCCGGGCGATCAAGCAGGCGCCCGCGACCCGCCAGATTCCGGTGCTGCTCTTGCTGGCCAGCGACGATGACGTCCAGCGCGAGCGGGCCCTTCAGGCGGGCGCGGACGATGTTGTCATCAAGCCGGTGGAGCGCACCCTGCTGCTGACGCTGGTGCGCGGCCAGCTACGGCTCGCCCGATTGGACGACCAGGTCCACGACCTCGAGGGTCTTGTCATGACGCTCGCCCGCGCCGTCGAGGATCGCGAGCAGAGTAGTGCGGGGCTGGCGGAGAAAGTTGCCCACTGGGCGACCCAGCTCGGCAGCGCCATTCAACTGCAGGATGATCAGCTGACGCTGCTCTACAAGGCCGCCTTGCTTCACGACGTCGGCACGCTGAGCGTCCCGGTCGATGTGCTCTCAAAGGGAGGTCGCCTGGACCCCGCAGAGTTCAGCCAGGTGAAGCGACACCCGGTTGTCGGCGAGCAGATCCTTGGCGCATTGCCGCGCTCGGATCAACTGCTGCCGGCCGTTCGTCACCATCACGAGCGAGTAGACGGCGCGGGCTACCCGGACGGGCTCGGCGGTGATGACATTCCCATGTTTGCTCGGATCATCGCCATCGCGGATGCCTTCGTCGCGATGACGAGCGATCGCCCGTATCGCGGCAGGCTTTCACGCGCGGAGGCGGTCGGCATCCTGCGGCAGGGCGCCGGGAAGCAATGGGATGCCGCCCTGGTCGAGCGATTCTTACCGCTCATCGAGAAGACGGACGTCGAGAGCGCCTCCCAGGCTCAAACCGCCGGGTAGGGCCAGTCGTCGGGTCGATCGATATCCGTCCCCATCGACGCCGGAAGCTCTACCTCGATGACCGCCTCAGGATGTGCGGTCACGACAACCTGGCCACCGCGGTCCGCCTCGACCAGGCGCATCAATTCCGAAAAGAATCGTCGATCGAAGATCACGGGATTGCCACGGTGGTCGCCATATCGGGGCACGACGATCGTGCCGGGCACAAAGGCGCTGACCAGCTGCGCGATGGCCTCGGCACTCAGGTAGGGCTGGTCGGCCACACCGATCAGAGCCGCCGGATGAGCACCGGGCAGCGCATGAACCCCCATGGCAATCGAGCTGTCGATGCCACGCTCCGGCTGCGGGTTGCGCGCGAGCGTCAGCGGCAGGCCGGCCAGGGCCTCCGCGAGCCGCGGATCATCAGAAACCACCGCGATCACGGGAGTCAGCCCCGCCTCGAGGAAACTGCGGGCGGCGCGTCGCAGCATCGGTTCGCCGTGCCAGGGCTCGAGCAGCTTCTGACGGCCAAACCGGCTGGAGAGGCCGGCGGCGAGCAGAATTCCCGCAATCAGCCGGCCGCGGTCGCGGCCTTCAGCTCCTGGTCGACGCAACTGGCAAACCGTTGGGCCATCCGCTGGGCCACCTCTTGCATGATGCCGCTCCGCCCAAACTGGGCGACCACGCCGCTGACTGACAGATCGGTGTTCATCACGACGCTGGTCCCCTTTTCGGTGGTTGTGAGCTGGGCGGTCACGACGGCCGAGGCGCCCCCGCGTCCGCGCGTCTCCGCGCCCTCGGCCTTGATCCGGACGGTGTGCTCCCCGGGGTCGATGCTCTCGATCACGATCCGTCCCTTATAGGAGACGCCAATCGGACCGAGCTTGACCTCGACCTTGCCGGAGTAGGTTCTGTCGTCGACCACCTCGGTGAGGGATGCACCCGGCACGCAGTGCGCGATCTTCTGGACATCGAGCAGATAGGCCCAGGCCGCATCGACCGGCGCGCCCAACTCGAAGCGCGTCGTGATAACCACTTGCCAACATTAGCCGAAAAAGTGGCCGGCACCTCACGGTAGCCGGCCTCGAGCGCCTGTTAGGGCGAGTTTAGATCAGGAGACGGTGATCGGGGTACCCGGGTCGACCAGGTGGATCCAGGTCAGGCCGCTCGGCAGGTGCATCAGCTTGCCGTCAGCGCCCACGATCTTCAGCGGCAGCTCCGCGTTGCTCAGGTCCCAGGTAGCCGAGTAGCGATGGCCCTTGCTGAAGACATCCGCCGGTCCGGTCCCCTGCAGGTCGAAATCGACGGCCGGCGCCCCGAGCACGTCCGTGAACCCAGCGTTGTGGTGCGCGACCTGGATCAGGATGACGTTGACCGGCTTGATGGGCTGGCCGGTGTCGTGATCGACGAGCGGCCCGACGTCGGTGCCGTACGCGTAAGCCCCCTCGGTCGCCGAGTAGGTATAGGTCACCCGGTACGACGGCGTCTGATTGAAGACGAGGTGGTTGGCCGCGACCGGCGCCGGGCTGGCGGCCGGCTGGCCGGCTGACGGCAACTGGTAGGTGATCTTGGGCGCGTATTTTCCGAGCCCCTGGGCCAGCCGGTCTCCGTCGGTGAAGAGGTTGTGCGGCGCCCGGCGGCTCGGGTCGCGGGCAAAGTAGGCGCCCCCGTCCGTGCTCTCGCTCAGGGCGGGGATGTTCTGCTCCTTGATGGCCTGCAGCACCTTGGCGTTGGCACCGGAGAAGAAGATGACGCCGTGGTACGCGTGCCAGAGCTTGATCGTGATCGGCCGGGCGCTCCGAACCGGCTCGATCCGCTGGCTCCCGGAAGGCTGGAAGTAGATGACGGTCATACGCGAGATGCCACCCTCGGCAAGGTACTCATACACGATGTTGGCCTGCTGGAGGCCCGCCTGCGGCCGGGCCAGGATGGAATTTTCGATCTGCACCATCGCCGGACCAGGCCGGCTCGGGGTTGGCGTGGGTGTGGCCACCCCTGGGCTGCCGCATCCCGCGAGAGCAACGAGCGCGACGCTCATGGCGAGCATCGCCAGCTCGCGCTTCCCGGCCGTCAACATGTGATGCTGAGTATAAGGAAAAGCGATAGCGGCAGCGTGTGCCTGCGCCCTGGCGTTAGGCCGCGATTCCGATCTTGCGAAGGGCGGGACCAAGCTCGCGCAGGTTGCGCTTGTTCCGCTCGCGCCAATCGAGGATGAGGTCGGCGAAGGCCGATTTGGAGAGCCGCTCGCGGCGAACGGCGTTCGTTTTCGTATCCGTGATCTCGATCTCGACCCAGACGACCCCAGCCTCGATCAGGCGTGCCGGGTAGTCGTTGTCTTCGATCAACCGAATCAGCTCAAGTTCTCCGAGCACTGCTACACCCCTGGCGAAAAGCGTTTGCCGACTGCTCTTAATCATCCCCAACGGGGAATCCCAAAAAATCCGTCACTTTTGAAACCAGGTGCGGCCGGGGTCTGGAAAGATGGCCGGTAGACTTAGCCTCGTGCTGGCCGACCTCCACATGCATTCGACAGTCAGCGACGGCTGGCGCGACCCCGACGAGGTGGCTCATCTGGCCGCCGACCGTGGGGTGCGGGTGATGGCGCTGACCGACCACGACACCTTCCACGGCGTCAACCGCGCCCGCGCGGTCGCCCACCGCCGGGGCCTCGGCTACGTGCGCGCCCTCGAGGTCACCACCTACCCGCCCAATCAGATGCGCCACATCCTCGGCCACGGGGTGGACGTCGACCATCCTCGCCTCCTCGCCCTGCTCCACCGGACCCAGGGGGTCTTCCGCCGGCAGACGGAGGCGTGGATCAGGGTCCTCCACGAGCAGGGCATCGGTGAAGGCCTCGATCTGGGCGCCTTTGCCTTCAAGCCGACAGTGATGCCGGGCGCTGTGCTCAAACTCATCCTGCAACACGGCCTGATGACCGAAGGGGACGCCTGGGCGAGCGTGCGCAGGGCAGTCGATTTCATGCCGCCCGATTTCTATTCGCCCATCCCGTCTCCGAAAGAAGCGGTCGACGCCATCCACGCGGCGGGTGGGCTGGCGGTGCACGCACATCCGGGATCGGTGCCGGACCAGGACCTGATGAAGGAAGTCCTGCCGTTGATCGATGGGCTCGAGGTCTACACCCGGCGGCACAAACCCGAACAGATCCCGGTCTATGAGGAGCTTGCCGCCCGGCACGGCTTGTTGATGACGGTCGGCTCCGATTACCACGGATTCAACGGCGACGACTACGAGGCGCCTCGAAAGCTGATCGACATCCGTTACCTGGAAAAACTCGGGTCGCGGGTCGAGTGGCCGGCCCTCGAGAAGGCCGGATGACCCCGGCGCTGGTCACCCCGCTAGTCGCCGATGCCCGGGCCGCGCTCCTCGAGGTCGGCGGCCGCGAATCCACGGTCATCGCCGCGGCAATCGAAACCCTGCCGTCTCAGCCCCCCTTCCAGGTGATGGTCACCGCCTCCCAGGCGGCGCGGCCGCAGTGGGCCGGCCTGGTCGACGATCTCTTCGAGCGCCCCCTCCTGAAGAACGCGAAGGCGGGCCTGCGCAACGCGCTGCTGTCGACCGTGACCGGGGATACGCTCTATCGCAACGTCTTCTTCTCCTTTGCCGATGCTGTCGTTCTCTGGCACTACGGCTATACGCAGGAGCGAACCGGCTCGGCGCGGCTGGACGCCGCCTACGATGCGATGCGCCGGCTGCTTGCCGGGGCCGAGCACTTCATGGAGACCCGCCCGCCGGCGGAGCCGGATGTCCGATACTTCCACCGGCTGCGCCGGGTCCGGCTCACCCGGGATAACGCCTACCCGATGCTTCGCCGCGCCGGACGGCTGCTGGGCGCGGTCGAGGCGGAGTTGACGCGGGAAAAGCCGCACACGATCCGGGGCACCATCCTGACGAGCTACCTGACCTTCAGTGCCCAGGTGATCGCGATGGCTCGCGCCCTCCGCTCCGACCGCGACGCGATCGACCGCACCGACGTCCTGAAGGCGCTCGACGCCATCACGACCCTGCTGCGGACGGCGCCGGCTGCGCTTGCCGCCTGACCCCGGGCAAGGTCGCCCCGAAGGCGAGCATGGCGAAGGCCCCGACCAGCATCGGAAGCAGGGCAAATCGAAAGTGGCCGCTCCAGTCCCAGGCAAAGCCTCCCAGCGCCGGGCCGAAGAAGGCTGCTCCATAGCCGACGGTGAACATGAACCCGCTGGTCCGCGCCACCTCCGACGGCGAGAGCAGGGCGGGAAGTCCGAGGTTGAGGATGAAGGCGAGACTGCTGGCGGCCCCCGCCATCCCGGCCCAGAAGGGGGCGGTCGAGGCGGGAGCCAGGGCATAGCCGGCCACCGCCAGCGTTGATCCAATCCCAGCGACGACGTACGGCCAGCGGCGCCCCAGCATGGTATCCCCGCGGAAGCTCAGCCACAAGCTGATGGGGAGCTGCATCGCGTTCAGGGCGCCGAGGGTGAGCGGGATCGAGTCATGCGCCTGCCGCGCATCGAGGGTGTCCGGAATCCAACTATTCATGCCGAAATAGACCAGGCTCGCGCCGCCCATCAGCAAGCCAACCCGGAGCATCCGCCCGCTTCCCCAGTCGGGTAGCCAGGCGCCGGCCGTGGGCGCGGTGCCCTCGGATGTCGGAGTGACGATCAGCCAGAGGGCGAGCACGATCGCAGCCGGCGCAGCCCATGCCGCCAGCGCGACCTGCCAGCCGAACGGCGCCAGCAGGAGGGGCAGCGTGATGCTGGCCGCGATCACCTCGCCCACCAGCAGTCCGTTGGAGTAGACCGCAATCGCGCGTCCGACTCTCGTAGGGAACCAGGCCTGCGCCAGGCTGGGCATCGCCGGCTGCGCCACCGCGATCCCGAGGGCGAGCACGACAGTCAATCCGAAGAGCATCAGCGGACTGGGGAGCGCACCCCGCAATGCTGCACCGAGCGCGACCAGGGCCAGGCCGACGGCGACGGCTCGCCGCGCCCCGACGCGGCTGACCAGGTAGGCGCCGGGGATCGCGCCCGCCGCCATCAAAAAGACGGGCAGCGAGGTCAGCAAGCCGGCAGCGCTGTAGGAAAGCCCCAGCGCCTGGTGCAAGGCCGGCAAGGTCGGGGGAACGCCGAGGATGACGGTGCGCAGGTTGACGCCAACCAGCCACAGCAGGACCAGGGTGAGCGCCGGATGCCCGCCTCCCGCCGATTTAGAGACCGCCGACGGGCAGCTCCTCGATCAGCACCGTCGGGCTGCCGCAGAAGCCGCCCGCGAACATGAAGCGCAGGTCACTCGCAACCGCGACCACCTTCTTCAGCAGGGCGATGACGTTGCCGGCGACGGTGAGCTCCTTGACCGGCGTCGTGAGCCGCCCATGCTCGATCCAGTGACCGGTCAGCCCGAGCGAAAACTCGCCGGACACCGGATTCACCGTGTTCAGGCCAGACAGCTGTGAGACATGAAGGCCGTTCTCGACCCGCGCCAGGAGGGCGTCTCGGCTGATATCACCTGGTTTCAGGACGAGATTTGACACGCCGACCTCGGGGACGCTCTTGTACGAGCGCACCGCGCTGCCGGTCGATTGGCCGTTCGTGCGTGCCGCGGTGTACGTGTTATGCAGGTAGCCCTTCAGGACGCCGTCCGCAATCAGCTCATTGGATCGTGAGGGCACCCCCTCGCCGTCGAAGGGCCGGCTGGCCAGCCCTTCCGGCAACCGGGCGTCGTCGGTGATGGTGACGATCCCGGCGGCGACCTGCTCACCGAGCTTGCCGGCCAGCAGCGACCGCCGCTTGATAACGGCATCCGCGCTGAACGAGTTGGCCAGCACGCCCAGGATCATCGCCGCGGCATGTGGGTGGAGCACCACCGGCACGGTCGCCGTCTTCACCGGGCGAGCCCCCAAGAGTCCGGCCGCATTCTCGACCGCCTCCTGCACGACCCCGGCCAGGTCCAGCTCTTCCATATCGCGCCCATGCGTGAAGGCAAACCCGGACTGCATCTCGGAGTCCTGCTCCGCGATGGTCTCCAGCACGCCGTACGCGACAGTCCGCGCGAACGATGCCTGCAGGCCCCGGCTGTTCACGATCTCGACCTCTCCGGTGCCGTCGCTGTAGACCGCATTGCTGACCCGCCGAACCCGCGGATCGAGCGACGTCGCCCGCCGCTCCATTTCCAGCGCAAACTCGATCTTCCGCTGTGGCTCGACCCGGCTCAGCGCCGGCGACGCGAGCCCGGCCAGGGGATCGGCTGCCTGGGTCACCGGCAGCACGTTCGCCGCGTCGGCATGGTTGTACCGTCCATTGAGGAGCGCGTCATCCACCAGGCCGTCGAGCGCGTCGGCCTCGGTCTCCGAGGTATAGGAGAACCCGACACGGTGCTCACGGAACGTGCGAAGGCCGATGCCGCGGCTTTCCGCCGATACGAGGGATTCGATCGCGCCGTTGTAAACGCGAACGGTAAATTCCGTTCCGCGCGACAGGTAGACCTCGGCGTCCTCCGAGCCGAGCCGCTTGCAGCGTTCGAGGACACGTTCGCCGATCGGATTCATTGCCGCATCGCGCCGGCCGGCATCACGCCGGTACCTCCAACCGTGAGCTCGCTGATGCGAATGGTCGGCTGACCAACGGAGACCGGAACCCCCTGGCCTTCCTTGCCACATGTCCCGGGCGCGAGCTTCAAGTCGTTGGCGATCATGTCGATCTTGTGCAGGGCGCGCGGGCCGTTGCCCACGATGGTGGCGCCCCGCACCGGACGGCCAATTTTTCCGCCCTCGACGAGATATCCTTCGGTGACGGCGAAGACAAAGTCGCCGGTGGTGACGTCGACTTGCCCGGCGCCGAGCTTCTTGGCGTACAGCCCGCGCGGGGTGGCGGCGATGATGTCCTCAACCGAGTGTGCTCCGGCCGCGATGAAGGTGTTGGTCATCCGCGGGATCGGAAGGTGCTGATACGACTGACGGCGACCATTTCCCGTGACCACGTGGTTCTGCTGTCCGGCGCGCAGCCGATCGTACATGTAGCTGATGAGGACGCCATCCTGGATCAACACGTTGCGGCGAGTCGGCACGCCCTCATCGTCCACCGCCAGCGTGCCCCAGCGGCTCGGCAAGGTGCCGTCGTCGATGGCGGTCACGATCGGGCTGGCGACCGCCTGTCCGATCTTCCCGGTGAAGACCGTCGAGCCCTTGCCGACGAAATCGGCCTCGAGCCCGTGACCGCACGCTTCGTGGAACAGGACGCCGCCAAACTCGTTGCCAACGATCACGGCCATCGGACCGGCTGGAGATGGCGCCGCATCGAGCAGGCTGACCGCGCGCTCAGCGGCGGCGCGAGCATACTCCGCCGCCGACGTGTCGTCGAAGAACTCGAAGCCCCGTTGCATACCGGGCGCCTCCATGGCGGTCTGGATCTCGCCGTTGCGCTCGGCCACCGCGTGAATCATCAGGCGCACCCGGGTTCGGGAATCTGAATGATGGATGCCCTCGGAGGTCGCGACCAGAACCTCCTGGGCGCTGTGGCCGTAGCCGACCGCAACCTGCTTGATGGCGCTGCTCACGTCGCGTGCGGCCTGGTCCGCTTCCAGCAGCAACTCGATCTTGGCCTCCGGCCCAACCGTATGCGGCGGCACCTCGATGGGCTGCGGCGCCCTTGGTGCTCCGGTGAGATCGCCGAAGGCGAAGCGCCCGCCACCGTGCCGTCCCACCTGCGCCGCCAGGTCGGCCGTCTTGAGGAGGCCGGCTTCGGAGAGGTCTTCGGTGTACACATAGCTGACGGTCCCCTGGTGGATGATGCGAAGCCCGGCCCCAAGATCGTTGCCGGAACTGACACGCTGAACTTTGCTCTCTTCAACGCTGATGGATTGGTTGCGCTTCCGCTCGACGAACAGCTCAACGAAATCAGCGCCGGATCGCGATGCGCGCTTGATCACGCCATCCACGAGCGACGGGTCGAGCAGCGGCATCCTATGGAGTGTAGAGGGTCAGGGTGGAGAGTTCACCGGTTCCCGGACCAGGGTGATCACCCAGACCCCAAGCAGCGCGAGCACCGCCGAGGTGGCGATGAAGACGGAGGGAAACCCGAAGGTCGCTGCCAGCGTCGATCCCAGCAGTGGACCTACCGCGTTCCCAACCGCCGTCGCGCCGCTGGTCAGTCCGTACGCCGATCCGCGCAGCTCCGGCGGCGTCGACAACCCGACGATGGCGTTGGTTGCCGGGATCAGGACACCGAAGAAGATGCCGAGTCCGGCACGAAGCAGCAGGAATTGACCGGCGTTCTGTGCGAATGCCTGCGGGAGAAACAGGAGTGCAGCCCCAAAGCAGGCGAAGATCAGGATTCGCCGATATCCGCTGCGGTCCACGAGGCGGCTGTAGGTCAACGCGGCCACGGCGCTGAATACAGCGGTGAGCCCGAACGCCAGTCCGGCATAGAGTTTGACGGGATCGCCGGCGCTGGCAATGCGCTCGACAAAGAGGGGAAGGATCGGGAAGACGATCGCGGTGCTCAGCTGGACCAGCAGCAAGGTCACCATGAGCGGCATCAAGGTGCGCGAGCGGAGGCCCAGCCGCAACGATTCGGAGAAACTCAGCGGTCGCGTGGTCGACGGCGGGGTGAAGTGCTCGTGGACGAACTGCCAGACGAAGATGCCCCCGGCGGCGAGCATGGCGCCGGCGACGAAGAACGTCCCACGGATACCGATGACCTGGGCGATCACGCCGCCCATGACGGGACCGGCCGCAATGCCGACGTAGACGCTGGTCTGCAGCTGGCCCATGCTGGCGGCGAGGCGCTCCCGCGGGACGATGCTGGCCACCAGCGCGGTGGCAGCCGCGATCGTTCCGGTGAACATGCCCTGCAGGATGCGGAGGATGAGGAACTGACCGACGTTTTGCACCAGCCCCATGAGGGCGATGATCAGTCCGCCAATCAGCATCGCCCGCAGCACCATGACTTTCCGGCCATGACGGTCGGCCAGCGCGCCCCAGATGGGGCTGAAGATGGCCAGCGAAACGCCGGTGCTCGTCACCAGCGCCCCCGACCAGAAGACCACGGCGCTCTCCGGGGTCACCCCGATCTCTTTGAGGTAGAGGGGCAGGAAAGGAAGCACGAAGCCGAAGGCAAGCATCGCCGTGGCCTGTGCGAAGCAGGTGACGTAGAGACTCGTCCGCCAACTCGGGCTGACCTCCCCTGAGACGTGACTCGGCAGGGCTGGCCGGGGCTTGAACCTCACGCCGGCGCCCTAGGCGCCGGCGTGTCGCCTCGCGATCCCGCTAACCGGCGCCCTTCGCATACGAGTGCAGGCCGACGATCCAGAGGTTGACGGCGTACAGCGTGATCATGATGGACACGAATCCCGCCGTAGCGATCAGCGCCGTGCGCCGGCCGCGCCAGAGCCGAAGCGTGTGGGCATGAAGGTAGATGGCGTAGACGATCCAGGTGATCGCCGCCCATGTCTCCTTCGGGTCCCATCCCCACCACCGGCCCCAGGCATGCTCGCCCCAGATGGCCCCCGCCATCGTCCCGAAGGTCCAGATGGGGAAGCCGAGCAGGATGGCACGAAAGGTCAGGCGATCCAGCGTCTCGAGCGATGGGAGCCGGGCCGCGATCGCTGAGCCGTGCAACCACGACTTGATATAGGCGCTTCGGTCTTTGAGCAGGTACAGTCCGGCGAACACGAAGCTCGACACCAGGATCCCGGACGACGCCATCATGCTCGTCACATGGATCTTCAGCCAGTAACTCTGCAGGGCGGGCACGAGCGGCTCGGGCGACTGATACAGGCCGTAGCCAATCCCCATCAGGGCCACCACCACGAAGAGCGCCACCCCGCCGCCCAGCGACGCCACCGGCCAGCGGAGAGTCATCAGCAGGAAGACCGTCACCGCTACCAGCGCGAGCATGGAACTGTACTCGTACATGTTGGCCAGCGGGTAATGCGAATCGGCGATGCCTCGAGTCACGATGGCGCCGAGATGAATCAGCGCGCCCGGGGCGACGAGCGATACGCCCAGCCAGCGCAAGGCCTCCTGACGGTAGGCGAAGAAGGCGAAATAAAAGAACATGCCGCCGACGTACAACACCATCGCGGCGAAATAGAGGTGAAGCGAAAGATCGGTGACCGCGCCGGGCAGCCGGGTGAGGTCGCCGCGGATCAGCGCGAAAGCCAGCCCGTAGAACGCGAGCGGAACGACCCGCCAGAGCGGCGGGAGGCGGCGTCCGGCAACGGCAACCGCGCTGGTGACCGGCTCGCGGACGGTGACCCGCGCCATCTCAGACACCGGCTTTGGCCGGGACCTGCCGGCCGGCGGCGACCGGCGTCAAGGGGATCATTTGCATCGCGTCATCACGGAAGCGGACCCGCTGGAAGGTGATGCAGTTGACGGGGCAATGGTCCTCGCAGATCCGGCAGTTGGTACAGCGATCGTAGTTGACGAGGATCTTACCGGCCTTGCCACCAAACTCTTCACCCAGCACGGTATTGCAAATTTCGACGAATCCGCCGCTCGAGGTGTCACGGTTCTCCCCGTAGACCACCACGTCGAGCGCCTTCTCGGGACAGACGTCGTCACAGGCGCCGCACAGGATGCAGGTCGACTCGTCGACATGGTGCACGGTGTCGCACTGGAAGCAGCGCAGCGCTGCAGTGATCGCCTGTTCGTCGTTCCAGGGTAGCTCGACCGGCGTCATGTCCATCCGCTTCGCAGCGGGAAGAATGGGCGGCTCCTCCCGGTTGTAGTAGTCGGCCTCCCGGTGATCGTCGGTCGACTCGATGACTGTCAGCGGCTTGGCGTCTCGCGGGACCGCGGCGCCCAGCAACTCGTTGATCGAACGCGCGGTCCGGTGGCCCCAGGCCACCGCATCGACGATGAACGACGGTCCCTGAACGCAGTCCCCGCCGGCAAACAGCTTCGCCAGCTTGGTATGGCCGCCGGTATCCGCCTCCATCAGCTTCCGCGGCGTGAGCGGCACCCCCTGGTCCTGGGCAAAGTCCATGATCTGGCCCGACGCGAAAATCGCGTAGCGGCAGGGGATCACGTGCTCCGTTCCCGGCAGTTTCTGGACGGTGTTGATCAGCAGTTTGCCGCTCTCCGGATCGAATTCGAGCTTCGTCTCATCAACCCGAATGAACTCCACACCATTGACGTGGCCGCCCGCGTCGGCCTTGATCCCGTTGACGATGACGCCGGTGTGAAGCTGGAGCCCGATCTCGCGGGCCTCGACCAGCTCGTTACCGAAGGCGGGCAACCGGTCGGCCGGCTCGATCGATACCATCCAGACTTTCCGGGCGCCGGTCTTGATCGAGGTCTGGGCGGCGTCGGTGGCGACGGCACCACCACCGATGACGACCACGTCGCCGCCGCGTGGGAAGTTGTCGGGAACGATGTCGTAGGAGCGCACCCGAAGGAATTCCATCGCCGAGATCACCTCGGGGAGATCCGATCCCGGCACCGGCAGAATCCGACCCGTCATCATTCCCACCGAGAGGAAGACGGCATCGTAGTCGTTGAGCAATTGCTCCAGCTTCGGATCCTTGCCGACATTCTTGTTCAACAAGACGTTGACGCCCATGTCGACGATCATCTGGATCTCCCAGTTGAGCTGGTCGAGGTCGAATCGGAAGTGCGGGATGCTGGCGGACAGCAGGCCACCGAGCTTGGCCTCGCGCTCGTAGAGGTCGACCTGATAGCCCATCAGCCGAAGGTCCTGGGCCGCCGTCATGCCCGCCGGACCGGAGCCCACGATCGCGACCCGCCTCCCGTTCTCCGGCGCGCGCTGCCAGTCGATTTTCACCCGGCGGGCCCAGGCGTAGTCGGTGGCAAACCGTTTCAGGGATTTGATCGACACCGCGTTTTCCGGTCCCTGGACCCAGCCGCGCTTGCAGTCGGTCTCACACGGATGGTTGCAGAGACGGCCCAGCATCGAGGGAAACGGATTGGTCTCGTGGATGACAAGCCAGGAATCCAGATAACGTCCCTGCGAGACGTAATCGACGTAGGCCGCGATGTCCTGGTGGATCGGGCAGGCACGCTGGCAGGGTGAGACTGGCACGTTGAGGCTGAGATCCTTGCGGCCCGAAAACACTTTGTTCGAGGCTGTATCGGTGGTGGTCTTTCCGATCTCCATCAGCACCTCGCGGGCGCTGACGACACCCACCGTCCTCGAGGTCTTCCTGAAGAGGGGGCCCTCGTCCTCCGTCATGAGGACCACGGGGGTGTCTTCCCGATACATGATGTCCGCTCCCGACTCCAGGGAATCGGCGACGTTGCGTCCGGGCAATGGCCGGCGCATGTAGGTCTCTACCCTGGCGCTGCCATCCGCGAAGGCCGCGATCGCCTCGCGATGACCGAACAGGCCGATGATCCCACCCTCTCTCTCGACGAGGAGCCCGTCCGCCGCGGAGATGTTGAGGCGCTGCACCGCCTCAGCGACGCTGAGGTCAGCGGGACAGGTTTCGCCGATCGGCTGCAGGACCTTGCTCAGGGCCGGCATCAGGCAGCCGCCGCCATGGCACGGCTGACATCGCGCACCGTGAGCGCGCCGAGCGGCATCCCGGCCGAGGTGGTGACGAGAACCAGCTGTCGTCCGCTCTCGCGCAGCAGCGCCACCCCGTCCGCCAGGGGCAAGTCGGGCCGGACTTCCGGGAGCGGCGTGCGAACGAGATCGGCTGCTCGGGCGTCCAGCTGCGCCTTGACGTACCGCTGCAGGATGTCGAGGTAAGACACGTAGCCCAGGCAGCGCTGATCGACGATCACCGGGAGTTCGATCACCCGGTTCTGGGCCATCATCCGGGCCGCCTGGGCCAGGCCGGTACTGGGGAAGCAGAACGCGAACTGGCCGGACATCACCTGCTCGACCGTACGCGTGTCTCGAACGACAGCGGGCATCGTTCGAAATTATAGGGAGCGCCCGCTCCCTGTCATGCTCCCGGCAGCCGACTGTAACGGTCGCGTGACGGCTTAGCTCGCCGCGGCTCGTTATATCAGACGGAGTTGGCCAAGAACCTCGCCCAATCGCCGAGCCCTGACCTCGAATTGCCCCGCGACCTGGGCGGCTTTCGCGCCCGGATCCATCTCCCCTACCGCAGCGGGTTCAACCGGCTGGTCCGGGTGGTCGGCATGCTGACCTTGCTCGCCTCATCCCTGGGACTGCTGGCCGCCGTGGCCGGCCTTCCCCTCAACTGGCTCAGCATGCTGCTCGGCCTGCTCGTGAGCCTGATCCTGATCGGATTCAGTCTCCGGCCCAGTCTGCGCCGGCCGAAATTCTAGCCGTCCTCCAACAGCCGCAGCACGGCAGCGGACATCACCCGAAAGCCGACGGACAGGCATCGCTCATCGATCCGAAACTCCGCGGTGTGGTGGCCGACTCGCGGCCCCTCCGGCGCTCCACCGAGTAAGAAGAAGCAACCGGGACGCGCCTGCAGGAAGTAGGCGAAATCTTCGCCGACCATCAGCGGCTCGAACGCCACCACGGCGTCGTCCCCCACCACCCCGCGGGCCGCGTCGGCAACCATCGCCGCGACCCGGCCGTCGTTGATGACCGGAGGGGCGGCCGACTCGAGCTTGAACTCGCAGTGGCCCCGCATCGCGGTCGCGATCCCCTCAGCGAGCTCAGCAATTCGTCGCAACATGTTGGTGCGCAGCCCGGGATCCAGGCTCCGCAGAGTGCCCTGGATGACCACCTCGCCAGCCACGATGTTGGCCGCCGTGCCGCCGTGGATGCTACCCAGCGTAATGACCATCGGCGCGGCGGGTGCCGTCTCGCGACTGGCCAGTGTTTGGAGTGCACTCACAACCTGGGCCGCGATCACCACGGCGTCGACCGCAAACTGTGGCTGGGCGCCATGGCCGCCCAATCCCCGGATCGTCAGCGTGAACATGTCGGCCCCCGCCATCATGGCGCCGGCGCGCACGGAAACTTGTCCCACCGGTAGTTCCGACCATACGTGGAGGCCGATCACCCGGTCGATCCCGTCGAGCACCCCCGCCTCGATCATGGGCGCGGCGCCCCCGGCGCGTTCCTCGGCGGGTTGGAACACGAACCGAACCATTCCGGACAGCCGAGCGCGGCGCTGCGCCATCGCCCGCGCCACCTCCAGGGCGATCGCCATGTGCACGTCGTGGCCGCAGGCGTGCATCACACCCCGGTGGCTCGAGCGAAACGCCAGCTCACCCGCCTCCTGGATCGGCAGAGCATCGATGTCCGCCCGCACTAACACCGCTCGCCCGGGTCGGGTGCCTTTCAGGTCGGCGACAACGCCGGTTCCGGCGACGCCAGCCTCCAACCGGTCCGGTGACAGGGCATCGAGACGCTCCACAAGGTAACGCGAGGTTTCGAACTCTTTGAAAGACAGTTCCGGCAGGGCGTGCAGCTCGCGACGGTGGGTCAGCAGATGCTCAGCCGTGGCGGCATCGACCTCCGTCGACGTACCAACCTCTGATGCCATCGAATCATTCTGTCAAACTGAATTTGATGCCGGGTTCGCTTACCGAGTACCAGCGAAAACGCGATTTCAGCAAGACGCCGGAGCCGAAAGGTGCACCCGATCCCAGCGGTGGAAACCGATTCGTTGTGCAGAAGCACTGGGCAACCCGCTTGCACTACGACTTCCGCCTCGAGATGGAGGGCGTGCTCGTCAGCTGGGCGATCCCAAAAGGGCCGACCTTGAATCCCGCCGATCGTCGGCTGGCGGCGCACGTCGAAGACCACCCGGTGAGCTACTACGACTTCGAGGGCACCATCCCCAAAGGGGAGTACGGCGGCGGGACGGTGATGGTCTGGGATTGGGGGACATTCGAACTCGAGGAGTCATCGCCCGCCGAGTCCCTGCGCCGGGGCGAGGTGAAGTTCCGGCTCAATGGCGTCCGGCTGGGTGGGCGCTACGCCCTGGTTCGCACTCGTTCGGATAAGGATTGGCTGCTGATCAAGAAGAAGGACGAGGCCGCCGATCCCAACTTTGACATCGAGCGATTCGACACGTCAGTAAAGACCGGCCGCACCAAGGAAGAAATCGAGCGAGGGCAGGATGCGGTCTGGTCGAGCCGTCGCGACGCGGGTGAGGGCGGCCTGATCAACCTCGCCAATGCCGAGAAGGGAACGATGCCGAGGACCCTCGAGCCGATGAAGGCGCAGCTCGTCGATGCGCCCTTCGACGACGATCGCTGGCTGTTCGAGGTGAAATGGGATGGGATCCGGCTGGTCAGCTTCATCGATGGCGGAAAGGTCAGCCTGCAAACGCGCGCCGGCCGCATCGTAGACGACGAGTATCCGCAACTCCAGGCCATCAGCCGGCTGGTTAACGCCAAACAAGCCGTGCTCGACGGCGAGATCGTCGCGCTGGACGAGGAGGGCCGCCCCTCATTCCAGTTGCTGCAAAACCGGGGGAAAGAACCGCATCCGATGCAGTACGTCGTGTTCGACATCGTCTACCTGGACGGCCAGCGGCTCTTCCGTGTTCCGCTGGAGGACCGCAAGCGACTGCTGCGCGACATCGTCCACGATTCAGCCCTGCTCAAGTACTCGGACCACGTCCCTGGCCAGGGCAAGGCTTTCTTCAAGGCGGCGCAGCAGAAACGCTTGGAAGGGATCGTCGCCAAGCTGCGCGACAGCCCCTATCAACCGGGGGTGCGGAGTAGCGCCTGGCTCAAGGTCAAGGCGGTCCTTCAGCAGGAGGTCGTCATCGGCGGCTTTACCGCGCCCCGTGCCAGCCGGAAGTATTTCGGCGCCCTGATTGTCGGCGTCCATGACGACGGCAAACTGGTCTACACCGGCCATACGGGCGGCGGGTTCGACGAAAGGACGCTCGCTCAGGTGGCCACCCTGATGAAGCCGCTGATCGTCAAGGAATCGCCATTCAGCGGGCCACCGCCGCACACCAATGAGAAACCGACCTGGGTTCGGCCCAAGCTGGTGGCCGAAGTCAAGTTTGCGGAGTGGACGCGCGATGGTGTGATGCGGCAGCCGATCTTCCTCGGCTTACGTGACGACGTCGAGCCGCGCGAGGTGCGTCGTGAGCAACCCCGCGATGCGGATCGCGAAATGGCGCAGGCTAAGCGCACCGCGACCGCCTCGGCGAAGGCCGTGACGCCGGCGACGGCGAAGCGCGCGTCCGGCTCGGGCCCCAGGCGCCCGCAGGTCGCCCGCAAAACATCGACGCAGGTTGCGCCTTCCCGCGTGTCCGCGCCGCGCAAGGCAGCGGCCGCGGACACCCCCGACACACCGCTCAGCCGGGCGGCGGCGCAGATTGCGAAAAAACTAGGCACGAATATCCGGGGCGCCACCGCCAGCGAACTCGAGGCGCTCACCGCCATCAAGAAGGAAGGAAATTGGGAGATCGGCGGGCGCAGCGTGCATCTCACCAACCTGGACAAACTGCTCTTCCCGGAAGACCGCTACTCCAAGCGCGACCTGATCCGCTACTACGTCCAGGTCGCGCCCATCATGATCCCCCATTACAACCGCCGGCCGCTCTCCATGAACCCGCACCCGGACGGGATCCACGGCAAGAGCTACTGGGTCAAGGACAAGCCGGATTACGCCCCCGACTGGATCCCCACCTTCCGCTACCGGGATCAGAAGAGCCTCAAAGATTGGATCCTGATCGAGGAGGTGGCCACCCTGGCCTGGCTCGCCAACCATGCCGTGATCGACATGCATCCCTGGTACTCGCGGGTGGACAAACCGGAGTACCCGGACTGGTCCGTCGTGGACCTCGATCCCGCCGAGGGAGCCACCTTCAAAGACGTGATCGCCGTGGCGAAGGTGGTCAAGAGTGCGCTCGACCACCTGAAACTCACCGCCCTGCTGAAGACAACCGGTCAGAGTGGCCTGCACGTCTACATCCCGATTGAGCGCCGCTATACGCTGGAGGAAAGCCGCGGCTTCGTCGCCAAGCTGGCGCACATGATCGCCGAGCTGATGCCCGACAAGGTCACCGAAGTCTGGGAGGTCAAGCGGCGTACCGGCAAAATCCGGATCGACTACACCCAAAACGTCATCAACAAGACGCTGGCTGGGCCCTACTCGGTCCGGCCGGCGCTACGGGCCCCGGTCTCAGCCCCGATTGCGTGGCGCGAGCTCGACGATCCCCGGCTGCGACCCGATCAATGGACGATTAAAAGCCTCGGCGACCGCTTGCTGGAGGTCGGTGATCTCTTCCACGATGCGCTGACACTGCATCAGCGATTGCCGGCGCTCTGAGCCGTGACCGATAGCGCCCCGTTGCCGTCCGAGCTCCCCGCCATCCAGGCCCGGATCGATGACTGGCTCAAGCAGCGTGGCCGTTACTGGTCGCCATTGTCACAGTACGCCCGCTTAGCCGAGGAAGTCGGCGAGCTTGGGCGGGAGCTGAATTTTCGATTCGGCGACAAACCGCGCGCGGCGAAGGATCCGTCCGGTTCGGTCACTGATGAGCTCGGTGACGTGCTGTTCATCGTGGTGTTGCTCGCCAATGATCTCGGCATCGACCTGGTAACCGCCCTGTCGGCGACGCTGCGAAAGTACGAACACCGGGTTTGATCCGGCCTCCTTACACCGCTTTTCCACAGGATTTTTGCACGTCTCGTTGCGAGCTGGTGGAGAAAGACCCGCAACAAATGTTCCGTCTGGACGGGTGCATCGGCCGGTCGTATTCTCATGTCCCCGCTCGCGAGAACTGGCTTCCGCGGGAAGGGGAATCGTCAGGGAGAGGAGTCGGAAAGGCCGGTTGGTAGTCGCTGCAATCGCTTGCGGCGCAGCGGCCTTGACATTGCCCGAACCCGGGCGGTAGAATGCGGCGAACCTATATATGGTGTTGGACCTGATCATCAGCCCCCACATTTAGGGGAGGTAGCGTACCAAGGCTCATGCGGAAATGGGGATCTACCGGCGGCGGCAGACGCCGGACGGCGCGCAGTGTGCCGGCGCTCGTCATGTGAGCTAGGGGGAGACCATGCTCAGGAACACGCTCAGGATGATCAACCAGCAGGACCAGTGGTTCAACCAATTGCGGCGGGAGGAGTCGGCCCGCCGAACCCTTCGATACTCGCTCTATCAGGCGCTCGAACAGGTGGAACGATTGCTCGAGAGCGACATGATGGAAGTCCCCCTCGAGATGCAGGCGCGCCTGCGCCAGATCGTCGAAGCGGTCGATTCCCAACTCGCCTACCGGATGGATCAGTCGGGCCCCAGCGCCCTCGATATTCAAGACATCATCTTCGAAGCCCAGGACCGCCTCATCAAGCAGGTCCGTACCTGACGCGCACGTAACCTCGAACGCCTCGCCTCCTGCAGTGACGCCCGGGAGAGATCCCGGGTGTCATTGCGTCTGGGGATGCTAAAACATCTCCATGCCTGATTCCCTCGAAACCTGGGACCTCTGGTTTCCCGGGCCGGGGGCCTCCGGGCTGCCGTTTGCCCGGTCTCGCGTGAACGCCAATGACGTACGCGACCGGGTGCTGGTCCACGCCGCCCCACAGAAACTCCAGGTCAGGGTCCTCGACGCCGCCGGGAATCTCGTCGCCCGGGGCGATGGGCTCGAGCGCCATCAACCGGGACCGATGAGTTACCTCGTTCGTCGCGGAAACATCATCACGCTGGAAGACGGCTGGCCGACTGAGCAGGACATCGGCCGGGTCGTCATCCTGCCCGGGGGAGAGGCGGGCATCCTCAAGAGCTGGTGGAATGCCGACGATCGGAGAGAGTGGCGCTGGCAGGTGGAGTTCTATAACCAGAATCGGGGCTAGCCCGCCCCTGCCTCGGTCAGCGGCGTGCCCTGCGCGCACAGGGGGCATTCGGCCGGCGTCCATATCGCTGTCGGCACCTCGGTCAATCGCTCCAGGGGGATGCCCTTTTCCGCGGCGAAGGCAACCGCCCCGGGCCCCATCACCAGCAAGGCGCCGATCGCCACCGGCACGCCTCCCAGCTCGATGACATTCGCGTAGGTGGCCCGCACCGCGGATCCGGCGCTGATCGCATCATCGACGATCGCAATCCGCCGCCCTTTCACCTGTCCGCGGAGAGACGTGGCGATCCGGTAGTCCACCGGAAATAGACCAGCCCGCTCGCTGACTCGCCGCTCGGCAAACAGGAACTGCAGTTCCAGCCGGTCGGCGAGCATCGCCGCCAGCAACGCGCCGCCGGTCAGGGGCCCGCAGACTGCGTCGACCCCGTAGCCCGAGATCCGGTTCGCCAGCTCGCCGGCGAACGGCCTCAACAATGCCGGCCGGCGGAATAGTTGGTCTAGCTCGAGCCAGGACTCGCTGTGATGCCCCGACTCGAGGCGGAAATGCCCGCTCTTGGCGGCGGCCAGCCCGAGCAGCTCGGTGGTTGACGCGCGATCCGTGCCCGTCAGCCTACGCTTGCACGAAGTACGACCGGCAGGCGAGGTCGATCAGGTCGGGTTCCAGTCGCGGAGGACGTCCCAGGAAGTAGGCGACCTCGTCTAACTGGTTGAGGATATCGCGCGGCTGGCAGCCGCGGTAAGGTCGCTTGAAGGGCTTGTAATAACGGTCCAGCACGTAGTTATAGCCGGCCTCGTTGAAGACGATCTCGAACTCCTTGCAGGCCCGCTCGAAGATCTGCCGGAATTCCACCGCGGTCGGGTCCGGGACGTGGATCTTGTAGCGGACGCGCCGCAGGAACGCCTCATCCACCAGCGATCCCGGCTCCAGGTTGGTGCTGAACACCACCATCGCCTCGAACGGGGCCCCCACCGCCATGCCGGCGCCCGCCAGGGTCAGGTAATCGATACGCCGTTCCAGGGCCACGATCAGGCGGTTCAGCAGGGCGCGCGGCGAGGAGTCCTGCCGGCCGAAGTCGTCCAGCAGGAAGATACCGCCGTTGGCCTTCAGCTGGATTGGGGCTTCGTAGTAGCGCATCAGCGGGTCGAACGACGGGGACAGCTGGGCGGTGGTCAGCTCGCCGCCTGCCTTGACGAAGGGGCGCTTGATGAGGACCCAGCGGGCGTCGAAGTTCATCGGCAGCTGCCGTTGAACGCGCTGGTGATGGAGCGGATCGTAGAGACGCATCACCTGGCCTTCGATGTCGATCGCGTAGGGGATGTAGATGGGCTCGCCCAGCAGCTCCGCGCACGCCTCGGCGATGGTGGTCTTGCCGTTTCCGGGCGCGCCGTAAAGGAAGAGCGGTGCTCGGGCGTTGACCGGCGGCCCGAGCTGCACCAGCAGGTCGTTGCTCAGGGTCAGGTGCTGCAGGGCCCGCGTCAACCAAGCGGCGGTGACGTCCGCCTGGCTGACCTGGGCGCGGACCGACGCCTCGTATTGCAGAAACGGAACCGGGGCCGGCCCAACATAGTGGTCGCGTGCCAGCACGTCGCGGGCTCGGAGCCGGCCGGGGTCGGTGATCAGGTAGCCGAGCGACTCGCCGAAATCGTGGCTCATCGCCGGCCCCGCCATTCGGCCGATGGTCTGGCACCAACCTTGCTCAACCAGGCTCTGAATGGCCGGCGTCACTGTCGTGTAGGGCAGGCAGAGTGCCGCCGCCCAATCCTTGGCCGACAGCGGCGACTTGAAGTAAATGTGCTTCAGCAGAAGGTCGGCGAGCCGGGCCACCGGCAGTCCACTATCTTCGGTCCGCGCCGGCGCCATAGGGAAGAATTCCGGGGTGGTGGCTTGGAGCGGTGGCTGAATGGCCATGGCAAGAAGTCCGCCGAGGCGGCTCTCCAGAGCAACCTGCGCCAAGCGGAGTTTCTTGCTCGGGCGGGTCAGGCCTCCAGCGCCGGGCGGGCCCCGAAATAGCGTTCCACGGTGAGGCCGTGGCGCTCCAGCTCCGCCCGGGCCAGCGGTTCGAACCGCCGCAGGTACCAGTCCTCGGCCGGGTTCCTCGAGTAAGCCAGCAGGCGCTGGTACGGCAGGGTGTAGATCGCCCGTCCAGCCAGGATCTCGAGCATCTGGGGGGTGAGTTCCGGCCGGGCCAGGGCGCGCCGGAGCGTGACATGGACACCCTGCATGTCGTAGATCAGCCGCACCCGCCGGGGCACGAAGATCAGCAGGGCGAACAGGAGGGGGATCGAAGTGACGATGATGGCGAGGATCAGCGCCAGCAGGTGGATGCCACGCGAGCCCGCCATCCCGGCGGAGATCAGGGGATCGCCCGAATGCGTCTTGAGGGCTTCGGCCGTCCGGTGCAGGAAGTCTGACAGATAGGGCACCCCGTTTGGGATCCCCTGGTTGAACGACAGGATCCAGCTGTCGAACGTCTTGCCGGCACTGATGACGCCCTGGGCGAGCGCATCGAGCTGCAGGACCAGGTTGTTGACCCAGAGTCCGGCCTGAACACACAAATAGATCCAGCCGACCATCAGGAGGTCGGCGAGCATCCAGGCAAAGCGGCGGCTGTAGAGGTCGGGGTATAGGCGCATGTGTTCACCCCTTGAGGTACTGGAGCTAAAACGTCAGCGACCGGCGCAGTCTAGCGCGGTTTGGCTAAAGAGCCTCGAGGAGCTCGATGACCTCACGGGTTAACTGGGTTGGCGTCGACGCCCCGGATGTGACGCCGACACGCTGCTTCCCTTGCAACCACTCGGGCTTGACGTCCTTTGCCGTGTCGACCAGGTAGGCCGGCTTGTGCGCGAGCTCGCGCACCACCTGCACCAGCCGCTTGGAGTTGGAGCTGCGCTCACTGCCCACGACAATTACGACGTCACATTCCTTTGCCGCCTCCACCGCCGCCTCCTGTCGGTCCTGGGTGGCCCGACAGATCTCGTTGTAGGCCTCGGTTTGCGGGTACTTGTCGCGGACCCGCT